>CAZPJE010000262.1:0-86668 GCA_964586725.1 uncultured Steroidobacteraceae bacterium | reverse complement strand
CCGCCGCGAGCAGTTTCGCGCAGGCCTCGATCGCCTCGACATGCTTGCCGGGATCGGCTGCCTGCGAGCCGACATGGAACGACAGGCCGCGCACCGTGATGCCGAGCCGGTGCGCCAGCCGCGCCAGCGCAAGCAGATCCTCGGGATCGCAGCCGAACTTGCGCGACAGGTCGCAGACCGCGCCGGGGCTGCGGAACGACACGCGCAGCAGCAGCTCGGCGTGCTTGCGGTGGCGCTCGAACTTGCGCACCTCGTCCGGGTTGTCGGCGACGAACACCGTGACGCCGCGCGCCAGCGCGCTGGTGATGTCGATGTCGCGCTTGATCGGGTGCGTGTGGATGCAGCGTGCCGGATCGACGCCGAGGCGCGTGACGAGCTCGACTTCGCCGGTCGTGGCGAGATCCAGGAAGCCGCCCAGCTCGACGATGGTGTTGACGACCGCCGGATGCGGCAGCGGCTTCAGCGCGTAGTGCAGGTCGACGCCGGGCAGCGCGCGGTGCAGCGCGCGATACTGCTTACGCACCCGCTCGCAATCGATGACCAGCAGCGGCGAGCCGAACTCGGCGACGAGCCGCTGGATCTGGCGGGGCTCGAACGGGTCGATCCAGCGCGGCGCGCGGCGCGCGCTCAAGGCAGCTCTTCCATGACGGGCGTCGTCGCACTGGCGCGCGCAAGGCGATCGCGCACGGCGGCCCAGGGCAGGCCGTCCGGCACTTGCTCGACCAGGATGGCCACCGCCCCGGCCTTGTCGAGCGAGCGCAGGTTGGCATATAGGTCGTGCTGGAAGACATCGGCACGGCGGCCGGCGTTGATCCAGGTGACGTTGGCGCGCGCGAGCCGCGGCGGGCGCTGCGCCAGCACGGCGACGCGCTTGTCCTGCGCGACCAGTTCCTCGATGCGCGGTTCCAGTTCCGGGGTCGAGGCGATGACGACGCGGGTCTGCGGCGCGTAGTGCTGCGGCAGGCTGCCCGGCACGCGCGGCGCGCCCGACGACGCGCCGACCTCGAGATCAGGCAGAACGGCCCGCAGCTGGTCGACGCGCACCGCGCCGGGACGCAGCAGTCGCGGCGCACCGTCGACCAGCGACACGATGGTCGACTCGAGGCCGATGGTCGACTCGCCGCCGTCGAGGATCACGCTGACCGCATCGCCGAGCTCCTCGCGGACATGCTCGGCACGCGTCGGCGACAGGCGGCCGAAGCGATTCGCGGACGGCGCGGCGATGCCGCCTCCGAAAGCCGTCAGCAACTGCAGCGCCGTCGGATGCGAGGGGATGCGGATCGCGATCGTGTCCTGGCCGCCGGTCAACAGCTCCGAGACATCGGGATGACGGCGCAGCACGATCGTCAGCGGACCCGGCCAGAAGCGCTCGGCGAGCATTTCCGCCTTCGCGGAAACGTCAGTCGCCCAGCGCGGCAGGTAACGGGCTGAATCCAGATGCACGATGACCGGGTGGCTGGCAGGCCGTCCCTTGGCTTCGTACAGGCGGCGCAAGGCGGCGGGATCGCGCGCGTTCGCGCCGAGGCCATAGACGGTCTCGGTCGGGAACGCGACCAGTTCGCCGTTCCGCAACGCGGTGATGGCGACCTCGAGCTCCTGCTGTGTGGCGCGGCGCAAACGACTCATCGCCTCATTGTAGCAACTGGGCCGCGAACTCGCGGGCCAGCATTTCCACGGATAAGGGCGCCGATCCTTCGGCCTTGTTGTTGATGATGACGAGGCCTTCGTCGCCATTTTGCAACGCCTGCGCGACGACTGCGACGATCTCGCCGCGGGTGTCGGGATCCGGATCGACCAGCCGGTCGAAAGGCGCGTAACGACTGCGCGCCTCCTCGTACATCTGCCCGCGCTCGAGCAGCCAGCGCACGACGCACAGGCCGCGCGCCGGCCGCGCGAGCTGCTGCGTCAGGCGCGGCATGCGCGGGTGTGCGCTGTAGCCATGCACCGCGCCGGTGTCGGCCAGCACGGCCTCGTAATCGGGCCCGAGCATGGCGGCATCGCGCCATTCGACCGCGCAGCGCACCTTGCGCGGCATCGCCTGCAGGAACGCGCGCAACTGCTCGAGCAGGCGCTGCGGCTCGCGCAGCAGCGCGGCCGGCAACGGCGAGAACTGCAGCAGCAGCACGCCGAGGCGGTCGCCGAGGCCTTCGACGGCGGGCGCGACGACATGGCGCAGCGCGTAGTCCGCATCCAGGAAGGCCTCGGGCGCGCGCCCGAGGAACTCCGGCCGACGCGCGCCGGGCGGAATCGTCAGCGCGGCATGCGCCTTGACGAGGAAGCGGAAACCGGGCGGCGTCGCGGCCGCGAACTCGCGCCACTCGGCGCTGCGCAGCGGCGCGTAGAACGCGCGGTCGACGCCGACGGCGCGCAGCAACGGATGGCGCGCGTACGCCGCGAGGCCATGCCGCGCGAGTTCGGTGTCACGATGGCGGCGCGCCCAGACGAGCCCCTGCCAGCCGGGAAACGACCAGCTCGACGTGCCCAGGCGCAGCGCGCCCGGCAGCTGCGCCGCCAGCGGCGCGAGCGCGCCCTGCTCGGCTGGCTCGACCGCATCGGGCGCGGCGGCGCCGAACAGATCCTGCTGGCCGCCGCTGCTCACTCGAGTTCGCGCCGCTCCCAGCCGTCGGTCCCGCGCCGCAGTTCGTAGGCCGGCCAGTAATGCCGGTCGAGCTTCAGCGTGATGACCTCCTGCGCGTTGTTCCAGGTCAGGGTGCGCAGCCGGACCGAGGAGCGATCCGGGCGACCCGTGACGACGCGCAGGAAGGCATCGAGGTCAGGCGTGGCAACGCCGTCGACTTCGACGATGCGCCGACCGGGGAACAGGCCGTGGCGCGTTGCCGGCGAACCGTAGGCGAAGTAGCCGACATAGATGCCCTCGGGCGACATGCCGCGCTGCGCGAGCATCGCGCGATGCGGCACCTGCAGGGTAGCGCCGGCCCACTGCAAGACCCGGTCGACATCGACGCCACTGAGCGCCACCGTCGGCACTTCGATCCGGCGTTCGGCGCTCTCGCGCCAAACGGTAACCGTGACCCGCGGGCGGTCGGCGACCGCGCGCTCGACCGCGCGGAACTCCGTGACGACGACGTCATCGACCGCGAGCAGCAGGTCTCCCTGGCGCAACAGCGACTGCGCCGGCGCTCCGCCGACCAGGCGCGCGATGCTCAACACCTGCCGCTCCTGCGGCCGGCTCGCGCCGATGCGCTCGATCCAGGCCTCCGGCAGGCCGAGCCGGCGCGCCGTCGCAAGCGGCATCGGGCTGAACTCGGCCTCGAGCGAGTACAGGGGCCGATTCGAGCGCGCGCGCTCGACCATGTCGGCGACGACTTCGATCGCGATGCCGCGGCTCATCTGCTGCACTTCACGGCCACTGTCGAAGGCGAAGCTCGACCACAACCCGATGACGTTGCCGCGGTTGTCGACCATGACTCCGTCGTCGACGCCGGCGGCGGTCGTCAGCGTCGCCACTTCGAGGTTCGCATCGCGGAACTGCATCGTTCGCGACAGCGGCAGCACCAGCGGCCCGACATCGCCGATCTGCGTCGAGCGGACCTTGATGTCGCCGTCGCGCCCGAGTCCCACGACCCAGACCGTCTCGCCGACCGCGAACGGCCGCGCCGCGAACGTGGCGGCGCGCACTGGCGTCGCGCCGATCAGCGCCGGATCGAACCGCACCAGCGCGAGGTTGTGCAGCGGATGGATGTACTCGACGCGACCCGGCACCTCGAGCGTGCCCGCGAAGGTCAGGCGCACGTCGCCGATCGAGACCGGCACCGTGTTGCGATCCACGACGACGAGCCCTTGCGCCGCATCGACGAGCAGCCCGGTGCCGTAGTAGTTGCGCTCGGTGACGCCGGAGACGGAGTACGGCATGTCGAAGCCGACGCCTACCAGTGACGGCGCAAGCTTCGCTGAACGCGGATCCGCTTCGGTGCCGAAGGTCGTGCCGCCGGGGGCCGGCCGCGGCGCCGCCGCGACGGATGGCAAATCGGTGCAATCCCAGAAGCCGCTCGCGTCGTTGCGGACGCAGCGCCGCGCCGCGAACCAGCGCCGGTCGATGCGCACGGAGCGCAGCTGTGATCCGTTCGGTTCCTCGAGCGTCGTGTAGCGCACCGTGATGCGGGCACCGTCCCCGAGTGGCGCGAGCACTTCGACCAGCGCATCCAGACTCGCGATTTCCTGGCCGTTGACGGCGCGGATCACCGCGCCGCGCGGCACGCCGGCGGAGCCGAACGCATAGCCCGGGTTCGCCACCAGCACGCCACTGACCGGCACGTTCAGGTGCCGCGCCCGCTGCCACGACAGCGTGTGCAGGATGCCGTCGCTGAACTCGAGGTAGGTGTCGGGCGTGATGGCATGCAGGTCGCCGACCGCGAGGCTGGCGCGCAGGCTCTGGCCGCCGCGATTGAGCTCGAGCGCGATGCTCGTGCCGACGCCGTCGTCGAGCACGGCGGCGAGCGGATCGAACTGCGTGATGTAGCGGCCATTGACCCGCACCAGGATGTCGCCGGGCTTGAGCGCGGCGGCGGCCGGCGAGCCGGGCTGCACCTCGGCGACCACCAGCATGCCGGTGTAGTCCGGGAACTGGCGGCGCACCTCGGCCTCGGTGGCGCCATCGAGGCCGAGCCGACGCAACTCGTCGAACGGCGCGTACGTGAACACCGTCTGCAGCGTGCCGCGCGTGACGGGCTTGCCGGCCTGGATCAGCTCCAGCGCCCGCTTCACGCGGCCCAGCGGCAGGTAGAAGCTCGATGCGGCGCCCGTCGCGCCGCCCGCGTTCAACGCGACGACGCGGCCGCGGATGTCGACGACCGGCGAACCCGACGAGCCGCCCGACGTGCCGGAGGCGGCCTGCAGGTAGAAGGTGTTGAAGTCGTTGTACTTGCCGATGCCGTAATTCGGCGCGAGCCGGTCGAGCTTGGCGAGCGTGCCCTGCAGGATCGACAGCTGCTCGCCGGCATTGTTGCCGATCACGCGGATCTCGCGGCCGATCTGCGCGCCCTCCGGATGCAGCGGCAGCGCGGTGGGGCGCGTGAAGCGCAGCTTCGAGGGATCGTAGCGGTAGATGCCGAAATCGTGCACCGGGTCGCGATAGACCGGATACAGCTGCACTTCCTCGCGGTTCAGGAATATCGCCTCGGCCGTGACCGGCCCCGGCGTGACGACGTGGCGGTTGGTCAGGATCAGGCCGCGCTCGGCATCGACGACGAAGCCCGTGGCCTGCGACGAAGCATTCCACTCGGTGTCGAAGGCGCGCGTCTGGTCGACCTTGATCGCGACGACGCTGCCCGCGATCCGCTCGAGCGTGCTCGCCCACTCCGGTGGCGTGCCCGCGGTGCTGGCCTGCGCCTGCACGGCCGGCGGCGCGACCCAGGCGGCCAGCGCGACCGCCATGAGCGCGAGCCATGCACGCCTGAGGTCCATGACCCTGCCGCGCATCCGTTCGCTCATGTGACGATCCTCGCTCGACTACAGGCTGGTGCCGAAAGTATCGCGGTATCGCGCCGCGAAATCCGTGAAGCCGATCCGGTGATTCTGCGTGCCGTGCTGCTCGATCTTGAGCGCGCCCATCAGCGAGGCGATGCGCCCGGTGGTCGCCCAGTCGAGGCCGCGCTGCAGGCCGTAAAGCAGGCCGGCCCGATAGGCATCGCCGCAGCCGGTCGGATCGCTGATCCGCTCGGGCCGCGCCACCGGGATTTCGAGGCGCTTGCCGTCGGCATAGATCTGCGAGCCTTCGCCGCCGCGCGTGACGATCAGCGCCTTGACCTTCGCCGCGATCTGCTCGAGCGACAGCCCCGTGCGCTCGCACAGCAGGCTGGCTTCGTAGTCATTCGCCGCGACCCAGGTCGCCTGGCCGATGAAGCGGCTCAGCTCCGCGCCGTCGAACAGCGTCATGCCCTGGCCCGGATCGAAGATGAACGGGATGCCGGCGGCGGCAAACTGCTCGGCATGCTGGATCATGCCGTCGCGATTCTCCGGCGCGACGATGCCGAGCTTCAGACCGGCGCCGTCGGGCACCCGATTCGCGTGCGCGCGGTTCATCGCGCCCGGATGGAAGGCCGTGATCTGGTTGTTGTCGGCGTCGGTCGTGATGTAGGCCTGCGCCGTGTATTCCTCGTCGAACTGCCGGATGTGCTCGGTCGTGAGCCCGCAGTCGTTCATCCAGGCGCGGTAGGGCGCGAAGTCCATGCCGACCGCCGCCATCACGCGCCCGTCGCCGCCCAGCATCTTGAGGTTGTAGCCGATGTTGCCGGCGCAACCACCGAAGTTCTTGCGCAGCCCCGGCACGAGGAACGCGACGTTCAGCATGTGGATGCGATCCGCGAGGATGTGATCCTTGAAGCGGCCCTCGAAGACCATCACGGTGTCGTAGGCAACGGAACCACAGATCAATGCAGTCATGGGACACTCCGCGCGCGGGCGCGATTCAGGGTGGAAACTGGGCGCAGCGTTGCGCTCACCGGTCGAGCAGCACCAGCAGCCAGACCGTGCCGAGCAGGAAGAACGACAGCATCACGGCCGCCGAGCCGATGTCCTTCGCCAGGCCGGACAACTGGTGGCGCTCCATGCCGATGCGGTCGACGGTGGCCTCGATCGCGCTGTTGAGCAGCTCGACGATCAGGATCAGCAGCACCGGCGCGACCAGCAGCGCGCGCTCGACCCCGGTCTCGCCGAGCCACAGGCCGAGCGGGATCACGATGACGGCCAGCGCGAGTTCCTGGCGGAACGCGGCCTCCTCACGGAACGCGCCGCGGAATCCCTTCAGGCTGTTGCCGAACGCGCGCAGCACGCGCGTCAGGCCGCTGGGCTTGAGTCGATCGATGGGGGCTGTCACGGCGTGGAGTGTACCCTGCCCGCCCGGTCAGGCGCTCAGGCGGCGCCCTTCCAGGTCAGGTCGAGCTGCTTGGCAGCGCGCACGTCGTCGAGCCGCCGCACCGGCATCGTGTGCGGCGCCGATTTGACCAGCTCCGGCTGCTGCCGCGCCTCGTCGAGGATCGCCGCCATCGCCGCGACGAACTCGTCCAGCGCCTGCTTGCTCTCGGTCTCCGTCGGCTCGATCAGCAGGCACTCCGGCACCAGCAGCGGGAAGTAGGTCGTCGGCGCGTGGAAGCCGTAGTCGAGCAGCCGCTTCGCGACATCCATCGCGGTGATGTTCAGCTCGCGCGCCTCGCGCTTCAGCGTGACGATGAACTCGTGGCTCGCGCGCCGGTTGTTGTACGCGATCTCGTAGCCGAGCTCGCGCAGCCGGGCGAGCACGTAGTTCGCGTTCAGCGTCGCGTACTCGCCGACGCGGCTCATGCCGTCGCGGCCCAGCATCCGCATGTAGATATAGGCGCGCAGCAGCACGCCGGAGTTGCCCATGAAGGTCGACAGCCGGCCGATCGACTGCGGCAGGTCGCGCTCGGTGAGCCAGCGATACACCGGGCCGTCGCGGCCCGCATCGCAGCCCACGACCGGGATCGGCATGAACGGCAGCAGGCGCTCGCCGACGCCGACCGCACCCGCGCCCGGCCCGCCGCCGCCGTGCGGCGTCGAGAAGGTCTTGTGCAGGTTCATGTGGATGACGTCGAAGCCCATGTCGCCGGGCCGCACCTTGCCGAGGATCGCGTTCAGGTTCGCGCCGTCGTAGTACAGCAGGCCTCCGGCCTCGTGGACGATGCGCGCGACCGCCTCGATCTTGCGTTCGAACACGCCGAGCGTCGACGGGTTGGTCAGCATGATTCCGGCCGTGTTCGGCCCGACGACCGCCTTCAGGGCCTCGAGGTCGACGTCGCCTTCGGCGTCGACCGGGATCTCGCGGACCACGCAGCCGCACATCGTCGCGGTCGCGGGATTCGTGCCGTGCGCCGCCTCGGGCACGATGATCTCGTTGCGCGCCAGGTCGCCGCGCGCGCGGTGGTAGGCGCGGATCATCGCGACGCCGGCGAACTCGCCCTGCGCGCCCGCCATCGGCGTCAGCGACACGCCGCGCATGCCCGTGACTTCCTTCAGCATCTCCTGCAGCTCGAACATGCAGGCGAGGAAGCCCTGGCCCTGCGACTCGGGCGCGAGCGGATGGCGGCCGAGGAACTCCGGCAGCATCGCGTACTGGTTACAGGCCTTCGGGTTGTACTTCATCGTGCACGACCCCAGCGGGTAGAAGTGCGTGTCGATCGAGAAGTTCAGCTGCGACAGGCGCGTGAAGTGGCGCACCGTCTCCAGTTCGCTGATCTCGGGCAGCAGCGGCTGCGAGCGGCGCCGCAGCGCCTCGGGGATGTCGCTGGCATCGCCTGCCAGCGTCGGCCACTGGCCGAACGCGCCGCGACCCGGCCGCGAGTACTCGAAGATGACCTTTTCCTTGCCATGAACCATGTCAGTGCTCCTCAAGCCGCCTGCGCGCGACGCACCGCGTCGCCGAGCAGCGCGGCATAGCGCTCGATGTCGGCGCTGGTCTTGGTCTCGGTCGCGCAGACGAGCAGCGCCGGCCCGAGCTCCGGATAGTGTTCGGCCAGATCCAGCCCGCCCAGCAGGCCCTGCGCCTCCATCTCGCGCAGCACCGGGGCCACCGGCCGGTCGAACTGCAGCACGGCTTCGTGGAAGCGCGGCGCGTTGAACGCCGCGCGCACGCCCTTGATGCGCGTCAGCGCGGCGACCAGCTCCTGCGTGCGCTGGTGCGACACCGCCGCGACGCGCGCGAGCCCGGTCGGACCGAGCAGTGACAGGTAGATCGTCGCCGCCGTCATCAGCAGCCCCTGGTTGGTGCAGATGTTCGACGTCGCCTTGCCGCGGCGGATGTGCTGCTCGCGCGCCTGCAGCGTCAGCGTGAAGCCTTCCTTGCCGTTGAGGTCGACGGTGCGCCCGACGATGCGGCCTGGCATGGAGCGCACGTAATCCATCCGCGTCGTCATGAAACCGAAATACGGGCCGCCGGACGACAGCGGCACGCCGAGCGGCTGGCCGTCGCCGACGACGATGTCGGCGCCCTTCGTGCCCCACTCGCCCGGCGGTTTCAGCAGCGCGAGCGAAGTCGGATTGACGACCGCGATCACGAACGCGCCCTGCGCGTGCGCCCAGTCGGTCAGCGCGTCGACATCCTCGAGCGTGCCGAAGAAATTCGGCTGCTGGATCACGAGCGCGGTGATGTCCTCGCCCTCGAACGCCGCGAGCGCCGCGCGGTCGAGCTTGCCGCTGTCGCGCTCGAAGCCGATCTCCTCGAAGCGCATGCCCTGGTTGCCGGCCGTCGCGACCGCTGCCTTGCGATAGAACGGATGCAGCGTGCGCGGCACGAGCACGCGCATCGACTTCGACTTGCGGTGCGCGCGCGCCGCCATCAGCGCCGCCTCCGCGACGCCCGAACCGCCGTCGTACAGCGACGCGTTCGACACCTGCATGCCGGTCAGGCTCGCGATCATCGTCTGGTATTCGTAGATCAGCTGCAGCGTGCCCTGGCTCGCCTCCGCCTGATAGGGCGTGTAGGCGCTGTAGAACTCGCCGCGCGTCGTCAGCGCCCAGACCGCCGACGGGATGTGGTGCTCGTAGGCGCCGGCGCCGAGGAAGCACAGCGGGCGGCCATCCTGCCGCGCACGCTCGCTCATCAGCCGGCCGATCTCCATCTCGCCGAGGGCCGCGGGGATGCCGGGCAGGCCGGCCACGCGCAGCGAGGCCGGGATCTCGTCGAACAGGTCTTCGATCGACCGTGCGCCGATGGTCGCCAGCATCTCGGCGACGTCGGCATCGGTATGCGGAATGAACGGCATGGTTCAGCCTCCCTCGGCCGCGAGCACGGCGGCGTAGTCATCGGCGGACAGCATCGCTTCGTATTCGGCCATCGACGTCGGCTGGATGCGCATCAGCCAGCCCGTGCCGTAGCAATCCTGGTTGATCAGCTCCGGCGTGCCGGCGAGTTCCGTATTGGCCGCGACGACCGTGCCGGCAATCGGCGAGTAGACGTCCGAGGCGGCCTTGACCGACTCGACCACGGCGCAGGCCTCGCCCGCGCCGACGGCGCGACCCGTCTCCGGCGTCTCGACGAACACGAGGTCGCCGAGCGCGTGCTGGGCGTGATCGGTGATGCCGATCTCGACCTGGCCATCGCCGAGCGGGCGGGCCCATTCGTGGGATTTCGTGTAGCGACGATCGGCGGGCACCTGGCTCATGACGGACTCCTGCGGGAAAGGGGCATTCAATCGGGTTGGGCAGCCATTCAGCTGAGGCTGGCGACGACTCGGCCGTGACGCACGAACGGCGCCTTGACGACGCGCGCCGACATCAGCTTGCCGCGGATGTCGACCTGCACGCGCTCGCCGACGCCGCGCGGCACGCGCGCGAACGCGATCGAGCGTTCCATCGTGGGTGCATAGCTGCCGCTGGTCGTCTCGCCTTCGCCGAAATCGGGCACGACGACGCGCTGGTGGCTGCGCAGCACGCCGCGGTCCTCGAGCACGAGACCGACGAAGCGCGCCGCGTCGCCGCGCTCACGCACCGCCTCGAGCGCGGCACGGCCGATGAAGTCGCGCCCCGGCGGATCGAACGCGACCGTCCAGGCGAGTCCGCTTTCGAGCGGATGATGCTGCTCGTCCATGTCGTTGCCATACAGGTTCATGCCGGCCTCGAGCCGCAGCGTGTCGCGCGCGCCGAGA
Source organism: uncultured Steroidobacteraceae bacterium (assembly GCA_964586725.1). GTDB lineage: Bacteria > Pseudomonadota > Gammaproteobacteria > Steroidobacterales > Steroidobacteraceae > UBA964. The sequence continues at coordinate 76,049 of CAZPJE010000262.1, read as the reverse complement.
CCGCAGGACGCGACGCCGGCTGCATTCAGGCGGCGCCACGCGGCTTCAGCCGCGGCCGCCGGCAGCATCAGCTCGAAGCCGTCCTCGCCGGTGTAGCCGGTGCGCGCGACGAAACAGGCTGTGCCATCCGCCATGCGCGACTCGCGCCCGAAGAACACGCCCAGCGCGAGGCAGCCTTCGCGGGCATCGACCGCAAGCAGCTCGCGCACGACGGCCGCGCGCGCGTCGGGACCCTGCACGGCCAGCATCGCAAGGTCTGCGCGCTCGATCACGTCGATGGCCAGCGACTGCGCCGCGACCTGGGCGCGAATCCACGCGAGGTCCTTGTCGCGCGTGCCGGCGTTGACGACCAGCCGGAACCAGCTCTCGTCGAGGAAGTAGACGATCAGGTCGTCGATGACGCCGCCGGCCTCGTTCAGCATGCAGCTGTACAGCGCCTTGCCGGGCACCTGCAGCTTGCCGACGTCATTGGCGACCAGACGCTCGAGGAAGGCGCGCACGGCCGGGCCGCGCAGGTCGACGACGCACATGTGCGAGACGTCGAACACGCCGGCGCGCCGGCGCACCGCGTGATGCTCCTCGATCTGCGAGCCGTAATGGACCGGCATGTCCCAGCCGCCGAAATCGACCATGCGCGCGCCGAGCGCGACGTGCAGTGCATGCAGAGGGGTCTTGCGCAGCATGGATGTACGGACTCCGGTCAGGGTGCTCAGGCCATGGACGACGACGGGCGCACGCACCTCACGGTGCGCGCCGCCCCTCTGTCCTTGAACCTGAGAGATGAGGTGCCATGCCGGCACCGCTCCCCTTCGGTGGGCCACGAATCCTGCGATTCGACGCCACTCTCCAGAGCCCGCCTGCGACCTGCCGTACGTTTGCCTGAGCGATTCCGGGCGGAACTTGCGCCTTCGGCGGCCGGGCCTTGAAGCCTGGCTCTCTCCGACAGTCTGAACTGCGAGCGAAGGGATGATACCAGCCCGCACGCCGGCGCCGCACCGGTTTCTGCCGCGCCCGCGCCGGGTCACAATGGCCGCCTCGCCAACCCGGACCTGCAGCCGGACCGGAGCCGACCATGACCATCCCGATGCCGCACCGCCCCGGCCCCACCACAGCGGTTGGGCGAACCGCGCCGGCCCTGCAGGCGCTGCCACCCCTGTCGGCCCTGCTGACATTGATGGCCTTGATGGCCCTGCTGCTCGCGGGTTGCGCGGTCCGCGGCACGCCGACGGCGGACGCGCTCGATGCGGTCGTGGCGCTCGAGCGGGCGCGACTCGCGGCGCTGCAGGCCCATGATCTGCAAGGCCTGGAAACGATGCTCGCCGCCGACCTGCGCTACTGCCATTCGACCGGTGTCTGCGAAACGCGGGCGCAGTTCCTCGAAGCGCTGCGCAGCGGGCAGATGCGCTACCGGCGCCTCGAGGTGCTGGCGCTCGAACCGCGCGCGGTAGGCGCCGCCGTGCTGATCCACGGCCGGCTCGATGTCGAGGTCGAGTCGCGCGGCCAGCGCATCCCGATGCAGCTCGTCTACACCGATGTCTACGCGCAGCGCGACGGCCGGTGGCAGTTGATCGCCTGGCAGTCGACTCGCGCACCGGCGCCGCCCGCGCCGTAGAATCCCGCCGTGAACATTCATTCCAGTTCGTTCCGCACGACGTCGCGCACTGCCGCAGCGCTGCTCGCACTCGCCGTGCTGCCGCTCGGGGCGCCACGCGCCGCCGCCGAATCGACCGCGCCTGCCGACGCCGTGACGCAGCTGCATGCGCTGTTCAACGCCGCCTGGGAACGCGACCTGCGGGAGAACCCGCTGGTGGCGACCTACCAGGGCGACGCGCGCTACAACGACCGCTGGCCGGATCTGTCCGCCGCGGCAATCGAGGCCAGCCATCGCGCGGATGTCGTCACGCTCGCGCAGCTCGGCAAGATCCCGCGCGCCGCGCTGCCCGCCGCCGAGCAACTGAACTACGACCTGTTCGCGCGCGAGTACGAGCAGCGCCTTGCGGTCTGGCCGTTCAAGCCGTGGCTGTACCAGATCAACCACCAGGGCGGCGTGCAGACGCTGTCGGAGTTGGCCGAGCAGCTGCCGTTCAACAGCGCGCGCGACTACGCCGACTGGCTCGCGCGGCTGCGCGGCCTCGGCGCGCACATCGACCAGCACATCGAGCTGCTGCGCAGCGCGGCGCGCGAGGGCCGCACCCAGCCGCGCGTGATCATGGAGCGCATCCCGCCGCAGCTCGCCGCGCAGATCGTCGCGAGCGCCGAGGACAGCCCGTTCTATGCGCCGTTCACGCGCATGCCGGAGACCATCCCGGCGGCCGAGCGCGCGCGCCTGCAGGCCGCCGCGCGCAACGCCATCGAGACCGTGGTCGTGCCGGCCTACCGGCGCCTGCAGCGCGCGTTCAACGAAGACTACCTGCCGCGCACGCGCGCGAGCGTCGGCCTCGCCGACACGCCGAAGGGCGCCGATTTCTATCGCGAGCGGATCGCCTATCACACGACGCTGTCGTCGCTGACGGCGGACGAAATCCACGCGCTCGGCCTGTCCGAGGTCGCGCGGATCCGCGGCGAGATGCAGGCCATCATCACGAAGGTCGGCTTCCAGGGCGACTTCGCCGCCTTCGTGAACTACCTGCGCACCGACCCGAAGTTCTTCTACGCCACCGAACAGGAACTGCTGGACGGCTACCTGGCAGTCTCGAAGCGGATCGACCCGAACCTGACGCGGCTGTTCGGCAAGCTGCCGCGCACGCCGTATGGCGTGCGGGCGATTCCGCGCACCAGCGCGCCGAACACGACCACGGCCTACTACCAGCCGCCCTCGATGGATGGCGCGCGCCCCGGCTATTACTACGTCAACCTGTATCGTCCGGAAGTGCGGCCGAAGTGGGAGATGGAAGTGCTGTCGGTGCATGAGGCCGTGCCCGGCCATCACCTGCAGATTGCGCTCGCCTACGAGCAGGCAGGCCTGCCGCGCTTCCGCCGCTTCGCGGGCTACACCGCCTATGTCGAAGGCTGGGCGCTGTACTCGGAGAGCCTCGGCGAGGAGCTCGGCCTGTACCAGGACCCGTATTCGAAGTTCGGCCAGCTGACCTATGACATGTGGCGCGCGGTCCGGCTGGTCGTCGATACCGGGCTGCATGCCAAGGGCTGGAGCCGCGAGCAGGCGATCGCGTTCTTCCGCGACAACGCACCCAAGACCGACGCCGACATCGTCAACGAGATCGATCGTTACATCAGCTGGCCGGGCCAGGCGCTGGCCTACAAGGTCGGCCAGCTGCGCATCCGCGCGCTGCGCAGCGAAGCCGAGCGCACGCTCGGCGAGCGCTTCGACCTGCGCGCCTTCCACGACGAACTGCTGTCGACCGGCGCCGTGCCGCTCGACTTCGTCGAACGCCAGATGCGGCAATGGATCAGCGCCCGCGCCGCCGGCGCGGGGCCGGCAACAGGGACGACACCATGAGCAATTCGAAATCGGCGGTCGTGCGCCGCCAGAGCATCAAGGCCTCGGTCGGCGGCGTCTGGGTCGGCGGCGACGCCCCGATCGTCGTGCAGTCGATGACCAACACCGACACCGCCGACATCGAAGCGACGGTGCAACAGGTCAAGGCGCTGGCGCGGGCCGGCTCCGAGCTCGTGCGCGTCACGGTCAACACCGACGAGGCCGCCGCGGCCGTGCCGCACATCCGCGACCGGCTCGCGCAGCTCGGCGTGCGCGTGCCGCTGATCGGCGATTTCCACTTCAACGGCCACAAGCTGCTGAAGGCGCATCCGGCCTGCGCCGAGGCGCTCGCGAAGCTGCGCATCAACCCGGGCAACGTCGGCCGCGGCAGCAAGCGCGACCCGCAGTTCGCCGAGATGATCGAAGTCGCGTGCCGGCACGCCCGGCCGATCCGCATCGGCGTCAACTGGGGCAGCCTCGACCCGGAGCTGCTGACGCGGATGATGGACGAGAACAACGCCTCGCCCACGCCGCGCAGCGCCAACGAAGTCATGCGTTCGGCCGTCGTCGAATCGGCGCTGCAGAGCGCCGCGCGTGCCGAGGAGCTGGGCCAGCCACACGACGCCATCGTGCTGTCGGCCAAGGTCAGCGGCGTGCAGGACCTGATCGCGATCTACACCGAACTCGGTCGGCGCTGCGAGTACCCGCTGCACGTCGGCCTGACCGAGGCGGGCATGGGCAGCAAGGGCATCGTCGCCTCGACCGCCGGCATCGGCGTGCTGCTGCAGGCCGGCATCGGCGACACGATCCGGGTCTCGCTGACGCCCGATCCGGGCGGTGATCGCACGCTCGAGGTCATCGTCGCGCAGGAAATCTTGCAGACCATGGGCCTGCGGTCGTTCACGCCGATGGTGATCGCCTGCCCGGGCTGCGGCCGCACTACCAGCACCTATTTCCAGGAGCTCGCGCAGTCGATCCAGGGCCACATCCGCCATCGCATGCCGCAGTGGCGCAAGGAACACGTCGGCGTCGAGGACATGACCGTCGCGGTCATGGGCTGCGTCGTCAATGGCCCGGGCGAGAGCAAGCACGCCAACATCGGCATCAGCCTGCCGGGCACGGGCGAACGACCGGTCGCGCCCGTCTATGAGGATGGCGAGAAGACCGTCACGCTGAAGGGCGAACGGATCGCCGAGGAATTCCAGGACCTGGTCGAGAAATACGTCGCGCGCCGCTATGCGCGCCGGGAGTCGACATGAGCGAACTGCACGAACGGCGCTGCGCGCCCTGCGAGGGCGGCATTCCGCCGCTGTCGCCCGACCAGTGCCGCAAGTACCAAGCGAAGCTCGCGCCGGGCTGGGCGTTGTCCGACGACATGAAATTCCTGTCGCGCGAGTACCGCTTCAAGGATTTCTACCGGACGATGAGCTTCGTCAACGCGCTCGCGCACATCGCGAACGTCGAGGACCATCATCCCGATCTCGAACTCGGCTACAACTACTGCCGCGTGCGCTGGAACACGCACGCGATCGGCGGGCTCTCGGACAACGACTTCATCTGCGCCGCGAAGGTCGACCGGATCGAGCTCAGCTGACGCCCGCCGCGGCGCGGGCCGCGGCCGGCAGGTCGCCGGCCGTGCCGAGCGCGCGCTCGAGGAAGAAGCGCTTCGCGAGGTCGCTGCGCTCGACCCAGCCCAGGCTGCGACGCGTAACGCCCGCCAGCGTGCCGCGGCCCGTCGACAGCAGTGCGTTGAACGCATCGAACGCGGCGCTCATCGCCTCGTTCTCGCCCTTGCGCCAGCGCTCGTAGCGGCGCAGCGCCCGCAGCGCGCCCGGGTCTTCGCCTTCGGCCTGCGCCGCGGCCAGCACCTCGGCCAGCGCCGCCGCATCGAGCAGCCCGAGGTTCACGCCCTGGCCGGCGAGCGGATGCACGACGTGCGCCGCGTCGCCGATCAATGCCACGCGCTCGACCACGTACTGCGGCGCCAGCAGGCGCTGCAGCGGCGGCGCGATGCGTTCGCTGGTCAGCTGCAGGCTACCCAGCACGCCATCGCTGGCCGCTGTCAATTCACGCTCGAACTGCGCCGCCGGGACCTCGAGCAGGCGGCGCGCCTCGACCTGCGGCAGCGACCAGACGATCGAGCACTCGCTGTTTGCGAGCGGCAGCAGCGCCAGCGTGCCGTGGCCGAGGAAGCGCTGCCAGGCCGTGGCCTCGTGCGGGCGTTCCGGCCGCACCCGCGCGACTACGCCCTGCTGCTCGTAGTCCTCGACGCGCGCCTCGAGGCCGGCGAGCCGCCGCACCTGCGAACGCGCGCCATCCGCGCCGACGAGCAGGCGCGCGCGCAGCGCGGCCGGAGCGCCGTCACCCGCGAGCGTGACCCGCACCGCCGCGGCCTCGAACGCGAGCGCGGTGACGCTGGCCGGAATCAGGCGCACGCCCGCGCTCGCGCAGGCAGCGAGCGCGGCCGCCTGCAGCACGCGGTTCTCGACGATGTGGCCGAGATCCGGTTCGTGCAGCGACGCCGCGTCGAACGACAGCGCGCCCGCGCCGCGCGCGACGCCGTCGTGGGGCCACACGTGCATGCGTTCGTAGGCGCACGGCGCGCTGGCCTGCACGGCCGGCCAGGCCCCGGCGCGGCGCAGGATGCGCTCGCTGGCGCGCGAGATCGCCGACACGCGCAGCCCGGCCGCTGCGCCCGCAGCCTCGGCGGCGCCGACCGCGGGCGCCGCGCTGCGCGTGGCCGGCAGCTGCGGATCGAGCACCGCGATGCGCGCGGCCGGCACGTTGGTCAGGCGCGGCAGCAGCGCCGCGAAGGTCGCGCCGACGGCGCCGCCGCCGACCACCAGCACGTCGAAGTCGGGCCCGGCAAGCCTGCCCGGTGGCGCCGCTGCGCTCATGGCGCGAGCGGCAGGCCGCGCGCGAGTCGCGGCGTGCGGCCGGCAAAGCCCCAGCTGACGCGCGACAGCGCCGCTTTGGCCGTCGGGCTCAGGTCGAACAGCAGCAGCCCCAGATCGCGCGCCATGCCGACTCCGGGCCGCGTGTCACCGAACAGGCGCACCAGGCCATCGGTGAAGCGCGTGACGCCGTCGCGATCCGCGCTGCGGCGCGCCGCGAATTCGGCCAGCACGGCATCGTCACCGGCATCGATGCCCCCGACGGACAGCGCATCGCCGCGCAGCGCGCGCTCGACCAGCACCTCGGCGAGCGTCGCCGCATCGCGCAGGCCGAGATTGAAGCCTTGGCCAGCGACCGGGTGCAGCGACTGCGCGGCGTTGCCGATCAGGACGAGCCGCGCCGCGCTCGCGCGTTCGGCGCGCATCAGTCGCAGTGGATAGGCCGCGCGCCGCCCGACCCGCGTGAAGCGGCCCGCGCGCCAGCCGAAGCAGCGCTGCAGTTCCTCGAGGAAGCGCGCATCGTTCCAGTCGAGCGCCTCGCGGGCGCGTTCCGGGGTCAAGGTCCAGACCAGGCCCCAGTCGCCGCTCGCCAGCGGCAGCAGCGCCATCGGACCCGACGGCGTGAAGCGCTCGTAGGCGACGCCCTGGTGCGGCCGGTCAGGCGCAAGGTTCGCGATCACGGCGACCTGGCCGTAATCCTCGACGTCGGCGTCGATGCCGGCCGCCGAACGCAACAACGACTGCGCCCCATCGGCGGCCACGACGAGCCGCGCGCGCAGCTGCGCCGGCACGCCGGGCGCGGTCGACTCGAGCGCGAGCACGCGCGCGTCGCCGTCGAGTGCGCCGCCACTGGCGCGCGCCGGCATGCAGCACAGCACCGCCGGCGCCCGCGCGAGCTGCGACCACAGTGCACGCCCGAGCACGCGGTTGACGACCACGTAGCCGAACGCATCGAGGCCCTGCTGCGCGGCGTCGAGCCGCGCGAAGCCGAAGCGCCCGGCATCGGAGACGTGGATGGTGCGGATCGGCGCCGCCTCGGCCCGCACCTGCGGCCAGACGCCGAGCGCATCGAGAATCCGGCGCGTGCCGTTGCCGAGCGCCGTGGTTCGATCGTCGAAGCTCGGCTGCGGCGCCGCAGCGGCAGGGTCCACGCCCTCGACCAGCGCGACGCGCAGCGGCGACTGCGCAAGCGCCAGCCCCAGGCTCGCGCCGACCATGCCTCCGCCGACGATCGCGACATCGACATCGACCGCGTCAGCGCCGGCGTTCATGCCGCTGCCATCAGTCGTTCGATTTCGTCGGGATCCTTCGGCACGCCGCTGGTCAGCACCTGGCGCCCGTCGCGCGTGACGACCACGTCGTCTTCGATGCGGATGCCGATGCCCTGGAAGGCCTTCGGTACGCCGCGACTGCCGGGCGCGATGTAGAGGCCGGGCTCGATCGTCAGCACCATGCCGGGCTCGAGCTCGCGCCAGACGTCACCGACCTTGTAGTCGCCGACGTCGTGGACATCCATGCCGAGCCAGTGGCCGGTGCGGTGCATGTAGAACTGCCGATAGGCCTGCGACTTGATCAGCGCCGGCACACGGCCCTTCAGCAGCCCGAGGCGCACGAGGCCGGCGGTCAGCACGTGCACGGCGGCGTCATGCGGCTCGTTCCAGTGGTTGCCGGGCTTGACCTTCGCGATGGCCGCGAGGTTCGCCTCCAGCACCACGTCGTAGAGCGCGCGCTGCGCCGACGAGAATGCGCCGTTGACCGGGAAGGTGCGCGTGATGTCGGACGCGTACTTCTGGTACTCACAGCCGGCGTCGATCAGCACCAGGTCGCCCTCCTGCAACAGGGCGCGGTTCTCGACGTAGTGCAGGATGCAGCCATTGGCGCCGCCGCCGACGATCGGCTGGTAGGAGATGTCGGCCTGCGCGCGATGGAACTCGTGCAGCAGTTCCGCCATCAGTTCGTACTCGTGCCGCCCCGGTTGGCAGAAGCGCATCGCGCGCACATGCGCGCGGGCGGCGATATCGGCCGAGGCCTGCATCAGCGCGAGCTCCGCCCGGCTCTTGTAGAGGCGCATGTCGTGCAGGAAGTGCTCGAGTGCGACGATTTCGTGCGGCGGATGACGGCCGTGGCGCGCCTGGGAGCGCAGGCCGTTGACCCAGCCCAGCACGCGCTGGTCGAACTCGTGGTTCACGCCCATCGTGTAGAACACGCGGGCGCGGTTTTCCATCAGGCCCGGCAGGATGTCGTCGAGATCCCCGATCGGGAAGGCATCGTCGGCGCCGAACTCGCGCGTGGCGCCCTCAGGACCGGCGCGATGGCCGTCCCAGGTCTCGCGTTCGCGATCGCGCTCGCGGACGAACAGCAGGTACTCGCCGCCGCTGCGCCCCGGCACCAGCACGGCGACCGACTCGGGTTCGTCGAAGCCCGTGAGGTAGTGGAAGTCGCTGTCCTGGCGATAGCCGTAGTGGACGTCATTGTTGCGCGTCTTCGGTACCGCGGCCGGCAGGATGGCGATCGAATCGCGGCCCATGATGCGCAGCAGCTGCCCCCGGCGACGGGCATATTCCTCGCGGGTCAGCGGCTTGGACTTGGGCATGGCAGTGACCGGCCTCCGTGTCGGTGGGACTCAGTGCAGCGCGCCGTCGTCGGCCGGACCGACCGACTGCGCACTGCGCCAGCGCTCGAACTCATCGAACAGCAGCTGGGCGGCAACCCGCACGAACTCTGTCAGTTCGAGCCAGGCCTCCTCGTTGGATTCCTCGCCGGCATCGGCGTCGGCAGTCACCTGGGTCATCGCCGTCAGGTCGCGCACGACTTCGCCGGCTTCACGCGACATCTGCTCCGGGCCCGGCAGCGGCCGCGAGCCCAGGCCATACAGAAAACCCTGGCACCACTGCCCCAGAGCCTCGGCGCGCGACTCGATGCTGGCTTCGTCGTCCGGCAGCAGCGGGCGGAAGTCCATCTGGTCGGACACCAGCGCGGCGCGGGTCGCGCTGAACACGTCCTGCAGCGCCGCCAGAGCGTCCTCGTCGGTGCGCCCCTCCGCATACAGCTCGGCGCACCAGTCCTCGAGGCTAAAATCGAGCGCTGCGCACAGGGCCCCGGTCAAGGTTCCGTGCGCCTCAGCGGCATCTGTCAAGGCGCGCGAATCCGCAAGTACTTTCTGGAGATGTTCGAAATCGGCGTTCATGCGGGCAGGATTATGCCTCAGGGACCGCGTCGGGATTGCCCTCGGCGGGCCGCGGGCCTAACATTCCGGCCATGAGCGACGCCAACCATAACAACTTCGAAATCGAACTCCGGCGCCTCGAAAAGACACTCGACGAACTGCTTGCGCAGGTGGCGCAGCTGCGCGAGGAGAATCGAGCGTTGCGCCAGCGCCAGGATTCACTGTCTTCCGAGCGTTCCAACCTGCTGCAGAAGAACGAGCAGGTGCGCGCCCGCGTCGAGGCCATGATAGGTCGCCTGAAGATGCTGGAGCACAGCGCGTGAGCGAGGCCGACAAGGTCGCGCGCGTCACGGTCCGCATCCTCGACAAGGATTACGTCATCGCCTGTCCGCCGGAAGAGCGGGCGGAGCTGCTCGAATCGGTCGAGGTCCTGAACGGCAAGATGCGCGAGATCCGCGACTCGGGGAAGATCGTCGGCCTCGACCGCGTTGCGGTGATGGCGGCTCTGAACCTGACCCAGGACATGCTGCGCCTGCGCCAGCGCGACAAGCGCGTCGATGGCGAATTCCAGGGCCGCGTCCGTGCGCTGCGCGAGCGCGTCGACACCGCGCTGGCCCGCAACCACCAGCTCGACCTCTGAGCAGCGGCGCCGCGCCCGGCGGCAACAGCGTGCCGCACGCAGCGCAGGGTCGGCATTTTTGCGAACTGCCACCCCTTTCTGCGGCGCGTGCGACTCGAACCGCGCGATCAGGTGATGTACAGTCGGGTCGACGTCGCCTGCGGTGTTCGAATGCGGATCGGGTTACCTCTCGACCCTAATTGAAACACCCAAGGGGCATATGAGCTTGCTGTCAGCACTGTGCATGTCCGTCCTGAACGGAAAGCCTTACCTGTCGCAGCTCGCCCCACTTGTTGCTCCGTGTCGAGAGCAATGGTCCAACCCGGCACAGGCGGGCGGCGTCACTTCTTTCCGGCGCGGGCCAGCCCTGGCCCGCACCCTGCCGCGCAGCCCCACGCCCCGCGCCACCCCGTCCCGCCCTGCGCCGTCCCGACGATGATGCCGCCGCGCGATCCGCCGACCGACGCCCGCCTGCAGCAACGCGCGCTGCTGCGCCGCGCCGGGCGCGCGCTGCGCCGCAGCCTCGCGCCGGCGCAACGGCACGGCGCCCAGCAGGCCGCGGCGCGCCATTTCCTGCGCTTGCTGCGGCTGCGCAGCCTGCCGCGCGTCGCCGGCTATCTGGCTGCAGCGGGTGAATTCGATCCCGCGCCGCTGCTCGCGGCCGCGCATCGCCGCGGCTCCCGGGTGTATGTCCCGCGCCTGTCGCGCGTGCATGCAGCTGGCATGGGCTTCGCGCCGCTGGCGCCGCCATTGCGGCGTAATCGCTACGGCCTGCTGGAACCGGCCGCGCTTCCCAGCATCAGCCTGCAGTACTGCAGCGTCGTACTCGTGCCGCTGGTCGCCTTCGACCGGCGCGGCTTTCGCCTCGGCATGGGCGGTGGCTTCTACGATCGCGCGCTCGCGTTCCGACATCGGCGCCCGCGCTGGCGCGGTCCGCTACTGATCGGCGTTGCCTTCGCCGCGCAGGAAGTCGCGCGGATTCCCGATCTGCCCTGGGACGTGCGCCTCGATGCGATCCTGACGGACAATGGCTGGATCAAGCCCTTGGAGCATCAAACTTGAAGCACTGGTTGATGAAGACGGAGCCCTCGACCTTCGGTCTCGAGGACCTCAAGCGAGCACCGAAGCAGACGACCGGGTGGGACGGCGTGCGCAACTACCAGGTGCGCAACATGCTGCGCGACGAGATGAAGCGGGGGGATCTCGCCTTTCTTTATCACTCCAGCTGCGACGAGCCGGGCATCGTCGGCATCGTCGAAATCGTCAAGGAAGGCTACCCCGACCCCACTGCCTTCGATCGCAAGCATGCGCATTACGATGCGGCGAGCAAGCCCGACGCGCCGCGCTGGTACCAGGTCGATGTGAAGCTTTCGAAGCCTTTTTCCCGAGTGATTTCGCTTGCACAGCTGCGCGGGCACGAGCGCCGCGAACTCGCCGGCATGCTGATCCTGCGCGCCGGCAATCGTCTTTCGATCACGCCGGTGGAACCCGCTCACTGGAAATTCATCGTCGCGATGGCGCGATGAAGGTGTGACGCACTGCGCTCTCGTCAAGAGGCGTTGCTTGTTTTTTACATTTGCGTGTATATACTCGCCCTCGGACTAACCCGTAACTGGAGATACATCATGGCTAAGGCCAAGAAGAAGGCGAAGGCGAAGGCCAAGAAGAAAGCTGCGAAGAAGAAGTAGCACTTTCTGCTTGCCTCGCGGCGAGCGTGGTCTAAAAAGCCCGCTCGCCGCTTCTCAAAGCAAAACGACGATCCGATGCCCGCACCACGCGGGCATCGTCGCATCCGGGGTCCGACAAATGAGCGCAGACAAGGGCAAGAAGGCCGCGGCAGAGGCTGCGCTCGAGTGGGTGCAGGACGACATGCTCGTCGGCGTCGGCACGGGCTCGACCGTCAATCACTTCATCGATGGCCTGGGCGCGCTACGCCATCGCGTTCGCGGCGCGGTCTCGAGTTCCGAGGCGTCGACCCAGCGGCTGCGCGCCCTGGGCATCGATGTACTCGACCTCAACACGGCCGGCACGCTCGAACTCTATGTCGACGGCGCGGACGAGACGACGCGGCACCGGCACCTGATCAAGGGGGGTGGCGCCGCGCTGACCCGCGAGAAGATCGTGGCCGCCGCATCGCGCACCTTCGTCTGCATCGTCGACGAATCCAAGGTCGTCGACGTCCTGGGCGCGTTCCCGCTGCCCATCGAAGTCATCCCGATGGCGCGTTCCTATGTCGCGCGCGAACTGGTGGCCCGCGGTGGCCAGCCGGTCTGGCGCGAAGGCGTGGTCACCGACAACGGCAACCAGATCCTCGACGTGCACCAACTGCGCATCCTCGATCCGCCGGCGCTCGAAACCGAACTGAACCAGATCGCCGGCGTCGTCACCGTCGGACTGTTCGCGCGCCGTGGCGCGGATGTCGTGCTGGTCGGCGGACCCGGCGGCGTGCGCCGGCTCTGAGCCGCCCCCCATCTGCCCCGCCCGCTGGGCGGGGCGCCCAAACAAAAAAAGGCCCGCTCTTTCGAGCGGGCCTTCTTGCTTTGGCTGGGGGACTAGGATTCGAACCTAGGTAAACGGAGTCAGAGTCCGTTGTCCTACCGCTAGACGATCCCCCAAAAGTACTGCTGGATCGAGAAGCGTCCGCACCTCTGTAGCCGGGTCGGAAGAACCCCGATCAGCGCTTCGAGTACTGCGGACCGCGGCGTGCCTTGCGACGACCGACCTTCTTGCGCTCGACTTCGCGCGCATCGCGCGTCACGAAGCCGGCCGCGCGCAGCGGACGACGCAGCGTCTCATCGTATTCGATCAACGCGCGGGTGATGCCGTGACGGATCGCGCCGGCCTGGCCGGTGATGCCGCCGCCGGCCACCGACACGGTGATGTCGAAGCGGCTGTCGAGCTGCACGGCCTCGAGCGGCTGGCGAACCATCATGCGACCGGTCTCGCGACCGAAGAATTCGTCAAGCGAGCGGTCGTTGACGGTGATCTTGCCGGTGCCCGGCTTGATGTAGACACGCGCCGTGGCGGTCTTGCGTCGGCCGGTGCCGTATTGGGTGGCGGGCATTGCGGATAACCTACTTGTACTTGGCCTGCGTGGAATCAGAAGGACAGCGGCTTGGGCTGCTGCGCCTGGTGCGGATGCTGGTTGCCGGCGAACACGTGCAGCTTGCGGAACATCTGCCGGCCGAGCACCGTCTTCGGCAGCATGCCCTTGACGGCGATCTGGATCACGCGCTCCGGGTGCTTCGCGAGCAGCTTGTCGAGTGCGATCGACTTGATGCCACCGATGAACCCGGTATGGTGATAGTAGATCTTGTCGCTGAGCTTGCGGCCCGTGACGCGGATCTTGTCGGCGTTGACGACGACGATGTGGTCGCCCATGTTGACGTGCGGGCTGTAGATGGCCTTGTGCTTGCCCTTCAACCGCAGCGCAATGTTCGAGGCAAGGCGGCCGAGCGTCTGACCGTTCGCGTCAACCACGAACCAGTCGCCCTGCACCGTCTGGGGTTTGGCGAATACCGTGCTCATCTGCATCTCCACCCGCGTCCGCACGCCGCACTCCCGCAATGGGGGCGGCCTCGGGCAGGTCACCGAAAAGGTCGCGCAGTGTACTCAAGCGGTCCCAGCTTTGCAAAGGACGCTTCCGCCCCGGCCGAGGCCAGGGTTCCGGCAGGTGCGCGACTGCCGGGGGACCCGGCACGGCACTATAATCATGAGTGTCCGCCGGGGGTTGTCCCCTGGTGGCCATCCGGAGGACGCCCCCATGAGCCTAGACCGACTCCTCGAACCGCTGCTGGCGACCGCCGACAACGCGTTGCGGTCGGTGCTCGCCGAACACCGGGCCGCTCGCCCCACGCCTGGACCGGCCCCCGGTTCGACCCGCACTTCGAACACCGGCCCAGCTGCGTCCGCCAACCTGTCGGACCAGGATCGCCGCCATGCCGCCGGCCTGATGCGGGTCAATCACGCCGGCGAGGTGGCCGCCCAGGCGCTGTACCAGGGTCAGGCCGCGTTCGCGCGCAACGCCCGTACCCGCGAACTGCTGCTGCGATCCGGCCGCGAAGAGACCGATCACCTCGCGTGGTGCGAGCAACGACTGCAGGAACTCGATTCGCGCCCGAGCCTGCTGACGCCGCTGTGGTACGCAGGATCCTTCGCCTTGGGCGCTGCGGCGGCAGCGCTCGGCGATCGCGTCAGCCTCGGGTTTGTCGCGGAGACGGAACGCCAGGTCGAGGGGCATCTCGAGTCGCATCTCGATCGGCTGCCTCCCGATGACCTGCGCAGCCGCGCCATTCTCGAGCAGATGAAGCACGACGAGGTCGAACACGGCCAGGCCGCGCTGGCCGCCGGTGGCGCAGAGCTGCCGGCCCCCGTCAGGGACGCGATGCGTGCGACTGCGCGTGTGATGACCTTCACAAGTTATTGGGTCTAATCGACATTCTGTCTTGCGCGGCGCGCGGCTTATGTATAAAACGTCCCCCAACAAGCGCGATTGCGCATGAATCAGGGGGTTTTTGTGGTGGACGAAACGGTCAAGCCGCTCAGCGACATTCCGGCGATCAACCGCTTTCTGAGCTACTGTCGGATTCGCACCGTCCCATCGAAGACGGTCATCATCCACGCCGGCGACTTGCCCGACGTTCTCTACTACGTCATCTCCGGCTCGGTCGAAGTCATGATCGAGGACGAGGAAGGCAACGAGATGGTGCTGGCCTACCTGAACAAGGGCCAGTTCTTCGGCGAGATGGGCCTGTTCTATGAACAGCCGACCCGCACCGCGTGGGTCCGAACCCGCGGCCAGTGCGAACTTGCCGAGATGACCTATCCGCGTTTCCGGCAGATTGCCGCCGAGAGCCCGGGCCTGATCTTCGAGCTCGCGACCCAGCTTGCGACGCGCCTCGACCGCACCAACAAGAAGCTCGGCGACCTCGCCTTCGTCGACGTCACCGGCCGCGTCGCGCACGCGATCATGGACCTGTGCGGCGAGCCCGATGCGATGACGCACCCCGAGGGCATGCAGATCAAGGTATCGCGCCAGGAGCTGTCGCGCCTGGTCGGCTGCTCGCGCGAAATGGCGGGCCGCGTGCTGAAGGTGCTGGAAGACCAGGGCCTGCTGCGCGCGACCGGCAAGACCATCGTGGTGTTCAACGCGCGCCCGAAGGTCAAGACGCGCCCGGTCATCGTGCCGGTCAAGGGCGCGGCCGCAGCGGCACCGGCCAAGGCTGCCCCGGGTCGCGCGGCGGTCACGGACGATGATGACGACGACGACTGGGACGACGACGACGACACCTGAGCAGGGTCGTCGACCTGGTTCGCCGCAACGCCCGCCTCGCGCGGGCGTTGTCGTTATCGGGGTCGCGCTTCAGCGCGTCGCGGTCGCGATCTCGGCGCGCATCTGGCGGATCGTCGCGGCGTAATCCGGCGCACCGAAAATCGCCGAACCCGCGACGAAGGTGTCGGCGCCGGCCGCCGCGATCGCGCCGATGTTGTCGACCTTGACGCCGCCGTCGATCTCGAGCCGCACGGCGCGGCCGCTGGCATCGATGCGCCGGCGCACCTGCCGCAGCTTGTCGAGCGCGGAGGGAATGAACTTCTGGCCGCCGAAGCCCGGGTTGACCGACATCAGCAGCACGAGATCCAGCTTGTCGAGCGTGTGATCGAGCCAGTGCAGCGGCGTCGCCGGGTTGAACACGAGGCCCGGGCGACAGCCGTGCTCGCGGATCAGCTCGATCGTCCGATCGACGTGCTCGCTGGCCTCGGGGTGGAAGCTGATGTAGGTCGCGCCGGCCTTCGCGAAATCCGGCACGATGCGGTCGACCGGCCGCACCATCAGGTGCACGTCGATCGGTACCGTGACGCCGTGCTTGCGCAGCGCCTCGCAGACCAGCGGGCCGATCGTCAGGTTCGGCACGTAATGGTTGTCCATGACGTCGAAGTGCACGATGTCCGCGCCCGCGGCGAGCACCGCGTCGACCTCGGCGCCGAGCTTCGCGAAATCCGCCGACAGGATCGATGGCGCAATCCAGTCCGGTTGTCTCGTCGCAGTCACTTCAAGCCCCTCCGCGCGCGTATCAGTTCCCAGGCCTCGATGATCTGCTGCGTGCGCTGCTTCGCGTGCTCGAGCATGGATTCCGGCAGGCCGTTGGCCTTCAGCTTATCAGGGTGATGGCGCGACAACTGGCGCCGATACGCCTTCGCGACCTCGTCGTCGCTGGCGCTCGCGGCGACTTCGAGCACTTCATAGGCTTCGGCGAGCCGCCCGGCGTCGGCCGCCGTGTCCGCGGCGCGCGCGCGCGCCGAGCCCTGCCGCAGCCGCAATACCGCCTCGAGGTGCGCGAACTCGATGCCGCCGACGCCGAGCGCCGCGGCGATCCGCTGCAGCAGCGGTCGCGAGGGACCCTGCAGGTCGGTGCCGAGCAGCGCGGCGCGCAACTGGATCTCGAGGAAGATGCGCAGCAGGTCGGGCCGGTCGGCGCAGGCGGCGATCAGGCCAGCCATCGACTCGCGCAGGTCGAAGTCGCTGCGCTTGCCGCGCGAGTAACAGTCGATCGCCGCATCGATCTGCGCCTGCCCCAGGCGGAAGTCGCGCATGACCGCGCGCGCAGCGTCGATCTCGCGCTCGGAAACGCGCCCGTCGGCCTTGGCAACGTGACCCATGACTTCGAACGTGCTGCGGAAGAAGCGGTCGGCGACCTGCGCCGCACTCGGCCGCTCGCGACCGCGCGTGCCGCCCGCACCGTTGCCGTCGCCCTTTTCGTCGTAGGCGTGGCCGGCCAGCGCACCGAGCGCCGCGCCGATCGGTCCGCCGACGAAGGCGCCGAGCACGCCGCCGAAGACTTTTCCGCTCCACTTCATGCTGTCATAGTAACAAGCCACTACTGCCACGGATCGCCGCGTGCCCGCTTCCACCCAGACTGTTCACACCACCGCGTTGCGCCGGCTGCGCCGCATCCACGCGGGCAAGGTACGCGACATCTACGACGTCGATGCGACGCACATGCTGATCGTCACGACCGACCGCCTGTCAGCGTTCGATGTCGTGCTGCCGGATCCGATTCCACATAAGGGCCGGGTGCTCACCGAGATCTCGAACTTCTGGTTCGAACGCACGGCGCACATCGTGCCCAACCAGCTGACGACCCGCACCCTCGACGAGCTGCCGCTCGAACGCGACGAACGCGAACTGCTCGAGGGCCGCGCCGTCATCGTCCGCAAGCTGCGCGCGCTGCCGCTCGAAGCCGTCGTGCGCGGCTACCTGATCGGCTCCGGCTGGAAGGACTACCAGCGCAGTGGCACGGTCTGCGGCATCGCGCTGCCGGCGGGGCTGCGCCTCGCCGAGCAGCTGCCCGAGCCGATCTTCACGCCGGCCAGCAAGGCGCCGGCGGGGCAGCACGACGAGAACATAGACTACGCCGCGATCGTCGCGCTGATCGGCGCCGAGCTCGCCGCGCAGGTGCGCGACACCTCGCTCGCGCTGTATCGCTTTGCCGCCGAGCATGCCCGCGCGCGCGGCATCATCATCGCGGACACCAAGTTCGAGTTCGGCGTCGATGCGGATGGCCGGCTGACGCTGATCGACGAAGTGCTGACACCGGATTCGTCGCGCTTCTGGCCCATGGACCGCTATGTCGTCGGCGCGAGCCCGCCGTCGTTCGACAAGCAGTTCGTGCGCGACTATCTCGAGACCCTGGACTGGGACAAGCGCGCGCCTGGCCCGCCCTTGCCCGCCGACATCATCGCGAAGACCAGCCAGAACTACCTGACGGCGCTGCGGCGCCTGACCGGGCCGGTGACGGTCGGCTAGCGCACCCTGGCGCTGCCGCCGCCATCGCGGCGCCGCGCCCAGGCGGCGATGCGTGCCTGCAGCGCGGCGAGCCCGTCGGTCAGTGCCGCGGGCCCCGGCTGCAGGATGATCGCGGACTTGATCTCGTGCAGCTCGCCGTCACGGACGGCTGGGACGTCGCCCCAGCCCGGTCGCGCCGCGACCAGCTCCGGGCGGAATTTCTTGCCGCACCATGACCCCATGATGATGTCGGGCGCGCGCCGCGGCACTTCGAGCGGATCGGCGATGATGCGATCCTTGCCGAGCGACGCCTGCGCGAGCTCGGGGAAACAGTCGTCCCCACCGGCGATGCCGATCAGCTCCGAGACCCAGCGGATCGCCGAGATCTGCGGCTCGTCCCACTCCTCGAAGTAGACGCGCGGCCGTTGCGGCAACGCCGCCGCGAAGCGCCGTGACTGCTCGATGCCCGCCTCGAGCTGCTCGACCAGCACGGCCGTCCTGGTCTCGCAGCCGAGCATGCCGCCCAGCACGCGCACGGTGCGCAGGATCTCGGCGACGCTGCGGTGATTGAACACGTGCACCTCGATGCCGGCGCGCACCAGCTGCGCCGCGATGTCCGCCTGCAGGTCCGAGAACCCCAGCACCAGGTCGGGCCGCAACTCGATGATGCGGTCGATCTTCGCGGACGTGAACGCCGACACGCGCGGCTTCTCGCGCCGCGCCCGCGGCGGACGCACGGTGAAGCCGGAGATGCCGACGATGCGCCAGTCCTGCTCGAGCAGGTAAAGGGTCTCGGTCGTCTCCTCTGTCAGGCAGACGATTCGTTCTGGAAAGCCGGAGTTCGCAGGCATGCAGCTAGCGTAGCGGATATGCTTGCGGCCGTGCTCGAGCTGCTGTGGAACTACTGCGATCGCTGGCTGTGGAGCCGGCATGCCGAGCGCGGCCAGCCGTTCGCGCTGCCGCTCGTGCTGCTGCGTTACCCTTACGCGATCCTGCGCGACCTGTCGCGCGGCCAGATCAATCTCTGGGCCATGGGGCTGGTGTTCACGACGCTGCTGTCGCTGGTGCCGCTGCTGGCCTTCAGCTTCGCGATCCTGAAGGTCTTCGACGCGCACCGCGACCTCGAGCCCATCATCTACGAGTTCTTCCGGCCGCTCGGTCGCGACGCCACGGAGCTGACGGCACGCGTGATGGAATTCGCCGACAGCGTCTCGTCAGGCGTGGTCGGCTCGGTCGGCTTCGCGCTGCTGGTCTGGACCCTGGTCGGCACGATCCGCAAGGTCGAGGACGGCTTCAACTTCCTGTGGCGCGTGGAGCAGGCGCGCGGCGTCGCACGGCGCTTCGCCGAATACCTGACCCTGCTGATCGTCGGCCCGCTGCTGCTGGTCGCGTTCCTGAGCCTCGCCCATGCGGCACTCGAGAGCGAAGCCGCGCACCAGGCCGCGAACCTGCCCATCATGCAGCGCGCGCTCGGGCTGCTGCAGCAGCTGTCGCCCTACCTGATCGTCACGGCGATCTTCACCGCCATGTACAAGCTCGTGCCGAACACGCTAGTGCGCTGGGGCCCGGCGCTGCTCGGTGGCCTCGTGGCCGGTGTGCTGTGGGCCGCCGTCGGCAAGATCTTCACCGCGCTGGTCATCTACACGACGCGCCTGACCATCGTCTACGCCGGCTTCGCCGTGGTCATCGCGGCGCTGCTGTGGACCTACTTCGGCTGGCTGATCCTGCTGGTCGGCGCGCAGCTGTCGTTCTACCGCCAGAACCCGAGCTACCTGCGGCTCGGGCTGGTCGAGTTGCGCCTGTCGGTCGAGGAGATCGAGTCGGTCGCGCTGCGCGTGATGTATCTCGTCGGCCGCGACCACGTGCGGGGCGGCAGTCGCTGGAGCATCGACGGCCTGGCGCGCGAGCTGCGCCTGCCCGGCATCGCGGTGGCGCAACTGGTGCGGGCGCTGGAGCGCGCCGCACTGCTCGCGACCACGGACGCCCGCCACCTGGTGCCGGCGCGTGACATCAGCCAGATCAGCATGACCGACGTGCTGGATGTCGCGCGCCGCCAGCGCAGCGGGCACTCCGAAGCCACCGTGCGCGACATGGCGCCGGTAGAGGCGTTGCTCGGGCGCCTCGACGGCGCGCGGCGCGACGCCTGCGCCGGCCGCAGCCTGCGGGAGCTGGTCGACGGCGACCCGGGCACCGGCGGCGGCGCCCCGAACCGCTGAGCGTGGCGAGCGGCGGCCCGGCGCGCCCGCGGCTTACTGCCCGGCGATCGTCATCTCGGCGACCAGCATCGACCCGGTGCGGATGCCGCCGCGCAGGTCGACGTCGGCGCCGAGCGCGACGATGTTGCGATACATGTCGCGGAGGTTGCCGGCGATCGTGATCTCCTCCACGGGATAGGCGAGCGCGCCGTTCTCGACCCAGAAGCCCGTCGCACCGCGCGAGTAGTCGCCGGTGACGCCGTTGACGCCCTGGCCCATGAGCTCGGTCACCAGCAGGCCGGTGCCGAGCTGGCGCAGCATGCCCGCGAAGTCGAGCTGCTCCGGAGAGGGGTCGATGATCAGGTTGTGCACGCCGCCGGCATTGCCCGTCGTGCGCAGCCCGAGCTTGCGCGCGGAATAGCTGCCGAGCAGATAGCCGTCGAGCCGCCCGCCGACGACGAGTTCGCGGTCGCGGGTCGCGACGCCTTCGGAATCGAACGGCGTGCTGGAGAGGCCTTTGGGCAGGTGCGGCCGCTCGTGCAGGTTCACGAACGACGGAAACACCTCGGTCCCGGCCGCCCCGAGCAGGAAAGTCGTCTTGCGATACTGGCTGCCACCGCGAATCGCGCCGATGAAGTGGCTGAACACGCCGCGCGCGACCTCGGGCGCAAACAGCACGGCTGCTTTGCGCGTCGTCAGCCGATGCGCGCCGAGCCGCGCGACCGCGCGTTCGCCGGCGATGCGGCCGATGTGCTCCGCTGCGTCGAGATCGGCCGGATCGCGCGCGGCCGAGTACCAGTAGTCGCGCTGCATGTCCTCGCCCTGCTGCGCGAGCAGCACGCAGCTCAGCGAATGGCTCGAGCTGGCATAACCACCGAGGAAGCCGTGCGAATTGCCATAGACGCGCACGCCGCGGTGCGTGCCGACCGACGCGCCCTCGGAGTTCGTGATGCGCGCATCGACGGCGCGGCCGGCGGACTCGCAGCGCTGCGCGAGCGCGATCGCGGCGTCGGGCTCGAGCGGCCACGGAAAATCGAGGTCTAGCTGCGGCGGGTCGCGGGCCAGGTCCGCAGGATCTGCCAGCCCCGAGCAGTCGTCCTCGCCGGTGTAGCGCGCGATCGCGCAGGCCTTCTGCACCGTCTCGCGGATCGCATCGGGGCTCAGGTCGCCGGTGCTGGCCGAGCCCTTGCGATGCCCGAAGTACACCGTGACGCCCATGCCGCGATCGCGCTGGTACTCGATGGTCTCGACTTCGCCGAGCCGCACCGTCGCGCTGAGGCCCTTCTGCAGGCTGGCATCCGCCTCGGCCTGGCTGGCGCCGGCCGCGCGGGCTGCGGCGAGCGCCTGCGTGACGACGTCCTGCAATTCCGGGATGCGCGAGGTGTCCACGTCCTGACTCATGGGGCACAATTGTACCAATGATGCCCCGCCGCCACCGCGACGCCGACGCCGACCCGACCCCGGACAACGATGCCGGCGACGGCAAACCCAGCAAGAGCGCCCGCAAGCGGGCGGCGCATGACGCGCAGAAACTCGGTGAACGGCTGGTCGAACTGCGCGACAGCGAGCTCGTGCGCCTCGACCTGCCCGAGCGGCTGGTCGATGCGATCCGCGCCGCGCGCGCCATCCGCTCGCACGGCGCGCTCGCGCGGCAGCGGCAGCTGATCGGCAAGCTGATGCGCGACGTCGACCCGGAGCCGATCCTCGCGGCCCTCGACGAACGCGGTCGCTTCGCGGCGCTCGACGCCGAACGCTTTCGTCGCGTCGAGGGCTGGCGCGACCGCCTGCTGCGCGAGGGCGATGCGGGACTCGACGCGCTGCGCGAATGGCGCCCGGCCGCGGACTTCGCCGCGCTACGCGCCCTGCTCGTTACGGCTCGCGACGCCGGCGCGCCGCAGGCGGCCCGCAGCGCGGCGAGCCGGGAACTGTTCCGCTGCCTGCGCGCGGCTCTGGATCCGGGCCCGGCGGCCTGAGGGTCGCGCTGGGCCACCTTGGGCCGCATGCTAGAATTCCGCGATGAAACCGCTCGTCGGCATCATCATGGGCTCGCGCTCCGATTGGGAAACCATGCAGGGCGCCGCAGAAATCCTCGAACGCTTCGGCGTGCCGCATGAGGTGCGCGTCGTGTCCGCGCATCGCACGCCCGACCTGATGTTCGAATACGCGGCAACCGCCGCCGCACGCGGGCTGGAAGTCATCATCGCCGGGGCAGGCGGCGCCGCGCACCTGCCGGGCATGACGGCAGCCAAGACCACGCTGCCGGTGCTCGGTGTGCCGGTGCAGTCCAAGGCCCTGTCGGGGCTCGATTCGCTGCTGTCGATCGTGCAGATGCCGGCCGGTGTGCCGGTCGCGACCTTCGCGATCGGCGCCGCGGGTGCGCGCAACGCCGCCCTGTTCGCAACCTCGATGCTGGCGCTGCGGCACTCGCAGTTCGCCGGGCCGATGCGCGTGTTCCGCGAATCGCAGACGGCGCAGGTCGCCGCTGACGCCGATCCGCGGCAACCCGCCGCGCCGCGCTGATCGCCGCATGACCATCGGCATCGTCGGCGCCGGCCAGCTGGGCAGGATGATGGCGCTGGCGGGCTATCCGCTCGGCCTCGACTGCCTGTTCCTCGACGCCGCCACCGACACGCCAGGGGGCCAGGTCGCGCCCATCCTGACCGGCGCGTTCACCGACCGGCGCCTGCTCGCGGAGCTCGCGCGGCGCAGCGACGTGCTGACCTTCGACTGGGAAAACGTCTCGCTCGACAGCCTGGCCGCGCTCGCGCGCCGCGTGCCGATCTACCCGCCGTTGCCGGCGCTCGCGATGTCGCAGGACCGGCTCGCCGAGAAGCGCCTGTTCGACCGGCTCGGTATCCCGACCACGCGCTACGCGGCCGTCGACAGCGCCGCCAGCCTCAAGCGGGCGTTGCGGCGCACCGGGCTCCCGGCGGTTCTCAAGACGCGCCGCATGGGGTACGACGGCAAGGGACAGGCCGTGGTGCGCAACGCCGCGGACGCCGAGCGCGCGCGGCTCGAACTCGGCGGCTCGGGGCTGCTGTGCGAGGAGTTCGTGCCCTTCGATTACGAAGTGTCGGTGCTCGGCGCGCGCTCGACGCGCGGCGAGGTCGCGATCTACCCGCTGAATGGCAATGTGCACGTCGGCGGCATCCTGCGCGTGACGCGCGCGCCATTCGGCACCGCGAGCCTCGCGCGCCGCGCCGCCGCGCACCTGCGCCGCATGCTGGCGCACTTCGATTACGTCGGCGTGCTCAATATCGAGTTCTTCGTCCGCGGCGGCAGGCTGCTCGCGAACGAAACCGCGCCGCGCGTCCACAACTCCGGCCACTGGACCATCGAAGGCGCGCAGACCAGCCAGTTCGAACAGCACCTGCGCGCAATCCTCGGGCTGCCGCTCGGTTCGACGGCCGCGCTGGGGCCCAGCGTGATGGTCAACCTGATCGGCACGCTGCCGCCGCGAGCTGCCGTGCTGGCGCTGCCGGGCGCGCACCTGCACGACTACGGGAAGACACCGCGTCCAGGGCGCAAGCTCGGCCACGTCACGGTGGTGGCGCGCACGCTCGCCGAGCGCGAGCGCGCCGCCCGCCGCCTGCTGCGCCTGTGCGCCGCGGGAGAGCGCATTGCGTTGCCGCGCGTCGTTTGACGTAATATCGCGGCGATACGGATGCGTGCGCCATCACGGCGACAGGCAGCCCCACCGCAGGCAGGCTACACGGTCAGAGTGATGTACCTCGACCTCTTCAAACTCAAGGAATTGCCGTTCCGGCTCAGCCCGGACCCCGCGTTCCTGTACCTGTCGAAGAACCATGCGCGCGCCAAGGCGTACATGGAGTCGACCATCTGGTTCACCGATGGCTTCGTCGTCATCACCGGCGAGATCGGCGCGGGCAAGACCACGCTGATCGAGACCTTCCTGCGCGAAATCGGCAACGACGTCGTCGTCGCGCAGATCAACCAGACGCAGGTCTCGGCGCTCGAGTTCCTGCAGTCGGTGCTGGTGCAGTTCGGTTTCCAGCCGTTCAAGATGCGCAAGGCCGAGCTGCTGGCTACGCTGAACCAGTTCCTGATCGACCAGCATGCCGCGCAGCGCAAGGTGCTGCTGATCGTCGACGAAGCGCAGAACCTGTCGCAACGCGTGCTCGAGGAAGTGCGCATGCTGTCGGGCGTCGAGACGACCAAGGAAAAGGTGCTGCGCATCATCCTGGCCGGCCAGCCCGAGCTCAATGACAAACTCGATGCACCGGAGCTGACGCAGCTCGCGCAGCGCGTGCGGCTGCGCTTCCATCTCACTGCCCTGTCGCAGCAGGAGATGACGTCCTACATCCGCCACCGGCTCGACATCGCCGGCGCGGAGGGCCGCGACATCTTCGCGCCCGACACTTTCGAGAAGCTCTACCGGTTCACCGGCGGCACGCCGCGCCTCGTCAACACGCTGTGCGACACGGCGATGATGGCGGCCTATGGCGTCGACCGCGACACCGTGACGCTCGAGGATGTCGAAGCGGCGATCGAGGAATTGCGCTGGCGCGAGCCGTCGGCGCCGCGCCCGTCCGCCGCGCCGGTATCGCCCGTTTCCGGCTCGCAGCCGGCAGCGGGCGCCGCAGCCGCGCTGCCGCCTGCAGCGGCAGCCACGGCGATGCCGGCCGTGGCGCCCCCCGTGCCGGCGTCGGTCACCGACGGCCCGGTGCTGGGCCGGCTGCTGCTGATCACCGAGGGCGCGCAGATCGGCGCGCTGGAACTGCGCGAAGGCCGGCGAATCATCGGCCGCACCCGGGACAACGACCTGCAGGTCGACAGCCGCTTCGTCAGCCGCCACCACTGCCAGATCATCACGACGGCGCACGCCTGCGTGATCGAAGACCTCAACAGCACCAACGGCATGTATTTCCAGCGCCGGCGCGTGCGCCGCCACAACCTCAACGATGGCGACGAGATCACGCTCGGCAAGCATTCGCTGCAGTACGTGGACCTGCGCGCGAGTCGCGGCAGCCAGCACAGCGGCGATACGATCCCGGGGCTGCAGGCAACCGTGGTCGTCGACGACACGTTCGACAAACCCGTCGACGACTGACGCGCCGCAGCCTTCGGCGCGCAGCCTCGCGTCAGCCCGTGCCGCCGACCGTCAGGCCGTCGATGCGCAGCGTCGGCTGGCCAACGCCCACCGGCACGCTCTGCCCTTCCTTGCCGCAGGTGCCGACGCCATCGTCGAGCTGCAGGTCGTTGCCGACCATGCTGACCCGCGTCAGCACGTCGGGGCCATTGCCGATCAGCGTGGCGCCCTTGATCGGCGCGCCGAGCTTGCCGTTCTCGATCAGATAGGCCTCGCTCGCCGAGAACACGAACTTGCCCGACGTGATGTCGACCTGGCCGCCGCCGAAGTTGACGGCATAGATGCCGCGTTCGACTGACTCGAGGATCTCGCCGGGCGCGTGCGGACCGGGACGCATGTAGGTGTTGGTCATGCGCGGCAGCGTCATGTGCGCGAACGATTCGCGCCGGCCATTGCCCGTCGAACGGGTGCCCATCAGCCGCGCGTTCAGGCGATCCTGCAGATAGCCCTTCAGCACGCCGTTCTCGATCAGCGTCGTGCACGACGTCGGCGTGCCTTCGTCGTCGATGTTCAGCGAACCGCGACGCGACGCCAGCGTGCCGTCATCGACCACCGTGCAGCCCTCGGAGGCGACGCGCTCGCCGACTCTGCCGGAGAATGCCGAGGTGCCCTTGCGGTTGAAGTCGCCCTCGAGGCCATGGCCGATCGCCTCGTGCAGCAGGATGCCCGGCCAGCCGGAGCCGAGCACGACCGTCATCGGACCGGCCGGGGCCGGCACGGCCTCGAGGTTCACGAGCGCCTGGCGCAACGCCTCGCGACCGAGTTCCAGCGGTCGATCCGACGCGACCAGTTCGGCGAGCGAATAGCGGCCGCCGGCGCCGACGTAGCCGACTTCACGGCGACCGTTGTGCTCGACGATCACCGAGACATTGAATCGCACCAGCGGCCGCACGTCGGCCGCGAGCGTGCCCTCGGCCGTGGCGACCATGATCACGTCGAACGAGGAGACCAGCGACGCCATGACCTGCACGATGCGCGGATCGAGCTTGCGGGTCTCGCGATCGACGCGCATCAGCCAGGCGACCTTGTCGTCGTCCGACAGCGAGCCGACCGGATCCTGCGGCAGATACAGCCGATGGCCAGTGCGCGGCGCCAGCGCCGGAGCGCGTCCGTGGCCGCCGCTCGCGGCGATCGCGCGCGCCGCGCGCGCCGCCTCCTCGAGCGCCGGCACGACGATCTCATCCGAGTACGCGAACCCGGTCTTCTCGCCGGCGAGCGCGCGCACGCCGACGCCCTGCTCGATGCTGGCGCTGCCTTCCTTGACGACGCCATCTTCGAGCGACCACGACTCATCGCGCGACAGCTGGAAATAGATGTCGCCGTCGTCGATCGCCGCGCCCAGCAGCGTGCCAAGCGCGCGGTCGATGCGGCCTTCGTCGAGGCCGGAGGGCGCGAGCAGCAGCGCGCGGGCGAGGCTCAGTGAATCGGGAGTCGAATCCATGCGCGGGGTTCCTTGCTAATCAGCAGCCGAGACGCCGGTGGGCCAGCGCCGGGAATCGCTGCCGCGCTTCGGCCTGCGCGGCGGCATCGAGATCGGCCAGCACCACGCCGGGCTGCTGCGGCCGGACCGCAAGCACGCGGCCCCAGTGGTCGATGATCACGCTGTTCCCGTAGGTCGCGCGGCCGTTGGCGTGCTGGCCCACCTGCGCCGCGGCGACGACGCCGCAGAGGTTCTCGATCGCACGCGCGCGCAGCAGCGTCTCCCAGTGCGCCTCGCCGGTCGGCACCGTGAACGCGGCCGGTACGGTGAACCAGGTTGCGCCGGCGGCGCTCATCTGCCGGAACAGCTCCGGGAAGCGCACGTCGTAGCAGATCGAGAGGCCGAGCCGGCCTGCGGGGGTGTCGACGACGACCACCGCATCGCCGGGGCGGTTGTTCGCGGATTCCCGATACGCCTCGTCGCGACCCGGGATGTCGACATCGAACAGGTGGATCTTGTCGTAGCGCGCGACCTGCTTGCCGTGCCCGTCGTAGACGAGGCAGGCCGCCGCGACGCGCGGCTCGCCCTCGACCCGCAGCGGTACCGTGCCCGCGACGATCCACAGGCCGAGTCGCGCCGCGGCCTGCGCCAGCATCGCCTGGATCGGGCCATCGCCCGGCGCTTCGGCGGCTGCGAGCTTGTCGGCCTCGCGACGCCCCATGAGCGCGAAATTCTCCGGCAGCACCGCGACACGCGCGCCGGCCGCGGCCGCCTCGGCCAGCAGCCGTGCGGCATCAGCAAGGTTGTCGGCCACCGCCGCGGCGGATGTCATCTGGAGGGCAGCTACGAGCATGCGCGGAAGTCTTCAGGGCGCGGGCGGCGATTGCAAGGGCGGCGGTACCGCGGCTGGCGGTACCGGGGGCGGCAGCTGCAGTTCGAGCGCCGCCAGGACCCCGGCGACCTGCACCGGCCGCGGCACGATGTCGCGGCCCCGCAGCGCGCGCGCCAGCGCCGCGAGGGTCGGGGCCGCGGGCCAGTCCGCGAGCGCCTGCGGCAGCTCGCGTTGCGGCCACCACTGCCCCTCGAGCCGGACGCCGGCGTCGCGCAGGTCGAGGTCGCCGCGCAGCAGCAACCGCTGCTCGCCTTCGAGCGCCAGTCGCAGGATCTCCAGCCGCGGCCCGCGGAAGCGGCCCTCGAGCGTGAGCTCCTGCCACGGCCAGGCGGCGCGCGATTCGCCGAGCAGGCCGATCCTCGCGGGCGCGCCCAGCCTGCCGTCGAGGGCAACGAGGCGAAGCTCTCCGTCGAGCGCCGCCCAGGCCTGCTCGCTGTCCGCGATCGGCCAGCCCAGCGTCGCGCTGCCGGCGAAACTCGTCGCATCGAAATCGCCCTCAACCCCCCATAGGTCGAAGGCCGGGCGCGCCGAGCCGCCGGCAAGTTCGAGGCGCGCGTCGCAGCGCAGCGCCACACGGCCGCAGTCGATGCCACCCGACGCCAGCCATTCGCCGGCCACGACACGCAAGTCGCGCAGCGCGAGCCGCTCGCCGTCCGACACCAGGCGCGCACGCGCCGCACCGACCAGGTGCGTGCCGACCCGCAACTCGTCGACCGCGACGCGCGCCGACCACGGCGCGGCGCTGGCGGTTGCGCGCAAGGCCGCGCGCCCGGGCAGCCGCGGCAGGCTCAATCGCGCGAGTTCGATCTGCGGCGCGTCCCGCACACCCGGCGCCGCAGCCTGCAGCCGGCCGTTGATGCGCGCGCCATCGAGCACGAGTTCAGGATCCGCCGCCGTCGCCGCGAAGCTGACGCGCACCGGACCGAGCGACTCACCGGCCAGCGCGAGATCGCGCAACTCGAGCCCGCCGACCGTCGGCGGCCCGGCAGCAAGCAGCGCGCGCAGCGCACCCCACCGCAGCGCGAGCTGCACAAGCTCGACGTCCGGCAGCAGGCCGGCGAACTGCAGCTCTGCCGCCTCGGGCAGCGTCAGCGCGCCCGCGCCGAAGCGCACCGTGCCGCGCTGCAGCTGGAAACCGCGCGCACGGTTTGCATCTACTTCGAACAGCGCCCGCGCGGCAGCATCGTCCAGCGCCGCCTCGACGCGCCAGCGATCCGCGACGCCACGCACCGCCGACGCCTCGATGCGCCAGCCGAGCAGCGCGCGCCCGTCGGCGTAGCCCGGCAGCAGATCCGCGATCGTCTCGGTCGGCCAGCGACCGCTCAGCAGCCAGCGCAGCCCGGCACGCCGGCGCTGCGCCACGAGCGTCACGGGCTGCTCCATCCAGCGCGCATCGAGCCGCGTCGGTTCGAGCGCGCCATCGACGATGCGCACCGTGCCGGTCAGCGCCTCGAACGGGGGGGCGCGCTCGAGCAGCCGCCAGCGCACGCCTTGCAGGCGCGCCTGCAGTGACCAGCGCGGCGTGACGGCCGCGCGCTGCGCGGCCACGCCGCGCGCGCTCGCGGCGGGCGGAGTCGCGGCGATCTGCAGATCGAATCGCGCCGGCCCCTGCAGGCCGCTCGCGGCCAGCTCCACCGGCACTTGTGCTGCCAGCGGCGTCGCCGCGAGCGCGCGCACGCCGGCCTCCACCGGACCTTCGAGGCTCAGCGACCAGCGCGGCCGTGCGCCGCGCTCGAGGCTGCCGCGCAGCAAGCGCAGTCCGGCGACTGCGCCGCGCTCGAACTCGAAGCGCAGCTGCGTTTGATCCCAGCGCAGGCGCCCGCCGGCGTCCGCGACGGCCGACCAGCCGGCCCCCGCGGCAACATCGACGCGCGTCACCGCGAGTTCGCCGCTGCTGCCGGTGAGGCGCCAGTCGGCGTCGGCCGCAGCAGCCGCGCGCAGCGTGAAGCGACCGCCGGCGAGCGCGACATCGCGCACCGCGACCGACGTCGCGGCGACGGCAAGCCGATCGAGCGCCGGCAGCTCGCGCGCATCGAGCGGCTCGAGCAGTGTCACGCCGACCGCAAGCGTGCTGTCGCCCTGTCGCGCCATCGACAGCGTGCCGCTGACATCCAGCCTGGGCCGCAACTGCTGCGCCCGCCGCTCGGCGACCTGCAGCGAACGGATCTCGGCGCGCCAGCCCTCCCGCTCGCGACGCAACGCGGTGTCGCCGGTCAGCGCGATCGCATGGCGTTCCGGCGGCTCCGTACCCGGCGCGGCGCCGGCGCCGTCGCGTGCGCCTGCGCGCAGCGTCAGCTGCGTGTCGGTCGGATCGAACCACAGCCGCGCCGCGCGCGCGTCGCCGTCGAGCCGCAGCGCCAGCGGTTCGAGCACGCTGTCGCCCTGCGGGTCGCGCCAGCGCAGGGCTGCGGCGCGCGCGGCATAGCGGGTCGACGGCGCGGCGGCGTCGAAGCGCAGCTCCAGCTGCAGCGCGTCCAGGTCGCCGTCGAGGCTGGCGAGCGCCGGCCACGCGAGCAGCGGCTGCAGCCACGCGAGCGGCAGTGCGCGCGTCTCGACGCGCAGCACGCGCCAGGGCGCATCGAGACTGCCGCTCCAGTCGACGCGCCGCGTGGGCAGGCCCGCGCCGGCGAGCCGCAATTCGGTGCCGCGCAACGACCAGTCGCCGCGCGCCCGGCGCTCGAACGACAGCTTGCCGCTGAACTGTGCATAGCGCGCTGCGGCCTCGCGCGGCGCGCCGAGCGGCAGTTGCAGCTGACGACCGCTGGCCGTCACGCTGCCGCCCTGGACCCGGCCCGCGCGCAACCGCAGCAGCAGCCGCAGATCGCCAGTCGCGCGCCAGCCCTCGCGCGGCAGGCCGAGCGCGGCGCGCCAGCCCTCGGCGCGCAGCTCGCGTCCCTGCAGCAGCAGCGCGCCTTCGAGCGCGCGCGGCCCGGCATCGAGGCCGCGCAGTTCGAAGGCGATGTTGATGCTGCGCCCCAAACGCCCGCCCAGCAGCGCGGCGCCGTGCACGCGGACCGCGCCGGGGCTGCGCTCCAGCGCGAGACGCGGCAGGCTGACGAGCCGGCCGGTCGCGGCGCCATCCGCGTCGCGCTCGAAGCCGCGCAGCGTCGCCGCTTCGAGTTCGATACGGCCGGGCGGCAGCCCGCGCGCGAGATCGACGAGCCGCCGCAGCAAGCGTTGTTCGGGCGTCAGCGTCGCGGCGGGCGTCGCGCCGCGCCGCCCAGCGGCTTCGAGTTCACGCAGCGCATCGGCATCGATCTCGGCGCCCACGACGAGAATGCGGCCCGGCCGCAGCGTGCCGCTGCGCAGCAGCCGCCAGGTCTCGAAGCGCACGACGAGCTGCGGCGCCTGCAGCAGCTGCCGCTGGCTGCCGGCGCGCCACAGCGTGACGTCGCCGAAGTGCGCCTCCGGGCCATACAGGCCGAGCTGCACGGCCAGCCGTTCGAAGCGCAGCTCGAAGCCCGTCTGGTCGCGCAGGAAGCCCTCGATCGCGCTGCGCTGCTGCGGCAACCGCGCGAGGGCGGCCGAGTACGCCGCCAGCAACGCGAGCGCCAGTGCTGCCGCCGCCGCGACGGCGATCCACAGCCGACGTGTTGCCAATGTCATGGGCGTCCCCCGGGCGGCAGCGCCCGGCGGGCTGCGCGATCAGGCCAGCACGACGTCGAACTGGTCGACATCGTACAGAGACTCGCTCTGCAGTCGGATTGGACGCCCGACAAGCGGTTCGAGTTCCGCGAGCGCCATAGCATCTTCGCCGAGCAGCCGTTCGATGACGTCCTGGTGGGCGAGCACCAGCAGCTCGCGACTGCTGAACTGGCCGGCCTGGCGCAGCAGCTCGCGGAAGATCTCGTGGCAGACGGTCTCCGGCGTGCGCACGAAGCCACGCCCCTCGCAGGCCGCGCAGGGCTGGCACAGCAGGTGCTCGAGGCTCTCGCGGGTGCGCTTGCGCGTCATTTCGACGAGCCCGAGCGACGACAGGCCGGCGACCTGGGTCTGGGCGAGGTCGGCTGCCAGCGCGCGCTGCAGCGATTCGAGCACCTGCTCGCGATGCGCCGGGTCCGTCATGTCGATGAAGTCGATGATGATGATGCCGCCGATGTTGCGCAGCCGCAGCTGGCGCGCGATCGCGACGCTCGCCTCGAGATTGGTGCGGTAGATCGTGTCCTCGAGGTCGCGGTGGCCGACGAAGCCGCCGGTGTTGACGTCGATCGTCGTCATCGACTCGGTCTGGTCGATCACCAGGTGCCCGCCCGAGCGCAGCGGCACCTTGCGCTCGAGCGCGCGGCGCAGGTCCTCCTCGACGCCGTGCAGGTCGAACAGCGGCCTGGGCCCGGCGTGCAGCACGATGCGCGCCTCGGCCTGCGGACTGAAGCGCCGCGCGAACTCGAGCATGCGCGCATGCTCGGCGGCATCGTCGACGAGCACGCGCTCGACCCGCGGCGTCAGTTCATCGCGCAGCATGCGCAGCGACAGCGGCAGATCCTCGTGTACGAGCTGGCCGGCGCTGCAGTGCGCGGCGCGCTGCCGCACATGCGTCCACAGCTTCTCGAGATACGCGAGGTCGGCGGCGAGCTCTTTGGCCGTCGCATCGACGGCCGCCGTGCGCAGGATGTAGCCGCCGGCATGACCCTCGGCGACGATCGCGCCCAGCGTGTTGCGCAGCCGCAGCCGCTCGGTCTCCGCTTCGATCCGCGACGAGACACCGATGCCGCTGCCCTGCGGCATGAACACCAGCAGGCGCGACGGCAGCGAGACATAGCTGGACAGCCGCGCGCCCTTGCTGCCGAGCGGGTCCTTCTGCACCTGCACGAGGATCTCGTCGCCGCCCGACAGCAGCTTGCGGATGTCCGGCACCGGCGCGGCCCCTGTCGCGTCGGAACCCGGCCCGCGCCAGATGTCGTCGGCGTGCAGGAAGGCCGTGCGCTCGAGCCCGATGTCGATGAAGGCCGCCTGCATGCCGGGCAGCACGCGCGTCACGCGCCCCTTGTAGAGGTTGCCGACGAGGCCACGGCGGCTGTCGCGCTCGATGTGCACTTCCTGCAGCACGCCGCCTTCAACGACCGCGCCGCGCCACTCATGCGGCCCGACGTTGACCAGGATCTCGGTCAGCGACGCCGCGCTCATGCCGCCCCCGCCGCGCTCACCGCGGGCTGCCACACCGGCACGCCGGCCCCGGCCAGCAGCGCGGCCGTTTCGTACAGCGGCAGCCCCATGACGCCCGAATAGCTGCCGTCGATGTGCTCGATGAAGATCGCGGCGAGGCCCTGGATCGCATAGCCGCCCGCCTTGTCGCGCGGCTCGCCGCTCGCCCAGTACTCGCGGATCTCGCCCTCGCTGACGGGGCGCATCGTCACGCGCGTCCGGCTGACGCGCGTGCGCATGCCGCGTGCGTCGCACAGCGCGATCGCCGACAGCACCTCGTGCGTCCGGCCGCCGAGCGCACCCAGCATCTCGAGCGCCGCGTCGACGGAAGCCGGCTTGCCGAAGATGCGCTCGCCGAGGATCACGGACGTATCTGCGCCGAGCACCGGCAGTCCGTAGCTGAGCTCGGGTTGCGCCGCGATCGACGCGGCCTTGCCGGCCGCGACACGCTCGACATACTGCTGCGGCGCCTCGCCCGCACGCACGCTCTCGTCGATCTGCGCCGCGACGACGCAGTGCGGCACGCCGATCTGGGTCAGCAATTCGGAGCGCCGCGGCGAAGCGGAGGCGAGGCACAGGCGGGGTGCGCTTGGAGTGGCCATCAGGCGCGATGATACGGGTGGTTCTGCAGCAGGCTGTGGGCGCGATACAGCTGCTCGGTGACCAGGACGCGCACCAGCGGGTGCGGCAGCGTCAGCCGCGACAGCGACCAGCGCTGGTCGGCACGCTGCAGCGTCGCCGCACTGAGGCCATCGGCGCCGCCGACCAGCAGGGCCACGTCCTGGCCCTGTTGCATGCGCTGCGCCAGCCAGTCGGCGAGTTCGCGCGTCGACCACTCGCGGCCGCGCTCATCGAGCGCGACGACGAACTCTCCGGTACGCGTCGCCGCCAGCAGCCGCTCGCCTTCCTCTTCGATGGCGCGCGCCGTGGCGCCGCTCGCGCCGCGGCGCGAAGGTTCGATTTCCTGCAGCGAGAAGCGCAGCGGACCGGCGATGCGCTTGGTGTATTCGGCGCAGCCCGTCTCGACCCAGGCGGGCATGCGCGTTCCGACCGCGAGCAGCCGCAGGCGCACGCTAGCCCGCGTGGACGCTAGGGGCGTCGCTGCGACGCGCGTGGACGCTGCGCACTGCGCACCGGTTCCCACAGCTGCTCGAGCGCGTAGAACTCGCGCGCCCGCGGCAACATCACGTGCACGAGCACATCCGGCAGGTCGACCAGCACCCACTCGCCGTCGCGCTCGCCCTCGATGCCCCACGGCCGGACGCCGGCCGCCTTGGCCTGCTGCACGACGCGGTCGGCAATGGCCTTGACGTGGCGATCCGAGTTGCCGCTGGCGACGACCATGAAATCGGCGATGTCGCTCTGGCCGCGCACATCGAGCACGCGGGTGTTGACGGCCTTCATGTCATCGAGCGCGGCCTGCACCAGCGCGACCAGCTTGTCAGTGCGCGAGCCTGGCCGGGCCGCTGCCGCCGTCCTGCCGCCCGTTGCCTGCCTGGGCCGTGCCGCCGCCGTGGCCTGCTTCCCTGGCGACTTCTTGCCGGGGGATTTCTTGCCGGGGAACTTCTTCTTGCCGGAAGCGGCTTTCTTGCGGGCGGGAGCCTTGCGGGGCGGGCGTTGCGGCGGCGTCATTGACGGGTGTCAACCTCTTGCGGTGGGCGCTGGGATCGAGCATAGCACCCTGTCTCGATGATGATATCGCGGACGGCATCCGGCACCAGGAAGCGCGGATCGCGGCCGCTCGTGATGATGGTGCGCAGGTCTGTCGAGGAGATCTCCAGCTGCGTCACGGCATGCACGTAGATCTGACCGGCGCGCGCCGCATGCAGCGCGCGGATCGAACCAGTGCCACGATCGACCATCACTTCGCCGAGCGGTCCAGACGTCGGCGCCTTCCAGCCCGGCCGGTGCGCGACGACAACGTGCGCGAGGTCGAGGATCTCGCGCCAGCGATGCCAGTGCGGCAGGCCGAGGAATGCGTCCATGCCGAGGATCAGCACCAGCGAGCGTTCCGGAAACTCGGCACGCAGTTCGAGCAAGGTGTCGACCGAGTACGACACGCCGGTGCGGCGCACTTCACGATCGTCGACGACGAAGCCCGGCTGGTCGGCGACCGCAGCGCGCACCATTGCCAGGCGCAGGCCCGCGTCGGCGATCGTCTGGTCGCGATGGCCCGGATGGCCGGTAGGCAGCCAGCGCAGCTCGTCGAGGCGCAGTTCCTGCCACAGCTCGAAGCCGGTGCGCAGGTGGCCGTAGTGGATCGGATCGAAGGCTCCGCCGAAGATGCCAATGGGTCGCATGTGATTCTCTGGAAAACGTGAACGGCTGTGGACTGGACTTCAGGAAGCGATGGCCGCCGGCGCCGGCATGCGCTGCCCGCACAGTTCGGCGACCAGCAGCATCATCTCGCTCCAGGGATCGCCCTGCAGCCGCCCCTTGATCATGCGGTCGGTGCGCGCGGCGCGGGCGATCAGTCGCGCAAACGACAGCTTCGCAGCGCGTGGCCGCGCGCGGTCGAGCAGCGCGGGAGGCGTATAGCCGCGCGGCGGCAACGGCGCGCCCGAGCGCAGTGCCCACAGCGTGCGCATCTCGCGCGTCAGCGCCCATAGGGTCAGCGTCGGCTCGACGCCCTCGCCCTGCAGCACATCGAGGATGTGCAGCGCGCGCGCCGCGTCGCCGACCAGCGCCGCGTCGCCGAGGGCGTAGACGTCGAAGCGACT
This sequence comes from uncultured Steroidobacteraceae bacterium, assembly GCA_964586725.1. Taxonomy (GTDB): domain Bacteria; phylum Pseudomonadota; class Gammaproteobacteria; order Steroidobacterales; family Steroidobacteraceae; genus UBA964. The sequence continues at coordinate 40,672 of CAZPJE010000262.1, read as the reverse complement.
GTGGTCGGCCACGCCGCCCGCGATCATCTCGACGCCGAGCCGCGCGCCGGGGTGCAGCAGCGCGAGCTGCTGGATTTCCTGGTGCGCGGCCAGCAGATTGCCTTCGACCCGCTCGGCGAGCAGCCGCAGCGCGGCGTCATCGGCCGTCAATCCGGCGCTCTGGCAACGCGCGCGCAGCCACTCCGGCAGCCGCGCCGGCGCGACCTCCGGCACGTTGAGCCAGACACCGCGGGATTCGATCGCCCGCACCCACTCGCTCTTCTGCGACGCGGGCTCGAGCTTGTCCGTGATCACGACCAGCAGCACATCGGGCTGCGGCGGATCGAGCAGCGCCGCGAGCGCCGCGGCGCCCTGCGTGCCGGGCTTGCCGCTCGGCATGCGGATCTCGATCAGCCGGCGATCACCGAACAGGGACATCGCGCCTGCGTTGCCGCGCAGCGCATCCCAGTCGAAGCCACGCTCGACGAAATGCACGCTGCGCTCGGTGTAGCCGAGCTCGCGGGCCCGCGCGCGCAGCGCAGCGACCGCCTCGCCCTGCTGCAGCGGCTCATCGCCCGAGACCAGGTAAGCGCTGGCGAGTTCGCGGCCGCGCAGGTGCGCCGCCCAGCTGTCGAGTCCGAGTTTCATCTGGCGGCAATTATCCGTCGGCCGCCATGGCCAGCGCCATGCGCGGCGACCCGTGACCGCCTGCAGTGGTATGTTATATTATTACTATTCTTCCCCCCGTCCCCTTGCGAGGCTGCCCATGACCATTGCCCGCCACTCCCCTGCCGCGTTGCCCCTGCTGGCCGCCGCCACCCTGACCCTGGCCGTCACACCTGCGGCAGCGCAGGACGGTCTCGACCAGGTCATCATCACAGCCACGCCGCTGCGCGAGACAGTGCTCGAGACCGCGCAGCCCGTGCGTGTCATCGACGGCGAGGCGCTGCTGCGCGACCGGGCCGCGAGCCTGGGCGAAACGCTGGCGCGCGAACCCGGCGTCAGCGCGACCTGGTTCGGCCCGCAGTCCAGCCGGCCCGTGATCCGTGGCATCGGCGGCGAACGCGTGCAGATGTACCAGGACGGCGGCGACTCGCTCGACGCGTCGGCGCTGTCGAACGATCACGCCGTGACGATCGATCCGCTGGTCGCGGAGCGGGTCGAGATCGTGCGCGGCCCGGCCACGCTGTTGTTCGGCAATTCGGCCTCGGCCGGACTCGTCAACGTCATCACGCGCCGCATCCCGCGCGCCGCCGCGGAGCGCCCGTTCGGCGGCGCGATCGAAGTGCGCGGCGACTCCGCGCTCGATGAGCGCGCCGTGGCCGCACAGGCAGAGATCGGCACCGGTCCATGGCGCCTGCAAACCGACCTGCATCGGCGCAGCACGGATGACGTCAGCATTCCGGGCTTCGCGACGGTCGAGGCGCTGCGGGAACCGGGCGAGACCGCCGGACGGCTCGCGAACTCCGCCTCGGAGACCCGCGGCGGCGGCGTCGGGCTATCCCGCGTCGGCGACTGGGGCCACGTCGGCGTGTCGGTGTCGCGCTTCGATACGCAGTACGAAATCCCCGGCCCCGGCGAGCATCATGAAGAGGAAGAAGATGGCCGTGGCGACGAACTGGCGGCCGGTGCGCCGCCGATCGCTGCGGCGCGCATCGGCGACGGCGACGGCGTCTACCTCGACATGGCCCAGACGCGCTGGGACCTGGATGCCGACCTGCGCAAGCCGCTGGCGGGCCTGTCGACGCTGCGCATCCGCGCCGGCTGGAACGATTACGAGCACAGCGAAATCGAACCCGGCGGCGAAGTCGGCACGATCTTCCTGCAGCGCGGCCTCGACCTGCGCGTCGCCGCCGAACACGAGCCGCTGGCGGGCTGGCGCGGCGTGCTGGGCGCGCAGTGGCGCGACATAGACCTAGAAGCGATCGGCGAGGAGGCATTCGTGCCGCCGTCGGTCACGCGCAATCTCGGCCTGTTCCTGTTCGAGGAACGCAGCTTCGGTCCGCTGACCGCTGAACTCGGTGCGCGACTCGAGCAGCAGCGCATCGACCTGCCAGGCGCGTCCAGTGCCTATGACGAACAGGCCTTCAGCGCCTCGGCCGGCCTGATCTGGCGGCTGGACGACACCTGGCGGCTGACCGCGAACCTGAACTCGACCGAGCGTCACCCGACCGCGACGGAATTGTTCGCGGACGGCCCGCATGTCGCCGTGCGCCGCTTCGAGTTCGGCGATCCGGATCTCGACACCGAGCGCGCGCTCGGGTTCGACGTCGGCCTGCGCGCGAGCGCCGGCGCGCTGTCAGCCGCGGTCAGCGCCTTCAGCAACGACTACTCCGACTACATCTATGCCGCGCCGGCCGGTGGCATCGAGGACGGCCTGCCGATCGTCGTGTACACGGCCACCGACGCGCGCTTCACCGGCGTCGAGGCCGAGCTCGGCTGGCGCGGCCTAGAAACCGCGCTGGGCAACTGGCACGTGCGGGTCTTTGGCGATTACGTCCGGGCCGAGGATGGCAGCGGCGCGCCGCTGCCCCAGATCCCGCCGCTGCGCCTCGGCGGCTCGGTCGGCCTCGACCGCGGACCGCTCGGCGTCGAGCTGCGCGCCGTCTGGCACGATGCGCAGGAGCGCGTCGCGGCCGAGGAATCCGCCACCGACGGTTACACGCTGGTCGACATCGACGTCAGCTGGCGCGGCCGGGTCGCGGAACGACCGATGACGCTGTTTGTCCGAGGCAGTAATCTGCTCGACGAGGACGCGCGCCGCCATGCATCGCCGCTCAAGGATTTCGCGCCGTTGCCGGGCCGCTCGCTCGGCCTCGGCATCCGCTTCGACTTCTGACCCCATCCGCCGCACGAGGGACCTGACATGCCACGCACCCTGACCACGTTCGCCACGCTGCTGCTCGCCGCCGCGCCGCTCGCAGCCCAGGACGCCGCCCAGCCCTTCAAGCAGGAAGGCAAGCACGTGCACGGCCAGGTGACGTTGAACCTCGCGCTCGAGAACGACGTGCTGGCCGTGGAAATCGACGCGCCGGCCATCAACGTCTTGGGGTTCGAGCGCGCACCGCGCGATGCCGCCGAGCAGCAGGCCGTGCGCGAAGCCGCCGCGTGGCTCGGCGGCGGACGCGCGCTGCTGGGCGTGCCCGCGGCGGCAGGCTGCCGCCGCATCGAGGCCAGCGTGACCGCCCCCGAGTGGAGCGCGGCCAAGGGCAAGGACAGCGGCAAGCACGACCACAGCCACGATCATGACCACGACCACGATCACGCCCACGACCACGGCGACGAGGCGCATGCCCATGCCGACTATCTGGCGACCGCGAGCTACCGCTGCGCGAAGCCGGAGGCGCTCGCGTGGATCGAGGTCTGGGCGCTGCGCCAGCTGCGTGACGTGACCGAAGTCACCGTCAACGTCGTGACGCCGCAGGTGCAGAAGAGTGTCCGCACCGCGCGCGCCGACGAACGGATTGCGCTGCGCTGAGTGGCACCGCCGGCTACCGCCGCCGATCGGATACAGTGACGGCATGAACCAGGCCGTGCCCGCCGAGAGTCCTGCCACAGGCGCCGCCGTGCGGCTCGACCAGGTCCGCTATGCGTGGCCGGGCAAGCCGCTGCTGCTCGACCTCGAACAGCTGTCGGTCGCGCGCGGCGAACGCGTGTTCCTGCGCGGCCCGAGCGGCAGCGGCAAGAGCACGCTGCTCGGCCTGCTGGGCGGCGTGCTGACGCCGTCTTCCGGGCGCGTCGAGGTGCTGGGCCGCGACCTCGCGCAACTTGGCGCCAGCGAGCGCGATCGATTCCGCGGCGACCACATCGGCTTCGTGTTCCAGATGTTCAACCTGATCCCGTATCTGTCGGTGCTCGAGAACGTGCTGCTGCCGGCCCGGTTCTCACGCCGGCGCGCCGAACGCGCGGCGCGCCGCGACGCGCCGGCTGCCGAGGCTGCCCGGCTGCTGGCTGCGCTGGGACTCGGCGATGCGGCGCTGCATGGGCGCGGCGTCACGGAACTGTCGATCGGCCAGCAGCAGCGGGTCGCCGCGGCCCGCGCCCTGCTCGGCGCGCCGGAACTCCTGATCGCCGATGAGCCGACGTCGGCGCTCGATCACGATTCGCGCCGCCAGTTCCTCGAACTGCTGATGGCGGAGTGCCGCGAGCAGGGCTCGACCCTGGTATTCGTCAGCCACGACACGACGCTCGGCGCGCTGTTCGATCGCGACCTGTCGCTGTCGGACCTGAACCGCGCGACGCGGCTCGCGGCCTGACGCCATGGCCACGCTGTCGCTCGCGCTGCGCTCGCTGTGGAACCGCCGCATCACGGCGCTGCTGACCGTCGCGGCGATCGCCGTCAGCGTCGCGCTGCTGCTCGGCGTGCAGAAGATGCGCGTCGCGGCCAAGGACAGCTTCGCCAACACCGTTTCCGGCGTCGACCTGATCGTCGGCGCGCGCTCCGGGCCGCTGAACCTGCTGCTGTACTCGGTGTTCCGCGTCGGCGATGCGACCGCGAATGTCTCGTGGGAGACCTACCAGAAGATCGCCCGGCATCCGGATGTCGCCTGGACGATCCCGCTGTCGCTCGGCGACTCGCACCGCGGCTTTCGCGTGCTCGGCACCAGCACCGACTATTTCAGGCACTATCGTTACGCCGGCGAGCGTGAACTCGCGTTCGCGCAGGGCCAGCCGTTCGACGACCTCTACGACGCAGTGCTCGGCGCGGAGGTCGCCCGCGAACTGGGCTACACGCTCGGCACCGAGATCGTCATCGCGCACGGCCTCGGCGCCGTCAGCTTCGCCAAGCACGAGGACAAGCCGTTTCGCGTCGTCGGCATCCTCGCGCGCACCGGCACGCCGGTCGATCGCACCGTGCATGTCAGCCTCGAGGCCATCACCGCGATCCACGTCGACTGGCAGAGCGGCATGCAGGCCATGCCCGGCCAGCGCGTCAGCGCCGAGCAGGCGCGCGAGATGGACCTGACGCCGCAGTCGATCACGGCGTTCATGGTCGGCATGCGCTCGAAGGTCATGACCTTCACGATGCAGCGCGCCGTCAACGAATATCGGCTCGAGCCGCTGCTGGCGATCATCCCTGGCGTGGCGCTGTCGCAGCTCTGGGAGCTGGTCGGCGTCGCCGATCGCGCGCTGATGATCGTCGCCGCCTTCGTCGTGCTCGCGGGGCTGCTCGGCATGCTGACGGCCATCCTGACCAGCCTGAACGAGCGGCGCCGCGAGATGGCGATCCTGCGCTCGGTCGGCGCGCGCGCGCGGCACGTGTTCACGCTGCTGGTCGCCGAGGCCGGCCTGCTCGCGACGGCGGGCGTCGCGCTCGGCGTGGCCCTGGCCTATGGCCTGATGGCCGCTGGCCGCCCCCTGCTCGAGAACAAGTACGGAATTTTCGTGCAGATCACGGGTCTGACCCGGTACGATTTCGCCATTCTCGGCGCGATCATCGGTGCCGCCCTGCTGATAGGCCTGTTGCCGGCCTGGCGTGCGTATCGAAATACGCTCAGCGACGGCCTGACCATCCGCGTCTGACTGCGAAGGTTGCTGACATGACCCTGCCGTATCGCTCGCCCCGTGCCGCCGCATTCCTGCTTGCGCTCGGCCTGACTGCGCTCGCCGTGAGCCCGCTGTCCCACGCCATTTCCCCGCCAGCGCCGAAGACACAGGCCCAGACCCAGGCGCAGGCCCAGACCCAGTCCAAGCCCCGCACCGCGGCGGCAACCGCCCCCAAGGGCGGCACTGCGGCCGTGCTGGAACTCGACTGGGACGAACTGCTGCCCAAGGATGCGCGCTCGCGCTTCGCCGCCGGCCCGCCGCCGCCCGTGCACGATTACCTCGGCGAAGGGGGACTCGCCGCGCAGCAGATCATGGATTTCTCGGTCAACAAGGAACTCGACGGCCAGAGCGTCAAGCTGCCGGGCTTCATCGTCCCGCTCGACATCGGCAAGGATGGCCTGGTCGCGGAGTTTTTCCTCGTACCCTATTTCGGCGCCTGCATCCACGTGCCGCCGCCGCCGCCGAACCAGATCGTCTACGTGCGCATGAACAAGGGCATCGCGCTCGAGTCGATATACGACGCGTACTGGATCACGGGCCGCATGAAGCTGCAGAACAAGACCACGCGGCTCGGCGCCGCCGCCTACCACCTGGCCGGCGACAAGGTCGAAATCTACAAGTACTGAGCGGGGCGGATCCACGCATGGCCACTCTCTTCGAACGCATCGTCGAGCGCGAACTGCCGGCGACGATCCTGCATCAGGACGAGCGCGTCACCGCGTTCCGCGACATCAACCCGCAGGCACCGGTGCACATCCTGATCGTGCCGAACAAGGCGATCCCGACCGCGAACGACATCGCCGATGCCGACGAAGCGCTGGTGGGCCACATGTTCACGGTCGCGCGCGACCTCGCGCGGCGCGAGGGCATCGCCGACGACGGCTACCGGCTGATCATCAACTGCAATGCGCACGGCGGCCAGGAGGTCTACCACCTCCACGTCCACCTGGTCGGTGGCGCACCGCTCGGACGCATGCTGGCGAAGCCGGCGTGACGGCCGCGGCACGGCGCCCACCGGCGCGGCTTCGCCTCTACCCGCCCGTCCCCGTGCGGCGCAGCGGCTACCTGCGCGTCTCGCCGCTGCATGAGCTTTACTGGGAAGAAAGTGGCAACCCGCGTGGCAAGCCGGTCGTGTTCCTGCATGGTGGCCCGGGCGGCGGCACCGACGCGCGCATGCGACGCTTCTTCGACCCGAAGAAGTACCGCATCGTGCTGTTCGACCAGCGCGGCTGCGGCCGCAGCCGTCCGCACGCCAGCCTCGTCGACAACACCACCTGGCATCTCGTCGCCGACATCGAGGCGCTGCGCACGCACCTCGGCATCGAGCGCTGGCAGGTGTTCGGCGGCTCCTGGGGCTCGACGCTGGCGCTGGCCTATGCACAGGCCCATCCCGATCGCGTCACGGAACTCGTGTTGCGCGGCATCTTCCTCGTGCGGCCCTGGGAGTTCCGCTGGTTCTACGAGTCCCCGGACGGCACCGGCGCGCTGTTCCCCGACCTGTACGAGCACTACATCAAGCCGATTCCGCCCGCCGAGCGGGGCGACGTCATGAACGCGTACTACCGGCGGCTGACCAGCGACGATCCGGCCGTCGTGCGCGAGGCCGCGCGCGCCTGGTCGATCTGGGAAGGCGCGACCAGCTTCCTGAAGCTGAACCCCGATTATCTCGACAAGTTCGAAGACGACGATTTCGCGGCGGCGTTCGCGCGCATCGAATGCCACTACTTCGTCAATGGCGGCTTCCTGCGCACGCCGAACCAGCTGCTCGAGGACGTGCCAAACATCCGCCACATCCCGGCCGTGATCGTGCAGGGCCGCTACGACGTGGTCTGCCCGATGAAGAGCGCCTGGGACCTGCACCGTGCCTGGCCCGAAGCCGAGCTGCACGTCGTTCCCGACGCCGGCCATTCGGCGTTCGAGCCCGGCATCATCGACCAGCTGGTGCGGGCGACGCGGAAATTCGCTCGACGAACGCCCTGATATCGGCCAGCACCGGCGCCCGCCCACGCGCCGGCACGGACAACGCCGCGACCGTATCGGCATGATTCCCATGCGCGTAGCGCCGCAAGGTGACATCCGCGCCCGCCGCGCGCAGCGCAGTTTCCAGCGCTTCGCTGTGGCGGATCCAGACGATTCCATCCTGCTCGCCGTGCGCGAGCAGCGTGGGCGGCGCGTCCGCCGTGACATGTGCGACGGCCTGCCAGTCAGCTGGCGTGTAAGGCGGCGCGAAGATGTCGCGCAGCAGCGGCGTGTCGGGCACGAGGGCGTAGGGCCCGGAAAGCCCGATCAGCCCGCGGATCCAGCGCCGCTGCCCGCCGACCGCTTCCAGGTAGCGCGGTTCCAGCGCGAGCAGGGCCGCCTGATGCGCGCCGGCGGAATGCCCCATGACGAACAGCTGCGCGGGATTGCCGCCAAAGCGCGCGGCGTTGTCATGCGCCCACTTGAACGCGAGGGCCGCATCGTCGACGAACGCAGGGAAGCGCACTTCCGGGTACAAGCGATAGTCCGGCAGGATCGCGACATAGCCCGCCTCGGCGAGCGTCGCGCCGACGAAGCGGTAGCGCTCGCGGTCGCCATCGACCCAGCCGCCGCCATGCCAGAACACGATGACCGGCGCGCCGCCATCGGGCACCGTTTCAGGCACGTAGACATCGAGCCGCTGGCGCGCCAGCGGCCCGTAGGGCAGATCGTGGCGCAGTTCGTGGTCGCCGAAGGCGGCCGGCAGGTTGGCCGCGGCGAACATCAGCGTCGTGCAGCCGGCCATGCCCGCGGCCGTCGCGGCAGCGACCAGCAAAGCGAGCAACAGCAGGCGCAAGCGACTCATGCGCCGCGCAGCCGCCAGGTCGGCTGCCCTGCGTCGTCGACGAGCTGCTCGCGCAGCAGCCACGCCCGCGCATCAGCCGCATCCTGTTCGAACCAGGCGCGGGTGCTGCCGAGCCGGAAGCTGTAGCCCCAGGCATCCATGTCCTGCATCAGGCGGTCGCGACCGACCTCGCGCAGACCGTCGGCGAGCAGGATCTGCAGGTAGCAGACCGCGTTCTCCTCGCCATCGTCGCCGCCCGCGTCCCGCAGCAGGCCGACGCGCCGTTCGGGGGACATGCAGACGTAGTGGGCCGACTCATGCAGCACCGAGTGGACCGGCGTGTCGAGCCGGGCGAACAGCGTCGATTCCTCGAGCCCCGCTTCGGCATCACCCCAGTAGGAGCCGGGGATGGGCGCGTCGGGTGCCACGAGCCGCAATGCGAGGCCGTAACGTCCGAGCAGCACGCCGAGCTGCAGCCGGTCGATGCCGGCGAGACGCGCTACCGGGAGCAGACAGTCAGCGGGCTGCTGCTGCATCGAGACCGCTACAGGCTCGACAGCCGGCGCATGACGATGTCGACGAGATCGCTGGCCAGCGCCGCGCGCAGCGCTTCCTTCTCGCGCTCCTTGGCGAGCACGGCGCGCTCGTCGAAGCTGAAATCGCGCGACAGCGCGATCTCCTCCGGCGGCAGCACCTCGCGATCGCCGCGCAGCACGCGGATCCGCACGACGTAGGTCAGCTCGTACTCGCGCGGGATGTTGCGCGCCGAGATCGACACGATGCGCTCGATCAGCTCGTCGCGCTGCACTTCGATGACGGCCGTCGAATCGGCGCGCACCGGCGCGAGCCGCACGCCCGCCGCGAGCAGCGCGCGGCGCAGGTCCTGCACGAAGTCGCTCTGGATGTCATCCGCGGCGACATGCGTGATCGTCAGTGACGACGACAGCGGCACGCGGCCCTGCAGCCGGAAACCGCAGCCGGCGACGCACAGCGCGAGCAACGCAACCACGGCGATTCGCGCTGCTCGCATCTCAGACCACCACGTTGACGAGCTTGCGCGGCACGATGATGACCTTGCGCGGCGCGGCGCCGCCCATGAACTTCTGCACGTTGGGCTCCGCGAGCGCGGCGGCGCGGATCGTCTCCTCGCCGGCGTCCGCGGCCACGTCGATCTGCCCGCGCAGCTTGCCGTTGACCTGCACGACGAGCGTCAGCTGCGCAAGCTCGAGCGCCGCCGCATCGACCTGCGGCCAGCGCTGGTCCATCAGCGTGCCGGCGTGGCCGAGCTCGCGCCACAACGCGTGCGCGACGTGCGGCACCATCGGCGACAGGCAGATCGTCGCGATCTCATAGGCCTCCTGCAGCACCGCGCGCCCCTGCGGCGTGCGATCCTCGGAGCGCGCCAGCGTATTCAGCAGTTCCATGACGGCTGCCACCGCCGTATTGAAGGTGCGGCGCCGGCCGATGTCGTCGGTGACCTTGGCGAGCGTCTGCTGCACCGCGCGGCGCAGCTCGCGCTGCGGCGGCGTCAACGCCGCGCGATCGAGCGCGGGCGGCGCGCCGGCCGTCGCGTTCAGCGCGACATGCCCGTGCACGGCGGTCCATAGGCGCCGCAGGAAGCGGAACGAACCCTGCACGCCCTCGTCGTTCCATTCGAGCGACTGCTCGGGCGGCGCGGTGAACATCATGAACAGGCGCGCCGTGTCGGCGCCGTACTTCTCGACCAGGCTCTGCGGATCGACGCCGTTGTTCTTCGACTTGGACATCGTGCCGAGGCCGTCGTACTGCACCTCGAGCTTCGAGCCGTCGTCGCGCGTCGCGATGTAGCGCTTCACGCCATCCGCTTCCTCGACGTCGACATCGTTCGGATTGAAGTACAGCCGGCGCCCTTCGGCGGGCTGCTGCCAGTAGATGTGGTTCAGCACCATGCCCTGCGTCAGCAGGCTGCGGAACGGCTCGGCGTAATCGACCAGACCGAAGTCGCGCATGACCTTGGTCAAGAAGCGCGAGTACAGCAGGTGCAGGATCGCGAGCTCGATGCCGCCGATGTACTGGTCGACGGGCAGCCAGTACTTGACGCGCGCATCGACCATCGCCGCGTCGTTGTCGGGGCAGGCGTAGCGGGCGTAGTACCAGCTCGAGTCGACGAAGGTGTCCATCGTGTCGGTCTCGCGCCGCGCCGGACCGCCGCATTGCGGGCAGGCGCAGTCGCGGAACGACGGCGTCTTCGCGAGCGGGTTGCCGCTGCCATCCGGCACCAGGTTCTCGGGCAGCACCACGGGCAGCTGCGAGTCGGGCACCGCGACTTCGCCGCACTTCGGGCAGTGGATCAGCGGGATCGGGCAGCCCCAGTAGCGCTGCCGCGAAATGCCCCAGTCACGCAGCCGGAACTGCACGCGCTTCTGGCCCAGGCCCTTGGCAGCGAGCGCCGCCGCGATCGCATCGACCGCGGCCTTCGACTCGAGCCCCGAGAACTCGCCCGAGTTCACCGTGACGCCGTGCTCGCCATACGCATCGATCCACGGCGCGACGACGCTCTCGTACGCACCGGCCGTCGACTTCACGACCGTGCGGATCGCGATGCCCTGCTGGTTCGCGAACGCGAAGTCGCGCTCGTCATGCGCCGGCACGCCCATGACCGCGCCTTCGCCGTAGCCCATCAGCACGTAGTTCGCGACCCAGATCTCGACCGGCTCGCCGGTGAACGGATGGATGACGTGCAGGCCCGTGCGGCGGCCCTTCTTTTCCATGGTCGCGACGTCGGCCTCCATGACGCTGCCGCGGCGGCACTCGTCGATGAAGGCCATCAGCGACGGATCCTTCGCGCCTGCGGCCAACGCGATCGGATGCTCGGCGGCGATCGCGACGAAGGTGACGCCGAACAGCGTGTCGGCGCGCGTCGTGAACACCTTCATGGCCGCCGACGCATCGCCGGCCGGCTTGCCCATCAACGCCGCGGAGTCGGCGGCGAACGGGAACGAGACGTCGACGCCCTCGCTGCGGCCGATCCAGTTCGCCTGCATGACCCGCACTCGTTCCGGCCAGTCGCCGAGCGTGTCGAGGTCGCTCAGCAGCTCGTCGGCGTAGCGCGTGATGTTCAGGTAGTACATCGGGATCTCGCGCTTCTCGACCAGCGCGCCGGTACGCCAGCCGCGCCCGTCGATGACCTGCTCGTTGGCGAGCACGGTCTGGTCGACCGGATCCCAGTTCACGACGCCGGTGCGCTTGTAGGCGATGCCCTTCTCGCGCATCCGCAGGAACAGCCACTGGTTCCACTTGTAGTAGCTGGGGTCGCAGGTCGCGATCTCGCGCTCCCAGTCGAGAGCGAAGCCGAGCGCCTGCAGCTGCTTCTTCATGTAGGCGATGTTGTCGCGGGTCCACTGGGCGGGCGCGACGCCGTTCGCCATCGCGGCGTTCTCGGCCGGCAGGCCGAACGCGTCCCAGCCCATCGGCTGCAGCACGTTGCGGCCCTGCATGCGCGCGAAACGCGTCAGCACGTCGCCGATCGTGTAGTTGCGCACATGGCCCATGTGCAGCCGACCCGAGGGGTACGGGAACATCGACAGGCAGTAGAACTTGTCGCCGCCCGCGTCCTCGCGGGCGCGGAAGCTGCCGGCCGCGGCCCAGTCGGCCTGTGCCGCGCGCTCGACCTGCGCCGGCTCGTATCGCTCTTCCATCATGAAAAACCGTCAGAAACAGGAGCCGGCAGGATACACCAGCGCACCCATCCCGACGCCGCCGCGCCGCGCGTCAGTGGAACACGAGCAGCGCGCCGCCGGCCGCCTGCAGCGGCACCACCAGCTGCCCCGGGCGGCACAGCGGTTCCACGCCCGCCTGGCGCAGCAAGCGCTCGCAATGGGCGAGATCGCGCACCTGCACGACCGTCGCCGCGAACCGGTCCCCGAACGCGGGGTCCGGCGCCAGCGGGCCGAAGCGCTCGAGGCAACCCGCAGCGTCGCACAGCGTCACGGCGCCGGCGCCGAGCTCGAAGCGCGCGCTGCCGGCAGCCCGCTGCGGCGCAGTGCCGAGCAGCCGCTGCCAGCGCGCCGCTGCCGCGGCCAGGTCGGCGCAGCGGACCACCACCTCGGTCAGGGCCAGCGCACCGTTCGGGTGGCGCTGCACGGACGGCTGGTACACCAGCGCCGGCGTCAGGTTGTGCGCGTAGCAGAGCAGCCCTTCCGGCGTTTCCGGCGGCGCGAACATGAACCACTCGAAACGCGCGTCGCCATGGCGCGCGCCATACTCGATGCGGCGCGTCGCCTGCGCCGGCGGCGTGACCGCGAGGCCCGCGGCCGCGCAGCGCGCCTGCTCGGCGCCGATCCGTTCGCTGCCGAGCGCGAGGATGTGCAAGCCCGCGCCGCGCGCCAGCCAGGTCGCGAGGTGGTGCGACGGCGACGGCGCATCGACCGCCGTCAGTTCGATGTAGCCGCGTTCGAACACGGCGTGGCAGCTGCGCTGCCCGAGCGAACGCGACGCCCCCGTGGCCGCGTCGAGGGCGAGCAGTTCGCGCGGCTCGGTCGGCGCGAAGCCCAGCCGCAGCATGTCGTCACGCAGCGCGTCGAGCGCGGGCGCGACATAGCCCACGTGATCGAGCGTCGGCGCAGCGGCGCTCATCGCGGCCCCGCCTCGATCAGCTCCTCGAGGGGCAGCAGGTTGCCGCTCTTGACGGCCGACAGCGCGATCATCGACGTGATGTCGCGCACGCCCGCGATCGGCGCCAGCGTGTGGCGCAGGAAGCGCTCATACGCGTCGACATCGCGGACCACCACGCGCAGCAGGAAGTCGATGTCACCCATCAGCATGTAGCACTCCTGCACCTCCGGGGCGGCGCGGATGGCCGTTTCGAAGGCCGCCAGCGTCTGTCCGCCCTCGCGGTTGAAGCGCACCTGCACGAACACCTGCAGGTTGAAGCCGAGCTTGCGCCGGTCAAGCAGCGCGACGCGGTCGGTGATGTAGCCCGCCTGCTCGAGCCGCTGGATGCGGCGCCAGCAGGGCGACTGCGACAGACCGACGTGCTCCGCGATCTCGCCGACCGAGGCCGAAGCGTCGCGCTGCAGCCACGAAAGGATGCGCAAATCCGTTGCATCGAGATCCGTTTGCATAAATGCCCTGTCGAATCAGTTTTTTCAGAAACGATATTGCCGCAATGGAAAAGCATCAGCAAATAACAGATGGACATTACCGTTGACGGCGCAAAAGTTTCACCCTAGAAAGACGTCCACTCACCCGCGCGCCAAGGAGGCCGCCCATGCCACGTCGTTTTGTGTCCCGCGTCCTGGTTGCCGCTGCCGCGGCCTCAGCCCCGATCGCCAGCGCCCAGGGCAGCTCCGCCACGGGCAGCGAGGGACTCGCGGAAATCGTCGTCACGGCGCAGCGCCGCGCCGAGAGCGTGCAGGACACGCCGCTCGCGATCACGGCGATCTCGGGCGACAGCATCGAGCAGTTCGCGCGGGATGACGTCGCAGGTCTCGCGTTCCAGTCGCCGTCGCTGGCCTACAGCGAAGCAGGCGGCGAGGCGCAGCTGTATGTGCGCGGCGTCGGCACCAACATCTTCGGCGTCGGCGCCGATCCGTCCGTCGCGATCAACCTCGACGGCGTCTATCTCGGCCGCCCGAACATGGGCCTGACGCAGTTCCTCGATGTCGAGCGCGTCGAGGTGCTGCGCGGCCCGCAGGGCATCCTGTACGGCCGCAACGCCACCGGCGGCGCCGTCAACATCGTCTCGCGGATGCCGACCGAGTCGCTCGAGGGCTACGCCACGGTGGGCTTCGGCAGCTTCAATCGCCGCGAGATGAAGGCCGCGGTGTCCGGCCCGATCTCCGACGAATGGTCAGCCCGCATCGCGCTGCGCGGCATGAAGGATGACGGCTACACGAACGACATCGACCCGCGCGGCACCAACGAGCTGGACAACAACGACCTGAAGGCGCTGCGTGGCGTGCTTCGCTGGCAGCGCGATGGCGTGTCGGCGACGCTGATCGGCGAATACAGCGAGTATGACGGCGGCAACACCAGCATCCGCCCGATCGACAACCTCGGCCTCGCGCAATCGGCCGGCGGCCTGACGCCCGCCGACTTCCGCACCGTGCGCAACAACACGCCGAGCTTCAATGAGTGGCAGACCGGTGGCGTCACCGCGACGCTCGACTGGCAGATCAACGACAGCGTCAATGTCGCGTGGGTCACGGCGCATCGCGCCTGGGACAGCGACTTCCTGTTCAACACCGACGGCACCGAGATCGAGATCACCCGCACCACCTTCGTCTACGACACAAAGCAGTGGTCGAGCGAGCTGCGCTTCTCGGGCGAGCAGGGCCCGGTCAAGTGGATCGCGGGCGGCTACTGGATCGACGAGGACAAGTTCGGCGCGCTCGGCCTCGTGCGCGCGAACCAGACCTTCGCCGGCGGCCCGACCCCGATCCTCGACCCGGCGTTCGCGCCGCGCTCGTTCATCTTCCTGGCGGATGGCGGCACGCACGCCGAAGCCCTGTTCGCGCAGTTCGACTGGCAGTTCGCGCCGGCGTGGACCGCGTCGGTCGGCGCGCGCTACAACCAGGAGACCAAGACCGACTTCTACCGCTTCTCGCTGCTGCTGCCGGACACCGAGCTGCTCGGCGTGTTCACGCCGCGCGGCATTCCGGCCGCGACCGGTGCCAACGTCAAGAACCAGCGCGTGCGCTTCGACGCGTTCACGCCGAAGTTCAGCCTGCAGTGGCAGCCGAACGACGACGCGCTGTACTACGCCTCGTACACCAAGGGCTTCAAGTCGGGCGGCTTCAACGACCTGCAGACGCCGGCCAACAACGTCCCGTACAACCCGGAGTACATCAAGAGCTTCGAACTCGGCGCGAAGACGGAGTGGCTCGACAATCGCCTGCGGGTCAACGCCACCGCCTTCCACTACGACTACACGGATCTGCAGGTCACCGCGTTCCAGAGCGGCCTGACGATCACGACCAATGCCGCCGATGCAACGGTGCAGGGCATCGAACTCGAAGTCGACGCGCAACCGGCCGAGGCCTTCAACGTCGGCGTGTCAATCGCGCTGCTGGATGCCACCTACGACGAGTTCCTGGCCGTCTACGGCACCTGCCGCCCGACCAACGCCGCGCTCGACCCGGTCAATTGCACGAATCCCGCCGTGACGGCGCCGCGCCGGATCAATGCCGCCGGCAACACGCTGAACAATGCGCCGGAGTTCAAGGGCACCGCCTACGCGGCCTACCGCTTCGCGCTCGCGGGTGGCGAGCTTGCGCTGTCGGGCCAGGTCGCCCACCAGGGCCGCGTGTTCTTCAACAACCCGGCCAACGACCTCGTCTCGAGCCAGGGCGACGTCACGCTGCTCGATGCGCGCGTCGCCTGGACCAACGGTAACGGCGCGATCGAAGTGGCCGCGTTCGGCAAGAACCTGTCGGACGAGGAGTACTTCCACAACATCGTGCAGTTCACGTCGACCTCCGACAGCCGACGCGACATCTTCGGCATCGGCAACGCGCTCGGCTACGCGGCGCCGGGACGGCAGTGGGGCGTCGAGTTCAGCTACCGCTTCGGGAAGTAGGCGCATGGCACGACCGCACATCGTGTTCGTCCAGGCGCAGCGCATTCCGTGGGCGCGCGGCCTCGAGGGCGGCGCGCGCCCCGAGGTCGAGCGCAAGACGCTGAGCCGCGACGACACCGATGGCAGCGCGACCTGCATCGTCCGCTACCCGGCCGGCTGGGCGCGCGACGCGGCGGAGTTCGTCACGACGCACGAGGAGTTCCTCGTGCTCGACGGCGCGCTCGAGATCAACGGCAGGCTGTACGAGAAGCACAGCTATGGCTTCCTGCCGGCGGGTTATCCGCGCGACCGCGCGCGCAGCCCGCGCGGCGCCGTGCTGCTGACGATGTTCTACGGCCCGGCCGGCGTCCAGGCCGGCGCCTCGCGCGGCTTCGACGAGCGCCGGCTGGTCGAGTACGTCAATCCGCTGCAGATGGAATGGGACCCGGGCCTGGTCGATCCGCAGCTGTCCAGGGGCGTTGCGATCAAGCCGCTGCGCACGGATCCGGACACGGGCGAGACCTCGTTCCTGTACTGCTCGCCGCCGCACCGGGTGCCGCCCGGCATGGCGAAACCGCAGTGGACGCATCCGATGGTCGAGGAGCTCTACACGCTCGAGGGCGATTACGTCTGGGGCGACGTGGGCCGCATGCACCGCGGCGGCTACTGCTGGTGGCGCGAGAACGTCTACCACGGCCCGGCGGGGACCGACACCGGCTACAACCTGTTCGTGCGCACGGTGGGTGGCCCGCTCGTCAACACCTTCGCGACCGAGAAGAAGCCGTTCACCTGGGAACCGGAACACCGCCCCATCCTGCCGCCCGAGCTTGCGCCGTACGGACAGCCTGTCAGGATCGAACCCAACTACTGAGCACGGAGGCGTTGCGGTCACATGGCCGACGGCACACCCTGGCCTGATCCGCGGCGCGCATGGTATGCGACCTTCGTACTGATGGTCGCGTACACGCTGTCGTACGTCGACCGTCAGATCCTGTCGATGCTGGTCGACCCGATCAAGGCCGACCTCGGCATCAGCGACACGCAGATCGGCCTGCTGCAGGGCTTCGCGTTCGCGGTGTTCTACACGCTGGTCGGCATCCCGATGGGACGCCTCGCCGACCGCGGCGACCGCCGCCGCATCATCGCCTGGGGCATCTTCTTCTGGAGCGTCGCCACCGCGCTGTGCGGGCTAGCGAAAACGTACTGGCAGCTGTTCCTCGCGCGCGTCGGCGTCGGCGTCGGCGAAGCGGCGCTCGGTCCGGCAGCCTACTCGATGCTCGCCGACTACTTCCCGCCCGAACGGCGCAGCCGCGCGCTGGGCGTCTACTCTATGGGCGTCTACCTCGGCATCGGCCTCGCGGCGATCATCGGCGGCGCCGTCGTCGGCGCGCTGTCGGCGCGCCCGCCGCTGCAGGTGCCACTGCTCGGTGAACTCGCGGCCTGGCACGCGACCTTCCTGATCGTCGGGCTGCCCGGGATCGCGGTCGCGTTGTGGGCCGCGACGCTGCGCGAGCCGGCGCGGCGCGTGGCCGCGACTGAAACCCAGGCCGTGGTGCCGCTGTCGCAGGCGATCGCCTTCCTGCGCTCGAACGCCGGCTTCTTCGGCGCGCACTTCCTCGGCTTCTCGATGCTGACGCTGGCGTTCAACGCCGTGGTGTTCTGGATGGCGCCCTACCTGATGCGCGTGCACGGCCTGACGGCGGCGCAGTTCGGCACGACGCTGGGCGTGATCCTCGCGGCCGGCGGCGCGCTCGGCGTCCTCGCCGGCGGCGCGTTCGCCGACCTGCTGCGACGGCGCGGCAGCACGAGCGCGGAACTGTGGCCGGGTGTCGTCAGCGCGCTCGCGATCACGCCGCTCGGCATCGCGACCGCCCAGGCGAGCAGCGGCGATGCGGCGCTGTTGATCTTCGCCGGCTTCATGTTCTTCTCGAGCTTTGCGTTCGCCGCTGCGGCGGCGGCGCTGCAGATCGTGACGCCGAACCGGCTGCGCGGCCAGGTCTCGGCGCTGTACCTGTTCTTCGTGAACCTCGCCGGCATCGGCGCCGGCTCGTTCCTGACGGGCTGGGTCAACGACGCGGTCTTCGCCGACCCGAATCGCGTCGGCGACTCGATGGCGTGGATCGTGGGGATCGCCGGTCCGCTCGCCGCGCTGCTGCTGCTCGGCGGCGTGCCCGGCTATCGACGCCTGCAGCGCGCCTGACGGGCGCGGCCCGCACGGGCCGCGCTGCCGCCGGCCGCCTGCGCCCTAGGGCAGGCGCACCGGCACGAAGATCTGCGCATCCTCGCGCTGGATCAGCAGCGCGACCGTCTTGCCCGAACGCGCGGTCGCGTCCTGCAGTTCCTTCAGCGTCTTCACGTTGCGGCCGTTGACGCCGACGATCACATCGCCGCCACGCACGCCGGCCTCGGCGGCCGGGCCATCCGCGTCCTGCACCAGCAGCGAGCCGCGCGAGCCGCTCTGGCGCTGCTCCGCGGCCGACAACTCGCGCACAACCAGGCCCAGCTTGTCCGACGCGGGCGCCGCGCCCTCGCTGCGGGTCGCTACCCGCGCGGCGGCTTCTTCGAGCTCGCCGACCTTGACCTTGAGCGGACGCGCGGCGCGGTCGCGCCAGACTTCGAGCGTCGCCTCCGTGCCCGGCCGGATCCCGGCGATGATCGCCGGCAACTCGCTGGAGCGCTCGATGATGCGTCCGTTCGCCGACAGGATGATGTCGCCCGGCTTGACGCCGCCGCGATCCGCCGGCCCGCCATCGTCGACAGAGCCGACCAGAGCGCCGCGCGGCCGATCGAGCCCGAAGCTCTCGGCGAACTGGGCGTTGACGTCCTGGATGCTGACGCCGATGCGGCCGCGGCTGACCTTGCCGGTCTTGACGAGCTGATCCTTGATGTCGTTCGCAAGGTCGATCGGGATCGCGAACGACAGGCCCATGTAGCCGCCGGTGCGGCTGTAGATCTGCGAGTTGATGCCGACGACCTCGCCGGCAAGGTTGAACAGCGGACCACCCGAGTTGCCCGGATTGACCGCGACGTCGGTCTGGATGAAGGGCACGTAGTTGCTGTCCTCGCCCGGCAGCGAGCGCGACTTCGCGCTGACGATGCCAGCGGTGACGCTGTTGTCGAAACCGAACGGCGAACCGATCGCGATGACCCATTCACCCGGGCGCAGCTTCGCCGGATCGCCTAGCCGCACGCTCGGCAGGTTGGTCGCGTCGATCTTCAGCACCGCGACATCGGTGCGCTTGTCGAGCCCGATGACCTTCGCGATGTACTCGCGCCGGTCAGTCAGCTTGACAGTGACTTCGGACGCGTCGTCGACGACGTGCGCGTTCGTCAGGATGTAGCCATCCGTGCTGATGATGAAGCCCGACCCCTCGCCGCGCGGCGCCGGCTGGTTGCCACGCGGCCCCTGGAAGCGACGGAAGAACTCGTAGAACGGATCATCCGGCGACATGCCCGGAATCTCGGCAGTCCGCTGCTGGCGCTGCACCGTCGCGACGTTGACCACCGCCGACCCGTAGCGCTCGACCAGTGATGCGAAATCCGGCAGCACGCGGCCGCCGAGATCGACGGCCGCCCCTTGCACGGCGACGGTGGTGGCGGCCGCCTCGCGCGCTGGCGCGGCAGGCGCTGCGCCGCCGGCGGCGGTCGATGCCTGCGGCGAGCAGGCAGAGAGGGCAAACACGGCGAGCGCGGCGCCAAGCAAGCGGCGCGCAGCAGGACGGGACGACATATCTAGGGCCTCGCGGATGAAGGTATGCAAGGTCGTGGTCTGGGAGCCTGGGATATGCATGCTAGACACTCCGCTCGGTCGAAAGTTCAGCGGCGGGCGCGCGTCCGTCGCGCCGGCGCCGCCACACCGCCACGCCCATCAGCATGACGCAGGCCAGGATCGTGGGCCAGTGCCCGACCAGCAGCCACGGCGTGTCGCCGGTCCGCGGGATCACGCTGGCGCGCAGCAGCGCGCGTTGGTATTCGGGCGCCGTCGCGACGATCCCGCCGTGCGGCGACAGCACCGCCGACACGCCATCATTGGCGGCGCGAATCAGCCAGCGGCGCGACTCGAGCGCGCGGAAGCGGGAGATCTGCAGGTGCTGGTAGCGCGCGCTGGAGCGGCCGAACCAGGCGTCGTTCGTGACATTGACCAGAGCCGTTGAGGCGCGCACCGTCCCGCGCTGCGTGGCCGGATACGCATCTTCGTAGCAGATCGACGCCGCCAGCAGCAGGCCGGCCGCCGGCAGCGCAGGCTGCTCGCGCGCGCCGCGCGTGAAGTCGGAATACGGCAGGCTCATCAGGCGCAGCCAGCGGCGCACGAACGATGGCACCGGAAAGAACTCCGAGAACGGCACGAGGTGGTGCTTGTCGTACCACGCCACTTCTTCGCCGAGCGCGAGCACCGAGTTGAAGTACTCGAGCTCGCCGCTCGCGCCAGGCTCCGCGCGCAGGATGCCGAGCACCAGCGCCGATCCGCTCTCGCCCGCGTCGGCCGCGAGCCCGCGCAGGAAGGGCAGCAGGTTGTTCGCAAGATCCGGCAGCGCCGCCTCCGGCATCACGATCAGCGGCGTGCCCATCGCCTCGCGCGCGAGCCCGCCGTACAGGTCGAGCGTCGTGTCGCGATTCGTCGCGAGCCACTTCATATCCTGCGGCACGGCGCCTTGCAGCACCGCGACCTCGACCGGCGCACCGGCCTCGCGTGTCCACTCGACGTTCTGCAAAGCCGCACCCGCGGGCCACGGCAGCACGAGCACCGCGAGCGCCGCCAGGCGCGCGCGCGTCCCGCCCTGCCAAAGCAGCACGCAGGCGCCCGCCATGACGAGCAGCAACCACGACACGAAGTGCGTGCCGCCGATAGGCGCGAAGCCCGCGAGCCAGGTGTCGGTCTGCGAATAGCCGAAGGCCAGCCAGCCGAAGCCGGACAGGAACCAGCTACGCCACCATTCGACCAGCGTCCATGCCGCCGGCAGCGCGACCAGCAGCGCGAACGCACCGCGCGTCGGCAGCCAGCGCGCGACGCACCAGCCCAGCAGCGCGTGGTACAGCGCCATGATGCAGACCAACCCCAGCATCAGCAGCAGCGCGATCCACAGCGGCGCCTGGCCGAAGATGCGGATGCTGACGTACAGCCACCAGGTGCCGAGCGCGAACAGGCCGAAGGCGAAGCAGAATCCGAGCCACGCGGCGCGGCGCGGCGCGGCGTCGCGCCACAACGCAAACAGCACGGCGGGTGCCAGCAGCGCGAGCGGCCAGAGGTTCCACGGCGCGAACGCCAGCGCCAGCGACGCGCCAGCAGCGAGCGACAGCAGTGACTGGCCGAGCCGGGTGCTGGTCAATCGCCGGATGGCGGTCAATCGGCCGACTCGCGCTCTTCGACGCCGGCGACGTCCTGGGGCGGAATCACGCGCAGCGCGTCGATGCGGCGCCGGTCGGCGCGCAGCACGCGGAACTCGAACTCGCCGAGCTGCACGACGTCGCCGCGGCGCGGCAACCGCCCCGCCTGCTTCATGACGAGACCCGCGATCGTGTCGAACTCGTCGTCGGCCAGATCGGCGCCGAAGAACTCGTTGAACTCGTCGATGGGCGTTGCACCCCGCACGAGGAACTGCCGTGCTCCCTCCTTGCGGATGCTGATCTCCTCGTCGACGTCGAACTCGTCGTCGATGTCGCCGATGATCTGCTCGATCGCATCTTCGATGGTGACCAGCCCCGCGACGCCGCCATACTCGTCGACGACGATGGCCATGTGGTTGCGGTTGCGGCGGAATTCCTTCAGCAGGATGTTGACGCGCTTCGCCTCCGGCACGAACACCGCCGGGCGCATGCACTCGCGCATGTCGAAGCGCTGCTCGCCGCCTTCGGAATACAGCCGCAGCACGTCCTTCGCGAGCAGGATGCCGACGACATCGTCGCGATCGGCGTCCATGACCGGGAAGCGCGAGTGGCCCGACTCGACCACCACCGGCAGCAGCTGGTCGAGGCTGTCGTCGCGCCGCACGAACACCATCTGCGCGCGCGGCACCATGATGTCGCGGACCTGGATGTCCGCGACACCGAGCACGCCCTCGAGCATCTCGAGCGCCTCGGCGTCGATCAGGCCGCGTTCGCGCGCGTCGCGCAGCTGCGCAATCAGATCATCGCGATCCTGCGGCTCGCCGGACAGGGCCCGGGAGAGTCGCTGCAGCCAGCCGCGCTGAAGTTTCTCGGTGTCGCTCATGGTCCTCTGCTAGTTCACGCGATACGGATTGGCGATCCCGAGCTGCGCCAGCAGCGCGATCTCGCGCCGCTCCATGCGCCGCGCGTCGGCATCGTGCTCGTGGTCGTACCCGATCAGGTGCAGGCAGCCGTGCAGCGTCAGGTGCGCCCAGTGGGCGCGCAGCGGCTTGCGCTGCGCGCGCGCCTCGGCGCGCACGACGGCCGCGCAGATCGCAAGGTCCCCGAGTTCGGCGCCGGCAACGGCCGGCGCTGGCGGGAACGACAGCACGTTGGTCGGGTAGTCGCGACCGCGCCATTGCGCGTTCAACGACTGGCTCTGCGGCCGCGTCACGATGCGTACCGCGAGGCGCCGACCGTCGCCGGCCGCGCCGACCGCGAGCCGCGCCCAGCGCCGCAGTGCCGCGGCGCTCGGCACGCCGGCACCCCGGGGCCCCAGCGTCTCGACCGCCAGGGGCGCGCGCGCGGTTGCGCGACGCGGGCTCGGAGGCTTCATCGGCGCGGCTCCTCGGCGGGATGCGCGTCGTAGGCCAGCACGATGCGCTGCACGAGCGGGTGGCGCACGACGTCGCGCGCCTCGAAGAACTGGAAGCCGACGCCGTCGACGCCGCGCAGCACATCGACAACGTGGCGCAGGCCCGACTGCTTGCCGGGCGGCAGGTCGGTCTGCGTGACGTCGCCGGTGACGACCGCCTTCGAGCCGAAGCCGATCCGGGTCAGGAACATCTTCATCTGCTCGACCGTCGTGTTCTGCGCTTCGTCGAGAATGATGAAGGAATCGTTCAGCGAGCGGCCGCGCATGAACGCCAGCGGCGCGACTTCGATGACGTTGCGCTCGATCAGCTTGGCGACGCGATCGAAGCCCATCATCTCGTAGAGCGCGTCGTACATCGGCCGCAGGTAGGGATCCACCTTCTGCGTCAGATCGCCCGGCAGGAAGCCGAGCCGCTCGCCCGCCTCGACCGCGGGCCGCACCAGCACGATGCGCCGCACGCGCTCGGACTGCAGCGCCTCGACCGCGCAGGCCACCGCGAGGTAGGTCTTGCCCGTGCCGGCGGGGCCGACGCCGAACGTGAGGTCGGCGCTGCGTATCCGCGCCAGGTACTCGCGCTGGTTCGCGCCGCGGGCGCGAATCTGGCCGCGCAAAGTCCGCACCGCGATCGCATCCGGCGGCACCGGCACCGCGCTGCCGCCGCCCGCGGCCTCGGCGCGCGCTGCCTGCGCGCTGTCCTCGTGCTCGCGCAGCGCAAGGTGCACGCTCTCGGGCGTCACGGATTCGCGCGCCGAGCGCCGGAACAGATCGCGCAGCAGGTCTTCGGCGAGGCCGGCCTGCCCGCCCTGCACGTGGAAACGGCTGCCGCGGCGGCGCACTTCGACCCCGAGCCGCGACTCGATCTGGCGCAGGTTGTCGTCGAGCGGCCCGCACAGGTTGGCGAGCCGGTCGTTGTCGGCCGGCGCGAGGTCGAAATCACGCTCCGCCGCCAGCGGATCGCCGGCGAGGGATTCGGTCGGTGCGCTCAAGCGGACTCCCGCAGGGGTTCGGTCGCGACGATTCGGCCGCGCAGCGAGTGCGGCCGCGCCTCGGTGATCAGCACGTCGATGAACTGCTGCTGCAGCGAAGCCGGGCCCGGGAAATTGACCCAGCGGTTGTTCTCCGTGCGGCCGGCGAGTTCGCTGGCATCGCGGCGCGAGGCGCGCGCGACCAGCACGCGCTGCACGGTGCCGACCATCGCCTGGGAGATCCGCTGCGCGTTGTCCGTCAGCAGCGCCTGCAGGCGTTCGAGACGCGCATGCTTTTCCGCCTCCGACACATCGTCAGGCAGCGCCGCCGCGGGCGTGCCAGGCCGGCGGCTGTAGATGAAGCTGAACGACTGGTCGATGTCGAGATCGCGCACCAGCGCCAGCGTGGCCTCGAAATCGCGCTCGGTCTCGCCGGGGAAGCCGACGATGAAATCCGAACCCACCGAAATGCCGGGGCTGACGGCGCGCAGGCGCCGGATCTTGTCCTTGAACTCGAGCGACGTGTAGCCGCGCTTCATCAGCGCGAGCACGCGATCGGAACCGGACTGCACCGGCAGATGCAGGTGGCGCGCGAGCTGCGGCACGTTCGCATAGGCCTCGATCAGGCTGTCGTCGAACTCGAGCGGATGCGAGGTCGTGAAGCGGATGCGCTCGATGCCGGCGATGCGCGCCACGTGGTGCACCAGCGTAGCCAGGTCGACGATCGCGCCATCGGCCATCGGCCCGGCATAGGCGTTGACGTTCTGCCCGAGCAGCGTGATTTCGCGGACGCCCTGGGCGGCGAGCGCGCGGACCTCGGCGATGACCGAGTCGAACGGCCGGCTGATCTCGTCGCCGCGCGTGTACGGCACGACGCAGAAACTGCAGTACTTGCTGCAGCCTTCCATGATGGACACCAGCGCCGTCGCGCCCTCGGCCCGCGGCGCCGGCAGGTTGTCGAACTTCTCGATCTCGGGAAAGCTGATGTCGACGACCGAGCGCCCGTGGCTGCGCAACTCCGAGATCATCTCGGGCAGCCGGTGCAGCGTCTGCGGCCCGAAGACGAGATCGACGAAGGGCGCCCGCGCGGTGATGGCCTCGCCCTCCTGGCTCGCGACGCAGCCACCGACGCCGATCAGGAGCCCGGGCCGGCGCTGCTTCAGCAGCCGCCACTCGCCCAGCATCGAGAACACCTTTTCCTGCGCCTTCTCGCGCACCGAGCAGGTGTTCATGATCAGGACATCGGCCGCGGCCGGATCAGCGGTGGGCGTCAGCCCTTCGGCGGCCGCGAGCACGTCCGCGATCTTCGCGGAGTCGTACTCGTTCATCTGGCAGCCGAAAGTCTTGATGAAGTAATGGCCGGGCATGGGTGTCGAGAGGGTTGCAGCGAACCGCAGACGATACCGGTTTTGGCGCCGCTACGGTATCGGCAGCGCCGGCCAGGCCAGCCGGCGCTGCACAACAAATACCAATTAATTCAAATACTTAACGACGCTCTCAGAACGGGATTTCGTCGTCGAAGTCGTCTTTCTCGGTGCTGCTGCGGACCGGCTCGCCGTGCTCCTCGCCGCCGCGCGACTCGCCGCGGCTGCCACCCCGGCCGCCGCCCTCGCCCCGGCCACCTTCCGCATAGCCGCCACCGGCGCCGCCCATGCCGCCGCCGCGGCCACCGAGCATCTGCATCTCGTTGGCGACGATTTCGGTGGTGTAGCGGTCGTTGCCGTTTTTGTCCTGCCACTTGCGGGTGCGCAGCCGGCCTTCGATGTAGACCTGCGAGCCCTTGCGCAGGTATTCGCCGGCGATCTCGGCCAGCCGGCCGAACATGGCCACCGTATGCCACTCGGTCTGCTCCTTGGTTTCGCCGGTCTGTTTGTCCTTCCAGCTCTCGCTGGTCGCGAGGCGCAGGTTGCAGACCGTGGTGCCCGAGGGCATGGCCTTGGTTTCCGGGTCCTGCCCGAGGTTGCCGATCAGGATGACTTTGTTGATGCCGCGCGCCATGGGAGGTCCTTCATGAAATGGGACAGTGGTAGGTGGCCCGGTTGGGCTCGTTATGGGCCTTATTCTATGCCGCCCCGCCCGGCGACGCAGCCGCGGTATCTGCCGCGAAAGCGCAGAAATGCCCGGGCCCGCCGACCCGAGTCGCTACACTAGCCGGCTGGGCCAGGATGGCATCGGACGGGCATGCAGTTCATCCGGATACGTGGCGCGCGCACGCACAACCTGCGCAATCTCGACCTCGACCTGCCGCGCGAGCGGCTGATCGTGGTCACCGGACTGTCGGGCTCCGGCAAGTCCTCGCTCGCCTTCGATACGCTGTATGCCGAGGGACAGCGCCGCTACGTCGAGTCGTTGTCGGCCTACGCGCGCCAGTTCCTGTCGATGATGGACAAGCCCGACGTCGACAGCATCGAGGGCCTGTCGCCGGCGATCGCGATCGAGCAGAAGGCGACCTCGCACAATCCGCGCTCGACCGTCGGCACCGTCACCGAGATCCACGACTACCTGCGCCTGATGTACGCGCGCGCGGGCGTGCCGCGCTGCCCGGATCACAGCGTCGACCTCGCCGCCCAGACCGTCAGCCAGATGGTCGACCAGGCGCTGCGCCTGCCCGACGGTGCGGCGGCCATGCTGCTTGCGCCCGTGGTCGTCGATCGCAAGGGCGAACATGCCGACGCGCTCGATGCGCTGCGCGGCCAGGGCTTCGTGCGCGTGCGCGTCGATGGCCGCGTGCACGACCTGGACGCCACGCCCAAGCTCGATGCGCGCCGCAAGCACACCATCGAGGCGGTCGTCGACCGCTTTCGCGTGCGCGCCGACGCGGCGCAGCGCCTCGCCGAATCGTTCGAGACGGCGCTGCGGATCGCCGACGGGATCGCGCGCGTCGCGCCGATGCCCGCCGCGACCGCGGAAGCGCCGGCGTTCACCGAGGAACTGGTGTTCTCGAACCGGCATGCCTGCCCGGTCTGCGGCTGGAGCGTGCCGCTGCTCGAGCCGAAGGCGTTCTCGTTCAACAGCCCGGCCGGCGCCTGCCAGACCTGCGACGGACTCGGCTATCGCGATTTCTTCGATCCGACGCGGATCGTCGCGCACCCGCACCTGTCGCTTGCCGGCGGCGCCGTGCGCGGCTGGGACCGGCGCAACAACTACTACTTCCACATGATCCAGTCGCTCGCGAAGCACTATGGCTTCGACATCGAGCAACCGTGGGCCGAACTCGGCGCCGACATCCAGCACATGCTGCTGACCGGCAGCGGCGAGGAGATCATCGAGTTCCGCTATCCGGAGGCGGGCGGCAAACACACCAAACGGCGCCATGCCTTCGAGGGCATCGTGCCGAACCTCGAGCGGCGCTGGCGCGAGACCGAATCGACGACGGTGCGCGAGGAACTCGCGAAGTACCGCGGCACGCAACCCTGCCCTGACTGCGGCGGCTCGCGCCTGAACCGCGTCGCGCGCCACGTGTTCGTCGGCGACCGCAGCATCGTCGAGATCTCGCGCCTGTCGGTCGGCAAGTCGCTGGCCTTCTTCCGCAGCCTCGATGTCGCGGGCTGGCGTGGCGAAGTCGCGCAGCGCATCGTCAAGGAGGTCGGCGACCGGCTGCAGTTCCTGGTCGATGTCGGCCTCGACTACCTGACGCTGGACCGCAGCGCCGACACGCTGTCGGGCGGCGAAGCGCAGCGCATCCGGCTCGCGAGCCAGATCGGCTCGGGCCTGACCGGCGTCATGTACATCCTCGATGAGCCCTCGATCGGCCTGCACCAGCGCGACAACGCGCGCCTGCTCGACACGCTGAAGCGGCTGCGCGACCTCGGCAACACCGTGATCGTCGTCGAGCACGACGAAGACGCGATCCGCGCCGCCGATCATGTCGTCGACCTGGGGCCGGGTGCCGGCGTGCATGGCGGCGCGATCGTCGCGCAGGGCACGCCGACCGACGTCGAAGCCACGGCGGGGTCGCTGACCGGCGAGTACCTGTCGGGGCGCCGCCGCATCGACCGGCCGCGGCTGCGCTCGCCGAGTGGCAGCGCGAAGCGGCTGCGCATCGTCGGCGCCACCGGCAACAACCTGCGCCAGGTGTCGGCCGATATCCCGCTCGGCCTGCTGACCTGCGTGACCGGCGTGTCGGGCTCGGGCAAGTCGACGCTGGTCAACGACACGCTGCTGCGCTACGTGACCGCGTGGCTCGATCACCGCGCCGGCGACGGCACGCCGGTCGAACGCATCGAAGGCCTCGAGCACATCGACCGCGTCATCGACATCGACCAGTCGCCGATCGGCCGTACGCCGCGCTCCAATCCAGCGACCTACACCGGCCTGTTCACCGGGCTGCGCGAGCTTTTCGCGCAGGCGCCGGAAGCGCGCACCCGCGGGTACGACGCCGGCCGCTTCAGCTTCAACGTCAAGGGCGGCCGCTGCGAGGCCTGCCAGGGCGATGGCGTGATCAAGGTCGAGATGCACTTCCTGCCCGATGTCTACGTGCCCTGCGACGTCTGCAAGGGGCAGCGCTACAACCGAGAGACGCTCGAGATCCGCTGGCGCGGCCGCAACATCCACGAAGTGCTCGAGATGACTGTCGAGGACGCGCTGAAATACTTCCAGAACATCCCGGCCGTGCAGCCCAAGCTGCAGACGCTGGTCGATGTCGGGCTCGGCTACCTGCGCCTCGGGCAGAACGCGACCACGCTGTCGGGCGGCGAGGCGCAGCGCATCAAGCTGGCGCGCGAACTCGCCAAGCGCGCCACCGGCCGCACGCTCTACATCCTCGATGAACCCACGACCGGCCTGCACTTCCACGATGTCGCGCAGCTGCTCGCGGTGCTGCACCGGCTGCGTGATGAAGGCAACACGGTGATCGTCATCGAGCACAACCTCGACGTCATCAAGACCGCCGACTGGATCATCGACCTCGGGCCCGAGGGTGGCGACGGCGGCGGCCAGATCGTCGCGACCGGCACGCCGGAGCAGATCGCCGCGCAACCGGATTCGCATACCGGTCGATACCTCGCGACGGTATTGGCCGCCGACGCCCGCGGGCCGCGCTGAGCCTGCCAGGCCCGGCTCCGGCGGGCCTGCGTCACGACTGTCGCCAGCTGCGGACAGCACGACCCCGCAGGCGCGCGCGCCGCGACCGACAGGTGTGAAACACGTCCGGTGGCGCTACAGTCGGCCCCAGTACCCTCGGGGCACCATGATGCGATACGCGCTGCTGTCCTTGCTGCTGCTGACCCCCGCCCTCGTGCTGCGCGCCGAGGCGGCCTCATCACCGCCGTCCCGAGTCGAACGCCCGCTCGGACTGCAGGTGCTGCAGCACGAGGCGGTGCGCGGCCTGACGCGCGACCGGATCGGCCGACCGACGAGCTTCGATGCTTACGGACGGCGCTTCGAACTCGCGCTCGAGCGCAACGAGCGGCTCGCGTTCGTGACGAACGCGCGACTTCCGGGCGTCGAGGCGCTGCGCGGCACGCTGCGCAACCTGCCGGGCTCGTGGGTGCGCATCACCCGCACGCCGGCCGGCCTGTACGGCATGTTCTTCGACGGCCGCGAGCTCTATGTGATCGAGCCTGCGCACGAAATGGCGGGCAGTGCCGTGACGCCACTCGAGGCGGCCGGCAACGAACCCGTCGTCTATCGTCTCGCCGACACGGTGCTGCCGATCAATGGCGCGAGCTGCGGCACGGTCACGCTGGCGGATGCCGCGCGCGGCGGCCAGAGCGCGGCGCAGCAGTTCAACGCGACGGTGGCCGAACTGCAGATCGCCGCCGCCGGCCTGACGCCGACGCGGCAGATCGAGATCGGCGTCGTCGGCGACTTCGAGTTCAGCCAGCTGCCGTTCTCCGGCGGGCTGACGCCGGAACAGGCGATCGCTGCGCGCATGAATGTCGTCGACGGCATCTTCGCCGAGCAGGTCGGCGTCAAGCTGTTGTTCCCGACGGTGACGGTGTTTCGCGATGCCGCCGATCCGTTCACGTCGACCACCGTCTCGGGCACGCTGCTCGATGAACTCGCGCTGTGGCGGCAGGCGACCCCCGCGCAGAACTCGCGCGGCCTGACCCATCTGCTGACGGGACGCGACCTCGATGGCACGACGGTCGGCGTGGCCTATGTCGGCGCGTTGTGCCGCACGCGCTTTGGCGCCGGCCTGTCGCAGGCGTCGAACCTTTCCCCCAGCACCTCGGCGCTGGTCATCGCGCACGAGATGGGCCACAACTTCGGTGCCTCGCACGATGGCGAAACCGGCTCGGTCTGCGAAGCCACGCCGCAGACCTTCCTGATGGCGCCGCGCATCAACAGCAGCAGCACGTTCTCGCAGTGCAGCCTGAGTTCGATCTCACCCCAGGTCTCGTCGGCGGCCTGCGTGGTGCCGCTGAACGTGCCCGACGCCGATTTCGACCTCCCCGTCGCGACGCGCCGGCTGCGCGGCGCGAGCTTCGACTATGCCTTCACCGTGCGCTCGATCGGCGCAACGCAGGTCGAGGGCGTCACGGCGACGATCACGCTGTCCACGACGCTGACGCTGAACTCCGCGAACGTCGGCGGCAGCGCCTGCACGACGACCACGAACACGGCCACCTGCACGGTCGGCGCACTGGCGCCGCAGGCGACGCGCACGGTCACCGTGAACCTGACCGGCCAGCAGGCCGGCACGGCAACAGCGACCTTTGCGCTCAGCGCCAGCAACGATGCCGGCGCCTACAACAACAATGGCAGCGTGGGCTTCGGCATCGATCCGAGCGCGGACCTCGCGGTCACGCTGTCGGCCGCGCCCGCGACGTTCACGACCGGTGGCAGCACGCAGCTGACCGCCACGGTGCGCCATGTCAGCGGCGAAGCCGTGCCGGACGCGCGCCTGTCGGTGACGATACCGACCGGCCTGACGCCATCCGCCGTCGGCACCAACACGCTGGGCTGCTCGCTGCTGAATGGCGCCGTCACCTGTTCACCGGTCGCAGTCGCGATCGGCTCCAGCCAGAGTGTGACGATCACGCTCAATGGCAGTACGACCGGGTCGAATCAGGTCAACGCGACCGTCGCGGCGACGCTCGGTGATCCCATCGTTGCGGACAACAGCACCGCCGCGACCGTGACCGTGCAGGCGCCCGCGGCGTCGGGTGGCTCCGGCGGCGGCGGTCGCCTGACGCCCGCCGACCTGGCCCTGCTCGCCATGCTGCTGCTCATGGTGGCGTATCGCAACAGGCCGGTTCGGCTGCGGCGGGTCGCGCCAGCAGCGCGGCGCGCGTAGCCGCGACGGCGACACGCACGGCGCTGGCGCTGCCGGCGCCGGCCGGGTTCGAGTCAGCGTCGCCGAGCTGCTGCTCCGCCTGCGCGATCGCCTGCAGCGCGGTCGCGAGGGCCACCGGCCCGCACTGGTAGCGGTCCTGCGGATGGAACGGCGTCGCCGTCAGCTCGACAGCGGCCGGCAGATCCACCGGCCAGGCGGGTGGCTCGCCCGCGGCGGGGCGCAACGCGCAGCCCGCCGTCGCCAGCATGGCGACGGCGACCAGCGCGGTGCGGATCACGGCACTTTCTTGAAGATGTCGATCGTGCCGGTGAACTCGAGCGCGAGCAGCACGAGGAACACGATGCCGAGGGCGGTCTGGGTGCCGATATTCCCCGCCCACCTGGCATGGGGCGCCGCGGCCGGGGCAAGCATCGCCAGCAGCGACAGCCCGAGCAGGGCTAGACGGAAAAGACCAATGACCATGCCTTCCTCCTCGGGCACCGCAAGGCACGCGCGGCAGGCTCGATTATGGGGACCGGTCCATGCCGTGGTCGATGCGTGCGCCTGTCGGCGAAGGAAGACAGCATTCCCGATAACCTGACGGCACATGTGACCAGTTGGTCACATCTGGTGCCGGAGATCACGCCATGCTGGAACGCATCTACCGCCGTCCGCTGATCGGCCTGCTCGGCCTCGCCGTGGGCTTCCTGACGCAACCGCTCGGGCACACGGTCTACAAGGTCAACATCGCGATCTTCGGCGACTACGCCGTATACAGCTCGATCGCGATGGGCATTTTTGGCCTGCTGCTGGTCTGGCGCGGCCTGAAGGCCGATGAACTGAAGGCCACCTGGATGGGCATGCTGGGCGGCTGGTTCCTGTGGATGGGCTGGTTCGAGTACTCGTTCAAGTTCTACTCGGTGCTGTACAACGTGCCGAGCTTTCCGGTGGAGGTCGATGGCTACTCGGCGGCACCGCAGGCCAACATGCTGCAGGCCACGCTGCCGATCATGCTCGCGATCTTCATGCTCTACGGCATGTTCAACCTGCAGACCAAGTGCAACTTCATGCGCTGGTTCCACCGCAACCTGGGTTTCAGCCCCGGCATGCCGACCCCGGACAACAAGCGCAGCTTCGCGCGCATCACCGCGATGGAAGTGCTGTTCGTGACCTGGGTCTGCTACCTGTTCTGGCTCTATGCCATTTATCTCGGCACGCGCGGCACAGGCCTGATGATCGTCATGGGCCTGTACGTCGTCTGGACGATCTGGGCCGGCTACCTCGTCTGGAAGTGCACGCAGCAGGTGCGCATGGCGGCAGCGCTGCGTTACGGCATCGGTGCCGGCATCGTGCTGTGGGGCTCGGCCGAAATGCCGGCGCATTTCCGCGCCTATCGCGAGTACTGGCTGTATCCGGCCGAATACCCGATCTTCAATACGATCATCGCGACGATCTTCGTCGGCGGCATCGTGCTGATCGCGCGCCGGCCGAAGCCGGCGGCGAATCCGGCGGCATCCGACGGCGCTACGTCACCCTGATCAGGATCTTGCCGATCTGCTCGCCGCGCTGGATCTCGCGCCAGGCTTCCACGGCACTGTCGAACGGGATGGTCTTCGCGACCACCGGCTTGATGCCGTTGTAGGCAATCGCCGCGAGCAGGCTCTCGAGCATGTTGCGGCTGCCGGCGCTGATCGCCTTCAGCGACAGGTTCTTGATGTACATGCCGTACAGGTTCGGCGGGTTCGGCGGTGGCCGGCCCGTGCCGATCAGGACGATGCGGCCGTTGACCGCGCTCGCCGCCATCGACTGATCGAGCGTCGCGGGGCCGACGTTCTCGAGCACGACGCTGGCGCCGCGGCCGCCGGTCTTCTCGACGACCTCGCGGCCCCATTGCGGATTGGTGCGGTAATTGACCGTGATGTCGGCGCCGAGCGCGCGCATCTGCGCGAGCTTCTCGTCGGACGACGACGTCACGACGACGCGCGCGCCCGCCGCCTTGGCAAGCAGCACGCCGAACGACGACACGCCACCCGTGCCCAGCGTCAGCACGATGTCGTCGGAACGCACCTGCGCGACTTCGTGCAGCGCGTGCCAGACCGTCACGCCCGAGCCCGACAGCGTCGCGGCATCCTCGTACGTGACGGCATCCGGCAGCTTCGCGAGGCTGCTGGTCGGCAACAGGATCAGCTCGCCGAGCCAGCCATCGATGGTGTTGCCGACATCCGCCGCGTAGTTGTCGGGCGACCACGGCCCGCTGACCCAGTGTCCCCAGTGACAGGCCGTGACGCGATCGCCCGGGCGGATGCGCGTCTCGCCGGGACCGACGGCCAGCACTTCGCCCGCGCCTTCGCTGAGCGGGATGCGGGTCGCGGGGCGCGGCCCGGCAGGGACCGGGAACATCGCGGTGACGATGCCCTGGTCGCGCGCGGCGATGCCGGCGTAGTGCACGCGGATCAGCGCCTGCCCGAGCCCCGGCGTCGGCACCTGGCGTTCCACCAGCTTGAGCGTGTCGAAGCTTTTCTGTTCACCGATCTGCCAGACCCGCGTGCGGCCGCGCGGCACGGTGCCCGTGACACCGCCGGCCGAGGCCGATGCCGGACCCTGCGCGGCCGCGACAGCCACGGCAGCGCCGGCCACGGTCGCGGCCGTTACCGCGCTGCCGGCGAGCACTGCGCGTCGCGAAAATCCGCCTGAATCCGACATTGCTAAACTCCTCCGTGAGTGGATCTTGATGCTACTGCGGCGCGGGACAGGCCGTCACGACATCGGGCCCGCAGCCGACGCGCGGACCGCGATCCGGCCGGAACGACAGCACATGGATCTCGCGGGCTTCGAACACCGGCGCATAGATCACGGCGCGGCCGCGCGGTCCGGGACGGTCGTAGCGCCACGTCAGGCCGCCGATCGTCCCGATCTTGACGCCCTGCGGGTCGCGCTGCAGCGTCTGCGTCGTGCCCGGGCCGTAGTGTTCGTTGATGTCGAAGATCACGTGCGAGGCATAGCGCCAGTCGCCGCGCGCGCGCGGCGCCAACGGGCGCAGCACCCAGACCTTCGACGCCTCGTCGCCGCCGACGACGATCCAGGGCCGCTCGCGACCCTGCATCGAGCGCTGCGGCCAGAACGCGATCGCCCGGTTCGGCGCCAGCCGTCCCGGCCCGCGTGCGGGCGCGGGCACAGTCGGGTGCGGGCGGATGTCGTCCTTGAGCACCTGCGCCGACCATGCCGAGTCGAAGATCCGGCCGTCTGCCGGCGGCACGAGCGCAAGCACCCGTCCGGGGATCGCGTCGCG
The DNA here is from genome assembly GCA_964586725.1 of uncultured Steroidobacteraceae bacterium. GTDB lineage: Bacteria > Pseudomonadota > Gammaproteobacteria > Steroidobacterales > Steroidobacteraceae > UBA964. The sequence goes on along the minus strand of CAZPJE010000262.1, from coordinate 6,594 downwards.
CGTCACGTCGAAGCAGCCATCGCCCTGGTGGTTGCTGGTCAGGATCTCCATCCGCCCATCCATGTCGAGGTCGATCGCCTCGACAGCGAACGGCCGCCCCTGGCCGCTCATGACGGTCTGCCGTCGCGGCCGCAGCTGCGGATCGTCGCGCAGCGCGCGCCATGGGCGGCCGGCCGGCGCGCCCACGATCGTGATGTGATCGCTCGTGAAGAAATGCGTCGCGATGATCTCGGGCACGCCATCGGCATCGAGATCGGCCAGGTCGAGGTTCACCTCGGGGCCATTGCGCTCGTCCGGCAGCCCGAGCAGCACGTGCACGTCCCAGGGTCGATTCGGCTCCAGCGCCGCGCCGGGATTGCGGAACCAGACCAGCTCGCCGGTCGGCGGGCAGCGATGCAGGAAGGGCTTGAAGCTCGCCCGCGCGGTGATGATGTCCTGCAGCCCGTCGCCGTCCATGTCATGGAACAGCGCCTGGTGGTAGTACCACTGCTCGTTCCGCACGACGCCATCGCGGCAGTCCAGCGTCGCGGTGCCGGCCTCGGCGACCACATACTCGCGCCGCGCCGGGTCGCTGACATCGATCAGCGTGAAGCGCCCGGGCTTGTCGGCGGAGAGGAATCCGCCCGGCACGACGACTGCCTCGAACGGCACGACGCCATCGGGCACGCGATCGGTCTCGTTGGGCCAGACGGTCAGCGGGGCCGTGGCGCCGCGATCGGTCAGCACCTCGAGATCACGCGCGGCCTCGAAGCCGCGCCGGTCGACCGCATCGAGGTCGGGAATCCATGCCGCGAGATCGCGCTCGATGAATCGCTCGACCCGCCGCCCGTCCGGATCCTTGACGACGTTGTAGAAACTCGACAGCAGCAGCGCCGGTCGCGCCGCGGCGCCCGCGACCGGAAACTCGGCGACGTGCAGGAAGGCGGCGTTGAACGGCAAGCGCAACGTGTCGCGCAGATGGACCTGCGGGCAGGTCGCCGCCTCATCAGCCGCCGCTGCTGCCGGCATCACCAGCAGCAGGCACCCGAGCAGCGCCGCGGCGCTGCGTCGCGTGGCTGTCCTCATTCGCCCCCCTCCCGTCGCACTCGCCTCAATTCAACTCCACGGCGGGCAGTCGCGCCTCGATCTCGAGTCCGCCGCCGTCACGCAGCTGCGCGCGGATCGAACCCGCGTGCGCCTGCAGCACCCGCGAGGCGATCGCGAGGCCGAGGCCACTGCCTGGCGTCGCCGGTTGCACCGGCGCACGCGCATAGGGCTCGAACATCCGCGTGAGCCACTCCGGCGGCACGCCCGGACCGCGATCCGCGATCACCAGCACGATCTGCGCGGCGTCGCGTCGCGCCTGGATTTCGACCGTGCTGCCGGCCGGCGCGTGCCGGATCGCGTTGCGCAGCACGTTCTCGACGGCGCTGCGCAGCAGTTCCGGATCGCCGACCACGGACAGCCCGGGCGCCGCGCCCAGGCGCAGCTGCACGCCGTGCGCGCGCGCCTCGACCTCCTCGTCGGCGAGCAGCTCGCCGAGCAAGGTCTCGAGATGCACGAGGCGGCGCGTCACCGGCGCCGCCGCATCCAGCCGCGAGTAGCGCATGATGTCGCCGATGACGGCGTCGAGACGGCGGATCTCGCTCTCGATGCGCGCGCGATCCGGCAGTTCCGCCGCGCCGCGCGCCGCGGCCAGTTCGAGCGCCGCCTGCAGCCGCGCCAGCGGCGAGCGCAGCTCGTGCGACAGCTCCGCCATCAGCTGCGAACGACCTTCGATCAGGCGCGACAGCCGGTCCGCCATCGAATTGAAGTCCGTGGCCAGCGCGCCGATCTCGTCCCGCCGCGACGCGATTTCGGCCGGCACGCGCGCGCCGATCTGGCCGGAGGCGATTTCACGGACCACCCCCTGCAGCTCGCCGAGCGGACGCGCGAAAGCGCGCGCGATCAGCCAGGCGACCACGCCGACCACGACGCAGGCCGCGAGCAGCAGGCCAAGCGTGGTGGTGACGTTGCCCAGCAGCGAGATCCGGTTCGGCAGCACCAGGAACGCATAGGTCGAACCGTCCGCGGCCACGAGCTGCGGCGCGAGCCGCACCGGCCGGTAGCTGTCCGCATAGGTCGCGGGCGGCCCGACCACGGAGCGCTGTATGAATCGCGCATAGAGGGCGGGCGGCGCGCGACCAAGGATGTCGCGGCCGTTCGCATCGAAGATGTAGATGGTCACGCCGGGCGGCACCGCCGCCTCGCGCGCGAGCCACTGCGCGAGCCGCTCGCGGCCGCCGGCGCGCAGCACCGCGGCGGCTTCACGCCCCAGCGGACTGTGGCGCGTCGCCGTGTAGTTCGCGAGCTCCTGCGAGGCGACCAGCATCACGCTGCCGACGGCGAGCACCGTGAACAGCGCCAGCGCCGCGCCGATGTACAACGCCATGCGCCAGTACAGGCGGGTCAGCGGCACGCGCATCAATGCCGCTCCAGCGCCGCCGGATCCAGCACGTAGCCATGGCCGCGCAGCCCGCCGATGCAGCCGGCGGGCAGCCCGGCGGCCTCGAGCTTGCGCCGCAGCTTGCTGACCAGGGTGTCGATGCTGCGATCGTAGGCCTCGATCGGCCGGTCGAGCGCGAGCTGCGTCAGCTGCGCGCGTGACAGCACTTCACCGGGGTGCCGCAGCAGCTGTTCGAGCACGCGCAGTTCGGCCGGCGTCAGCAGCACGCGCTCGCCCTGCGCGCGCGCCTCGCGCCGCCGCAGGTCCAGCGTCAGCGGGCCGACCGTCACGCTCTGGTCCGCGACCGCCGCACCGCCCGACGGGCTGCGCCGCGCCCGCTTCAGCACCGTGCGGATGCGCACCGCGAGTTCGAGCGGGCTGCAGGGCTTGGACAGATAGTCGTCAGCGCCGCCCATCAATCCGAGGATGCGCTCCGACTCCTCGCCGCGCGCCGTCAGCATGATGACCGGCACGTCGTGGTGCTCGCGCAGCCGGCGCAGTGCCTCGAAGCCGCTGATGCCCGGCAACATGACATCGAGCACGACGAGCTCCGGGGGTCGCGCGGCGATGACGTCGAGGGCATCCTCGGCGCGGTGCGCGAGCTCGACCTCGAAGCCCTGCAACTCGAGGAACTCCCGCAGCAGCCCCGCCAGCGCCGCATCGTCGTCGACCAGCAGGATCCGGGTGGCCGGCTCCGTCATGGCGCCGGCGTGACCACGATCACGCGCCGTTGACATTGCGTTGACACACGAGCGGTGCCCACGCGCCTAGACTCGTTGCCAGCCGCCGGAATCATGCCTGCAGTAGTGACCGAGTTCGCTGCCGCACGCAAGCCCCGGCCACGGCCAGGAGCACAGCATGAGCACCAGCAGCAACCCCGCCCCGTCCCCTGCCGCCGCAGCCGCCAAGCCGGGTGGCCTGATGGCGCTGCTGTATCGGCCACCCTGGGTCGGCCTGCTGGCCTTCGTGATCGTGTTCGTCGTCCAGGCGCTCGGGCATACCGTCATGATCGTCATGGAAGACGTCTGGCCCGGCGCGGACTACGTCTACGAATCGGCATTCGTGATGGGCGCCGTCGGCGCCGTGCTGCTGTGGCTCGGCATGCGGCATCGCAATGAAGTCGCCGCCACCTGGTATGGCTTCTGGGCCGGCACGCTGCTGTGGACGGGCTGGATCGAATTCTCGTTCGTCTGGTCGGCCCAGTACCTCGGCGTGCCGGACCTCATGGACAAGGTCGTCGCCGACAAGATCGCGACCAAGGCCGAGTACCTCGTCATGATGTCCTCGATCGGCGTCATGATGTCGACGCTGGTCTACTTCATGATGAACAAGGAAACGAAGTGCAACTTCTTCATCTGGTTCCAGCGCCACCTGAAGATCGGCACCGGCAAGCCCAACCCGGGCCATGAGCGCAACTTCGCCGCGATCACGGCACTCGAAACGATCTACGTGATCTGGTTCTTCTACCTGCTGCTGCTGTTCATGTACGACGAGACCATCCTGGGCGACCGCCACCCCGTCACCTACGGCATCTTCTTCCTGAACATCATCTGGGCCGTCTACCTGTTCCAGCGGCTGATGAAATTCTGGAAGGTCACGACCGCGATCCGCTACGGCATCCCCACGGCGATCGTCGCGTGGAATGCAGTCGAGATCGCCGGCCGCTGGCACCTGTTCACGGAGTTCTGGGAGTACCCGGAGCACTTCACGCTCGAACTGATCCTGATCACGGCGGGCATCGTGATCGCTGCCTGGCTCGCGGCGCGCACACCGGCGCACAAGAAGGCGGAACTGTCGCGTCAGGAACTGGGCCTGAACTGAGCCACCCTGGCGCAGGCTGGCCTCACGGGGTCGCGGTGCGGCGCTCATCCCAGATGATGTAGAGCCCGCTCGCGATCACGATCGCGCCGCCGACCAGCACGACCCCATCGGGCAGCACCTGCCAGAGTGCCCAGTCGAGGCCGATGCCCCACAGCAGCGCCGTGTACTCGAACGGCGCGACGACCGACGCCGGCGCGAGCCGGAACGCCTCGGTGATGCAGAACTGCGCGGCAGCGCCCGTCAGGCCGATGAAGGCCAGGATCCACAGGTGCCGCGCGTCGAACGGGCGCCAGTCGGCGAGCGCGAGCAGCCCGGAACCGAGCGCGAGGAAGGCGAGGAACCAGAACACCATGCTGCGGCTAGAGTCGGTGCGGCCCAGCACGCGGATCGTCACGGCGCTCAACGCGTAGCACACGGCCGAGGCCGCGGCCGCGACCCCGGCCAGGCTGACCAGCCCCTCGCCGCCGGGCCGCAGCGCGATGAACACGCCGACCAGCCCGCCGCAGATCGCGAGCCAGCGCTTGAGGCTGACCCGTTCCCCCAGCAGCGGCCAGGAAACGGCCGCGACCACCAGCGGCGCGCACAGGAACACCGCGTAGGTGTTGGCCAGCGACAGCTCGGCGACCGCGTAGACGAAACCGCCCAGCATCACGACGCCGAGCAGGCCGCGCGTCAGCTGCAGGCCCCAGCGATGCATGCGCAGGTCGCTCCAGGCGCCGCTCCACGCGGTCACCGCGAGCAGGAACGGCAGCGATGCGAGCGCCCGCAGGAACGCGACCTGCATCGGCGAATAGCTCGCCGCCAGCGTCTTCAGCGCCGCGTCCATGAACGCGAACAGCGCCACGGCGATGCTCATCGCGGCGATGCCGCGCAAGGTCATGCCGCGCACGCGGCGGTCAGCCGGGCTGCTCGGCGCGGGCCGGAGCTCCGTCGTCCGACAGCAGCCCGCGGAAGCGCGGCGCCAGCCAGCGCTCGAAATCGTCGATGTAGGTGAACACGGCCGGCACGATGACCAGCGTCAGCGCCGTCGACGTGATCAGCCCGCCGATCACGGTGATGGCCATGGGCTTGTTGAAGCTCGAACCGCCGAGCCCGATCGCGATCGGCAGCATGCCGGCGACCATCGCAACCGTCGTCATGACGATCGGCCGGGCGCGCTTGTGGCCCGCTTCCATCAGCGCGCCGAGCCGGTCGCGGCCCGCGCGCATCTCCTCGATCGCGAAATCCACCAGCAGGATCGAGTTCTTGCCGACGATGCCCATCAGCATCAGGAAGCCGATCACGACCGGCAACGAGAACGACTCGCCGAACAGGATCAGGCCAAGCATCGCACCGCCGATCGACAGCGGCAGGGCTGCGAGGATCGTGATCGGCTGGAACACGCGCGCGAACAGCAGCACCAGCACGGCGAACACCATCAGGATGCCGGCGCCCATCGCGAGCAGGAACGCGCTGATGATCTCGACCTGCAGTTCCGCCTCGCCGACCGGCACCAGGCGCACGCCACTCGGCAGCTGCTTGACCGCCGGCAGCGCATTGATCGCGTCCATCGCCTCGCCCAGCTGCACGTCATCGGCCAGGTCGGATTCGACCATGACGCGCCGCGCCTGGTTATAGCGCCGGACCGTCGTGGGCCCGAGGCCGAAGCTGATATCGGCGACGGCCTTCAACGGTATCGAACCGCCGTTGGCGGTGGGCACGGGCAGGTTCTCGATCGTGGCCAGGTCGCGGCGCGTGGCCTCGACGAGGCTGACCCGGATCGGAATCTGCCGGTCCGACAGCGAGAACTTCGGCGCGTTCTGCGGCAGGTCGCCGATCGTCGCGATGCGCACGGTCTGCGAAATCGCGAGCACAGACACGCCGAGGTCGGCGGCCACATCGATGCGCGGCCGCACGACGATCTCCGGCCGCTTGTAGTCGCCATTGATGCGCGCATCGCGCAGCTGCGGCAGGGCGCGCATCTCGTCGACCAGCACATGGGCCGCGGCATCGACGCGGGCCGGATCATCCCCGGTCACGTAGAGCGTGACGGGACGCCCGCCGCCGCCCGGCGAGAACCCCTGGAACGTCGCGCGCGCATCGGGGATCTCGCGCAGCAGCGGCTGCACGCGCCGCTCCCACTCCGTCTGCGTCAGGTCACGCTCGCTGCCCGGCAGCAGCGTGATGTACAGCGTGGCGTTGCGCACCTGGCCGTCGTCGGCGGCACCGATCGACTCGATGACGTCCGTGACCTCGGGCTGCTTGCTGATGATCGCGGTCGCCAGCGCCGAAATGCGCGCCGTCTCCTCGAGCCGCACGCCGGGCGGCAG
>CAZPJE010000261.1:0-41101 GCA_964586725.1 uncultured Steroidobacteraceae bacterium | reverse complement strand
CAGGTCGAGATCGGCCCGCAAGTTCCAGCGCGAATCGATTGCATGCCGCAGTCCGACACCGAACACCGGCCGCGTCTCGCGCGCCTTCGAATCCGGCACGCCGAACGTCTGGCTGTCGAACTCACCCCGCACCGAGGCGATGCCGGCGCGCAACTGAAGGTCGACGCTGGCCAGGTCGATGGTCCAGGTTGCGCTGAGGCTCAACACCTCGACGCTGAATGCCCCGTACCAGCTCAAGTTCGCGAGGCTGTCGCTGGCGGTGAAATCAGCGAGCCCGCCGGTCCAGGCGAGCTCAGCGCCGAAGCGATCATTGAACTGCCAGCCGCCGAACACGCGGCCGGCGGCAACGTCTTCCTCACAGGGTGCGCCTGCGGCGCAGACCAGCTGCTGGCGCGCGATGCCGAGCGATGCGCCGGCATAGGCTTCCGCGTGCGCGAGCGCACTGGCGAACGGTGCCGCAACAGCGGCTACCGCAATGGCGATACGAACGTGCGCGCTGCGCATGGGCAGGACTCCGGACGGCAGTGGTAGACGCCACCGACTCTAGCGACGCCGGACGCGCATTCCGGTGGATCGCCGCTGCTGTACCCCGAACAGGGGACGCGACACGTTGCACGGTCCCGCGTCGAGTACTGTCTCGTCCTTAGTCGCAGTGCGTTCGAGGAGAGCGTCGATGGCTCAACAGCGATACCCGAGGCGCGCGCACGTCAGCCGCGTCGTGCTGGCCTCCACCGCGGTGCTGGCCGTGGCGCTGGCGTTGCCAGCCTGCGGGGGCGCACCAGATCCAGCGGCACCCGCGCCGGCCGACGACTCGACTGCCGCGAAGCCCGACGCTGCGCCGGCCGATGCGTCGATCGAAGCCGCGCCCGACACGCGCGGCGAACTCGTCATCGAGATGACCTGGGTCGCGCGGCTGGTCAGCGGGGAGGAGTTCAAGGATCTGACCACCTACGATCGCCGCACGCGGCTCGTTTGCCCGATCACCGTCGGCGGCACGTCGAACGTGTCCTCGATCACCGGACCCACGCCGGAGCAGATCGCGGCCATGGAGCGCGGCGACGCCTCGGTCTACAGCGAAGGCCCTGCCCTGCAGCCATGGTTCAACGAAGGCTGCCAGGTGCGCATGGTGGTTGCAGACACGCGCAAGCTCGATGACCCGACGATCGCAGGCGAAGAGCCGACCATCCGTACGGCCGGCACCCAGGAGTTCGAGACGCCTGACACGCTGGTCACCGTCGAGACCGACCTCGACGCGGGCAGCACCCGATTGCTGTTCGTGTCACCGCAGGGCTCGGGCTTTCGCCGTGAAGCCGGCTATGGGCAGCCTGAGGCGCTCGAGACCGCAGCCGCGCTACCGACGGCGACCGTGATCGCGGGCCCCTACCCTGGACCGTTGAAAAGCGGCGAGCACAGCTTCGACACCGCGGGCGGCAAAGTGACCATCCGCTGGCAGTTCCGCGCCCTCTGAGGCGCGCGCCGCGCTAGCCGCCGCTGCCGCCCGCCGCTGCGCTGTCGCGCTGCTTCAGGTACTCGCTGTCCTCGAACAGGAATTCCGTCCAGGTCGCGGTCTCGAAGATCTCCGGCACGAAACGCCGCGCGCCCTCGGCGACGCCCGGCGGCAGGTCGTCGAGCCCGCGGATCTTGCCACCGTAACCGCGCGCGACCGTGCCGCCTGGCCGGTCACCCATGCCCATCCACGGTGCCCAGCGGTTCTTGTTCTGCAGCTGCAGGTGCACCGGCGCCGACAGCACCTTGGGGTTCGCGACATCGGCGAGCGTCGCCGACATCGTCATGAACGAGTTCGTGTACATCGTCTCGCCCGGGCGGATCATGTCCGGGCGGTTCTCGATCGACTGCGTCGCCAGCAGCACGCGATCACCGATGATCTCGATCGGCAGCAGCTTCGGGTTGTAGCCCATCGCGATCACGCCATCGGGCGTATAGACGCGCGGCACCGGCCCGAGCCTGAAGTGATGGATCGGCTCGGTCTTGCCGGTGACCGGGTTGTCGAACGCCTCGAGCGGCTCCTGGCTGTCGAACTTCGTGTAGTAGCCGACCTCGTACTTGCGCATCTCATGGATGTCGTCGCCCTGCGGCTCCCAGTAGTCGACCAGGATGTTGTTCATCGTGAAGCAGGGCACGAAGTTGCCTTCGCCAAGGTCCGCATAGATGTTCAGGCGCATGAACGAATGCACGACCTCGCGCCCGAGGCTGCCGACCATCTTGACGTGCGTGCGCACGATGGTGCGCGGGTCGGTGAAATCCGGGCGCGCTGCCGACTTCGCCGCGGCGGCGCCGGCATCGGCCATCAGGCTTGCCGCGCCGAGGCCTGCGGCGCCCTGCAGCACACCGCGTCGTGAGATTCCTGACATGCGCTTCTCCGGTAACTCGATGGAAGGACCGCTGCGAGACTACCCGCCCGCGCAGCATCGCGAAAGCGCCCTGCGGCACCCGGCCCGCGGCTGGGCAGGCCACCACGCGATCACCTTTGCAAGGCGTCAGACCGTTGCGGCTCATGGGGCTTGCGCAGGCGCTACGGGGCAGGCAAGGCTGGGTCCGCAAACCCCACACCGGAGCTGTGCATGGATGACTCGACCCCCGCCGCCACGGCGTCGCTGAACCGCCGCAACCTGCTGACGGCCGCTGCCGGCGTCGCCGCGGGCATCGCCGCGACCAGCGCGCCCGCCGAGGCCGCTGCCGCCTCGCCGCGCAAGCGCTATCGCTGGTCCGACGAGCAGCTGCGCGCGAAGTTCAAGGACCCGATCTGGAATCGCGAGACCAAGGCGCGCCTCGAAGGCGACACGGCCCCGGGCAAGTTCGTGCATGGTTACGTGACGGGCACGGTGCTCGGCGTGCGCGACAACGAACCGGTCAAGCCGCTCTTCGGCTTCGAAGTGTTCTCGGGCATCCGCGTGATCAAGCAGCCCAACGGCGACTACCAGCGCCTGTGCCGCGAGCTGATCTTCTACAAGGATTACGCCACCGGTCAGCTGATGGACGAGTGGACCAACGTCTACAACGGCGAGCGCGTCAAGGTCGTCGACGTCGCGAACGACCCGTTCAACTACGTGATCTCGGATCATTTCCCGGATCCGCCGAACTACGGCGGCCTGAACACCGTGAAGCCGCCGCGTCGGCCGCTGCTGCTGAACTGGAACATCATGGACGACGACACCGTCACGCTGACGACGGACATCCATCTGTACTACAAGAACGCGCTCGACCCGGCGAAGTGGCCGCGCGAGAGCGCCGGTGCGATGAACCGCGTCTCCGAGCTGTTCCGCTACGTGATCCGGCGCGAGGACGTCGAGAACGACAAGCTGACCCACCTGCCCCACACCGGCGTGTGGAACCGCATCACGCCGTGGCTGCCGTGGATGCTGATGGGCCAGACTCCCGGCCACATCGTCTATGCCGGCACGTTCTCATCGGTCAAGAGCATCGACCGGGTGCCGGCCAACGTCGCGCAGCGGGTCAAGGAGCGCTGGCCGCTGTACATGACGGCGCCCGACAAGTGGGTCGACCCCAGCCTGTCGAGCCTAGAGAACTACGCGCGGACGCAAACGCCCGCGCCCGTCAAGCAGCCCTGAACGCGCAGCGGGTGGCGGCGGCGCCTAGCGCCGTCGCCACCAGCGCCGCAGCAGCCACAGCAGCGGCAGGGCCAGCAGCAGCCAGGGCAGGATGCCCGCGACGAAGCGGATCACCGCCGCGAAGCTCGCCGACACCACGTTCAGGAAGTCGTACAGCGCCTGCAGCGTCGGGTCCGCCGTCTGGTCGCTGACCAGCACGCCACGCGATACATACGCGATCGACAGCTCCGACATCGCGATCCGCGTCCGCATGACCTTGAGCTCCGACGCGCGCGCATCGATCTCGCCCTGCACGCGCGCCAGCTCCCGCTCGACCTCGAGCAGGTCGGCAAGCTTGCCCTGGTGCTTTGCCAGCAATTCCTCGAGGCGATCGCGCAGCCGCGTCTGGGCCCGCAGCGTCGCCTCGGTATCGATGATCTGCCGCGTCAGGTCTTCGGAGCTGATGCTGTTCGCGACGATGCGGCCGTCGAACTGGGCGACGTCGCCGACCAGCGTCTCGCGAAACCCGGCCAGCCACTTGGGTTCACCGCGCAGGCGCAGATCCGCGGTGATGCGCTCCTCGCCGGCCGCGTTCGACGCGGCCCCCAGCACCTGACACAGCCCGGCGCCGGCATCGTTGCAGGCTTTCAGATGTGCATCGCGCAACAGCAGCACGCGCTCCGCCGGCAGCTCGATCGACGTCGCATAGGAATACGCGATCAACGCGGCCTGCCCGGCATCCCCAGCGGGCCCGGGCGCGGGTGCCGGTGCGAGCGCCATCGCAGCGTCGGGGGCCGCCATGCGACCCGCGGGGCCGATCTCCGCCGATGCCACGGCAGGCGCCGAGCCCTCGTAGGCCATCGTCGAGTCGGCCGGTGCATCGCGCTGCGCGCCGCAGGCCGGCAGCAGCACAGCTGTACACAACAGCAGTGCCCGCGTCATCGAGTGTTGCATGGTCTACTCCGTGGCTCAGACGCCCTTGCGGCGCCCCCAAGGTAACATCTGGGCGAGCGTCGCATCGCGGCGCACGAAGTGGTGCCACAGCGCCGCCACGATGTGCAGCAGGAGCAGCGCGAACGTCAGCCAGCCCAGCCAGATATGGCCGTTGCGGTAGATCACGGCGGCGTCGTAGTTCTTGCCGATCAGCACCGGCATTTCGAACAGCCCGAAGAAATTCGTGCGACCGCCGTAGGCCATCGACGCAAACCAGCCCAGCAGCGGGATCACCAGCATCAGCAGATACAGGCTGTAGTGCGCCGTCAGCGCCAGCCGCTGCTGGGCCGGGCTGAGTGACTCCGCGAGTGGCGGCCGCGCGCGATAGCGATTCCACGCGAACCGGAACACGACCAGGAACAGCACGAGCAGGCCGAGCGACTTGTGGACCCACAGCAGCTCGCGGTAACGCTGCCGCGCCGCCTCGCTGACTTCCGCCTGCGCCTCGAAGATCTGCGCGTAGTACATCAGCGCCGTCGTGCCGAGCAAGGCGAAGGCCATGACCCAGTGGAAGGTCCGCGACGGCAGGCTCCAGCGCGCATCGCCCGGGCGGGCTGCCAGCCGCGCGCCGAAGAATCCGATCACGAGCCACACGGCCACGACCACGAGCGGCAGTGCCGCGAGCGATGCCTTGAACCACTCCACGCGTCTCTCCCCCTCGCTTCGTCAGACGGTCAGCAACAGTTTGCCCGTCGTCGCGCCACTTTGCAGCGTCGTGAGCGCCTTGCGGGCGCCGTCGAACGGAAACCGCGCCCCGATGTGTGGCGGCGGCAGTGCCAGCGCATCGAGCGCCGCGAAGGCGGCCGGCATCCGGTTGACCGACTCCCACAACCAGATCAGATTGAACGCGAGCAGGCCGCGATTGGCCGAGATCATCGCCAGTGGATCGAGTCGCGGCCGGCGCAACCAGCGCCAGGCGAGACGCGGCCAGGAGGGCTTCGCTCCTGCGGACATGAAGTCCGCGGCCCCATACAGCACGTAACGACCCTCTGGCGCGAGCCGCGCGAACGCCGGCTCGAACCAGGGCCCGAGCACGGCATCAAACACGATATCGAAGCCGCTGCCGCCGGCGGCGCGCAGCGCTGCATCGAGTTGTGCGGCGAAGTCACGCCGCTGCCGGGTGATGATCCGCGCGTCGTCGAGCCGGCCATGCTCGCGCAGGAACGGCCGCTTCGCGTCGCTGCCGACGACGGCAATGGCGCGCGCGCCGAGCCGTTCGAGCAGCGCCAGCGCCTGCAGGCCGACGCCGCCCGCAGCCGACTGCACCAGCACGATGGAATCCCGCTGCACGTTGCCGAGCGACACCAACCCATACCATGCGGTCAGCGCCTGTACGGGCCAGGCCGCAGCCTGATCCAGCGTCCAGCCCCGCGGCACCGGATGCAGGTAACGCGCATCGACGTTGAGCGCCGTCGCGTAGCCGCCGAAGCGCGTCAGCGCGAGCACCTGGTCGCCGGGCCGCCAGCGCGTGACGTCCGTGCCGACCGCCTCGACGGTGCCGGCGCATTCGAGTCCCGGCACGAATGAACCGCTCGGCGTCGCCGAGTACAACCCCTGGCAGGCGAACGCGTCGGCGAAGTTCAGGCCGATTGCAGCGACCCGCAGCCGCACTTCGGTCGGCGCCGGCGGCGGCAGCACTTCATCGACGCAACGCAGGCGATCGAGCGAGCCCGCGCGGTCGATACGCCAGGCGCGCCGCGGGGTGCCGTTCACCAGGGGATCACGGAGCCGTCGTAGTTGATCGCCTTGCCGTTGTTGTCGAGCGTCATGCCGTCGATGGTCTTGATCATCCCGGTCACGCTCTCCTGCGAGCTGATGCCGCGACCGGGGAAGTTCGACTGCCGCAGCAGCTGGGTCTCGACCATGCCGGGGGCGATGATCCCGACCATGATGCCATCGGCACGCCAGTCCGCCGCGAGTGCGCGAAAGCCGATGTTGAGCGCCGCCTTGCTCATCCGGTACGCGTAGAATCCGCCGCGCCGCGCCGTCAGCTCCGAGGAACCGAGGCCGCTCGTCATCGCGAACACCTTCTTCTGCTTGCTGGCGAGCAGATTCGGCTTCAGGGTTTCCGACAGCTTCAGGGCGCCGAAGGCGTTGACCGCCATGACGTATTCGAACGTGTCCTGGTCCAGGCCGCCAATGCTCTGCTGCGGCAGTTCGCCGAGGACGCCGGCGTTGTTGACCAGCACGTCGATCGGCTGGCCCTTCAGTCGTTCGCCGAGCGCCGCGATGGACGTGACGCTCGCTACGTCGAGCGCCTCGACGCGAATCGCGGGATGGCGCTGCGCCAGAGCAGCCAGTTCGGTTGCCTCCGCCGGCTTGCGGGCCGTCGCGATGACTGCCCAGCCGCGCTCGGCGTACTGGCGCACGAATTCAAGCCCGATGCCGCGGTTGGCGCCGGTGATCAGCACGGTGTTGTCCGGCGCGGCCTGGACCGGCAGCGCGAGCAGGGCGGCAGTGGCGAGCAGCAGGCGGAAGGTCGTGCGCATGGCGAAATCCTCACAGGCAGGTCTGTACAGGCCTGCGAGGCTGGCAGCTTGCCGCGCCGGACGCCAGTGCCCACCTGCCTGCTTGGCCGAAACGCGGTGGGCGGAAGGCCCCGCACGGGCGGATGCGGAGCCCCCGCCGTGCGGTCAGAGATCCTTCGTGCTGACAACCATGGCACTCGTGACCGTCGAATCCGCGCGGCGCGGCTCCGTGACGACGCGGAAGTCCGACTTCCAGTCGTCGCGCGTGACGTCGAAGCGCAGGTAGCCGCGCTGCGCGCCGTTGACGTAGTCCACGTGCGGATTGAAGGACTTCGCCGATTCCAGCGTCTCCCACCACGGACAGTGCGATGAGATCGACGTGCCGCAGAAGTTGTGCCCGACACGCGCCGACTTCGAGTCCCACGGATCGCGATGGATGCGCATCGCCGCCGCACAGTGCCAGTCGCCGCTGATCACGACCGGGTTCCTGACGCCTGCCGCCAGCGCATCCACGATGCGCTGCCGCTGCAGCGGATAGCCATCCCACTGATCCATGTTGACCTGCGCAACCTCGCCCGGTGCGTTGTAGCGATAGGGGGCGAACCAGGTCTGCGATGCGATCACGTTGAAGGGCGCATCCGAACGGCGCAGGGATTCGAGCAGCCAGCGCTCCTGCTGCGCACCGGTCATCGTCAGGGCCGGGTCCTTTTGCTCGTCGCAGGACGGTTGACCGGGGAAACCATCACCGCAAGGCTGGTCCGAGCGGTACTGGCGCGTGTCGAGCAGGTGCACCAGCGCCGGCCCGAACTGCCACGCCCCGTGCAGCTGCAGCTGCGAATCGATGCCGCGCAGCTCCGGCGGCTGCTCGATCGGCATGTGCTCCCAGAAGGCCTGCAGCGCGGCAAGTTTGCGCACCTTGAACTCCAGCGGGGTCTGCGCCCATGGGTCCTGCGGCACATCACCCGCCCAGTTGTTGTCGATCTCGTGGTCGTCGAGCGAGACGATCCAGGGGCTCGCCGCATGCGCTGCCTGGAGCTGCGGATCGCTGCGATACAGCCCGTAGCGATTGCGGTAATCCCACAACGTGACGATCTCCGGGCCGTCATGCTGACGGACCTGCTCGTAGCGCCGCTCGCTGTTGCCGACCCGGCGCGTCACGACGGCGGGACTCGGCCCGCCTTCGTAGATGTAGTCGCCGACGTGGATCACGCAGTCAGGCGCCCAACGCGCCATGTCGCCATACGCCGCGAAGTGCCCGGATTCGTACGAGTTGCAGCTCGCCAGCGCGAGCTTCGTCGCACCGGCGGCCGGATCCAGCGTCCGCGTCCGACCCACGGGACTGTCGTCCTCGCCGAAACTGAACTGATACCAGTACTCACGGCCCGGCTCGAGGCCGCGCACGGTCACATGCACGGCATGCGCCTTGCGGTGCGTCGTCTCGACGACGCCATCACGCACCGTGCGTCGCATCGCCGCATCCGAACAGACGCGATAGCGAACCAGCGCCGTGCCTTCGGGTATGCCGCCGCCGCGCAGCGGCTCGGGCGCCAGGCGCGTCCAGAGCACGACGCTGTCGGCACGCGGCGAACCCGAGGCAACCCCGAGCGTGAACGGATAACGGCTTGCGCCGGCGCCCAGCACCGGCGCGCTGAGCAGCGCGCCGGTGGTGAGCACGAAGTGTCTTCTGTTGAGCATGGCTGGCCTCAGAAGTTGTATTCGTACTGCAGGAAGTAGGACAGCGGCTTGCCGTTCCAGCCGTACGTGTAGAAGAAGCCAGGGTTGTTCGGACCGATCTCGCCGCGCACACCCGCCCGCGAGAAGGCGCGGTCCGTCGCACCGCCACGCTCCCAGTAATCCTCGTCGAGCACGTTGACGAGGCGCAGCATCAGGCGGTGCTGGCGGTCCTCGCCCATGAAGTGCTGGACGGACGCGTTCAGCACGAAGTAGTCGCCGAAGTTCACGTCCGGGTTGGTGCGATTTCCGGCGGCATCGACCAGACGCGCCGCGTTGTTCTGGACGTACAGGTACTCCGGACCCTGCCAGCGCGGATTCAGCGAAATGACCCAGCGGTCATTCGGCGTGTAGGACAGCAGCGCCGATGCCATCCACTCCGGCCGCTCGCCCGACTGGCGGAAGCGATCGGCGCCCGCCTCACCCGGCACTACCGTGGTAAGCGCCTGGCCCGTGCCCGCGCGCACCGCCCTGAGACCGAAGATCGGATTCGGCTCCAGCGACTCCTGCTTCGTGAAGCTGAAATCCAGCTCCCACTTGTCCAGGTCCAGCGAGACATCCAGCGTGTAGCCGCGGATGTCCTGCTTCGCCAACGTATTGAACGTCGCCGAATCGAGCGGCGACAGGCCGCTGGTCGGGAACGCGGCGCAGAACTCCGTCGGCGTGACGATGTTCGGATTGATGACCTGGGTCGGATCGACGCCGGGGCAGACATTGCGGATCTGCGCATTGCCGAACAGGTTCGAGATTTCGGTATCGAACATGCCGAGTTCGATGTTGAACGTACCGCCGCGGAACTCACCGTTGATGCCGGCGCCCAGACCAAATGTCTCGACCTCCTGTGTCTTCAACGAAGGATTGTTGACCGTGTTGCCGAACAAGCCGAGTTCCTGCGAGCGCGGGTTCGCGTACGAGGTGCCCGCACTGCCGCGGAAGTAGTAGCCGCGCGGAAACTCCTGCCGCACGCTCGCGCGCCAGATGAAGGTGTCGTCGAAGATGTTGTTGAAGTCCTGCCGCCCCGCCAGCGAGACCGACGTGCCCTCGAGGAAGTCGAAATTGGCTCGCAGGTCCGCATAGATGCCGGTCGACTCGATCTTCTGGTCCGACACGCCGTAGACCGAGGCGGAGTCGTCCTGCGTCGTGACGTTCTGCACGCCGACCACCGTCTCGAAGTTTTCGGTCCAGCGGAACTTGGTCCGCGCGTTGACGCCGTATTCCTTGTAGCCCGCTTCGAACTGGGTGCCTTCGCCGAAGCCCTTGACGGGGATGCCCGTGCCCTGGCCCGCGACCGTCTGGATCACGAAGCCCATGCCGTCGCCGATCCGGAACGGATTCTGCAGCGTACCGAGGATCCGGCCATTGGCGTCGACGTAGAAGCCGTCGCGCGAGGTCCGATCTCCCTTCGGGCTGGTCTCGGGATTCGTCACACAGCCAATCGGCAAGCCGTTGGCCGCCGCATAGGCCTCGAACTGCGACGCGACGGTGAACGGACGGCCGTTGGCCGGGTTCAGAACGCTCTGCGGGATGCGGCAGATCTGCGCATCGACTTCGGAGTTCTTGAGCTTGGGCGCCTGGTAGAAGGCTTCTGCCTCGAAGCTGATGCGATCCGTGAATTCGGTCGTGAACGCCGCGTTGAACTTCGGATACTCGGTGTAGTTGAGGTTGAAGATATGGTCGTTCGGGAACGAGTCGCGGAAATCCACCGTGGCGAGCTCGACCCCGAGGCGCAGCGTCGACACATCGTTCATCCGCCAGCGATACTTGCTGCCGATCAGGTTGTAGGTGTACGGGAAGTCGTGCCGACCACCCAGCTCCAGCACGACGTCGTTGTACGCGTCGATGCTGAACAGCTCATGCGCATCGCTCTCGTAGGAACGACCATAGAACATCACGCTGTGGTCGCCTGCGGCGTCGATCGGATACGACACGTTGCCGTAGACTTCACGGGTCTTGAACGAGCCCCAGTAAGCGCCGAACTCGCCCTTCTGTTCGTCGCCGGGCTCCTTGTAGCGCACCGTAACGACGCCCAGGCCGCCGTTGCCGCCGTAGTAGAGGCTCTGGCCACCGCGCAGGATCTCGACGCTCTGGATCATGCGCGGGTCGATTGCGGTCGCCCCCCACAGATCTTCGAGCGGCGTACCGCGGTCGAAGGTCGGAATGCCGTCGAGCAGCAGCAGCGTGTCGCGATCCGAGCCGCCGTCGATGCGAATCGTGAACTCGCCTTCGTCAGGCGAATAGCCGATGTTGGCGCCCCGGATCAGGCCGGAGGCGAGCTCGCCGAAGTTCGTGAAGCCGCCGGTGTCGATCTCGTCAGCGGTGATCAGCTGGACCTGGATGCCGAACTTCGCGGCCTCGTACGCCGTCTGCGACATCTCCTCGGTGACGCGCCGCCCCTCGATCTTGACCTCGGCGAGGCCGTCAGCGGCCGCGTCGCGCTCAGCGTCTGCGGCGGCGGTGTTTTCCTGCGCGCCGGCAGGCATCGCCGTCGCGAACAGCGCGACGATCGCGCCCCATGCGAGGGCCTGCGCCCCCGCAAAAATGCGTTTCTTCATTGTGGTCACCCTGGCTGCTTGTTGTCGTTGTCTCGGCGCCGCGCTGCGGCGCCGAGACACGCATTAACAACCCGCGGTGTGACACTGCGTTGATCTAACTGTGACGTTCGCCTGAACTATTTATTTCACCGGAACCACGACCGGTTGCGTCCATGCCATCTCGCGATCGCCCGCGGCGAACGGATTCGGATGCAGCCGCGACGACGTCACGCGTGCGCGCACGTAGATCTCGTCACCCTTGACGGCGTAGCGTGCGCGAACACCTTTCGCAGTGGCCAGCACTGCGCCGATCTCATTGCTATAGACCAGCGAAGTCCGTCCGGGCGCGTCGGCAGGTGGCGTGGGCGCGGCCCGGCCGCGCAGGTCGGTGCCGCGCTTCGTGCCGATGAACTCGATCAGGTACTCGACGCCTGGTTCCGGCAGCACTTCGATGTCGATGCCATTCGGCCCGATGTCGAGCTGCTTCAGCGTGACGCCAGTGCTGTTGTAAAAGTCGCCGCGCTTCATCGCGGCGGTGATCGTGTCCGGCGTCAGGCGCGGCGCACGCACCATCACCCAGCCGCGCCCGGGATTCACCTTGCGCAGGCCCCACTCCGTGTACTCGTGCGCGTCATCCGTGGCCACGCCGAACATCACCGACGTCTGCCGCTCTCCCAGTCGGCGCGCGAGCACGAGGTCCCACATCCGTTCTGTCGAGGGGTGAAACTCGTCGCCGTCATTGCGCACTCCCGAGTGTCCGTTGTAGACCTCGACGAAGCCATCGCCGGGCGCATGGTCGAGTTCCACCAGGTCTTCCGCCGTGATCGCGTAGTAGAAATTCGGGTGATTGACGTGCGCGAACATCGGCCGACCGGAGCGGCGCCCCTGCTCGACCACGGCGTCGATGTTCTTCTGCAGCATCTGCGCGACGCTGTCGCCGCCTTGCGGAATGATCGCGCGTTCGAGGTTCACGCCGTTCAAGTGCACGGGATGCTGATGGTGCCGGTCGGTGATCTCCATCCCGCGGATGAAAATGAAGCGGTCCTTCTGCTCGAACAGCGTGCGGAATTCATCGAGGGTCTTGAGCTTCACTTCGGTGACGCCCTCACGCTCGCGCGTTTCGACCCAATCTCGGCCGTAGTTCGCGACGTACTGCTGCAGCGCGGTTCGCTTGGCGTCCGTGTTCACCGGATACCAGAGCTCGCCCTCCTGCATCCGGTTATGGTCGCTGAGCACGAGGAAGTGGTAACCGCGATCCCGATACCAGCCGGACACCGTTTCCGGCGGACTGTCGCCGTCGCTCCACCAGGTGTGGGTGTGGGTGTTGCCCTTCCACCAACCGGGGACAGCAGCACCGCGCGCATCGCCGGCGGGCGTGGCGTGGTTCTCATGCGCCAGCGCCATCGGCGCCGCGATCATCAACAGTGACAACAGCCAGGTGCGACTCGAGCTCATCGTTTTTCTCCATCGCGCAAAGGCGCGCAACGGAACACGGTGATGTCGCAGTGTGAAGCTGGCGTGGAAGCGCCGTGGCGAATGGATGACGCGGCGCGACCGCGCCGGCACTGCCCGGCGACGCCCGCCGAGCAGGCCTCAGCCCGTGAGGGTGGCGAGTTTCGCCCGGATGGTGCTCACGATCTCGCGTGACTTCGCCGGCAGCCAGGGCAGCGGCGCGGCGTTCGGCGACAGCGGCGCGTAGGGAATCAGCAGCATCAGGATGGCATACAGCAGGATCATCCCGCCGCCCGAGAACACCAGCAGCACAACGGCAATCACGCGCAGCAGCGTGACATCCAACCCGCTGCTTCGCGCGATGCCCTTGCAGACGCCGCTGATCCACGCGCCTTCGCTGATCTGCTGCAGCGCGCTGCCGGATGCAGGGGCGGCGCGAGCCGCCGACGGGGCGTCACCGGCCGGCAGCGGGCCCGGCGCGCCAGGGATCTCCACTTCGCCGATTTCCTCGAGCGCCGGTGCCAGCTCGGCGAGCGTGATCACGGATTGTCCGGCTTGCATCCTGCGCGAGCACTGGTCTGCGATCGCCTGCTCGAGATCCGCAAGGACTTCGGCACGATCCGGATACGCCTCGAGGCGTTGCGTTGCGCGCGCGAGATACGACTCGAGCGGGGCATGCGCGTCTTCCTCGAGGTGAAAGACATTACGGTTCAGGCTGACGGAGATCACTCGCTGCATGGCGGTCGTCCCAGGTCTTCGATCGTGCGGTTGATCTGCGACCAGTAATCGTTGAGGGAGCTGAGGTAGGCACGCCCGGCATCAGTCAGCTGGTAGTACTTGCGCGGCGGGCCAGTCTCCGACTCGCGCCACTCATACTGCACCAGCGCGTCGCGCCGCAGTTTGCTCAGCAGCGGGTACAGCGTGCCTTCCTGCGTCGCGAACTGCGTCGACGCGAGCCGCCGCAGGATGTCGGGCACGTAGACGCATTCGCTGCCGACGATCCTGAGCACCAGGAATTCCAGCAATCCCTTGCGTATTGGGGCGAAGTTCGGAGTCTCAGTGTTCACACTAGGTACCTTTCCTTGTAAAGGTACATGTGGAACACCCAGAAATCAAGCGGACCCGGCCTTGCGCGCCACCAGCACCTCCCAGCCACCGCCGGGTGCGTACTCGCCCGCGGTGAACTCCCGATCGGCCACGGCCCGCGCAGCCTGTTCGTCGTAGCCCGCGGCCTGCTGCGCGGCGAACTCGATGATGGCCATCGGCGCCGTGTCGAAGTGGATGCTGTCAGCCGGGAAACCCGCCCGCTGAGCCAGCTCGACCTGGTCGAACTCGCGCATCGCGCCCCAGAAGGGCTCGTTGTTGTAGTGCGTTTCGTTGTCGAGGATGAACTGCGTGAACGGGTCCATCTGGTCGAACGGCGGCAGATCGGCGTGGATCATCACGCCGCCCGGCGCGAGCAGGCGGTGGCATTCGGCAAAGATCTTCGGCATCGCCCGGCCCGAGGTTTCGTGCAGCAGGATATGGCTGACGACGAGATCGAAATGGTCGTCCGCGAAGGCGGTCCGCTCGGCATTCATCTGCGCGAAGTGCACATCGACACCGAGGCCTGCGGCGCGCAGGTGCGCATACCTGACCTGCGGCGCGGCGACATCGATGCCCCAGACCTCGGCGTCCGGGAAGTATTCCTTGTAGGGCAGCGTCGAGTGGCCCACGGTGCAGCCGAGGTCGAGGATGCGCTTCGGCTTGAAGCCGCTCATCTTGCGCACGAGGTAATTGCAGACCGAGCGCCCCATGTCGTCGTTGAACGGCCCGACGTAACCCATGGCGTAGAGATAGACACCGCGGTCGTACAGCGCGCCGGCTGCGAGCTGCTCGCGATCCGCCATCGATGCGTAACCGCCAGGCATGCAGTGGATGTCGAGCGCGGACACGTAGCGCGGCACCTCGAGCGACGGGTCGAGCGCAAGGCTGCCGACGCTGCCCTCGAGCCGCGCGGCTTCGGCCGACAGTCGCGGCATGTCGCGCTCGATGCTGTCGATGACTGACGCCCACATCAGTTCCTGCGCCACGCGGTTCGTCGCCGCGTAGGACTGGAAGTACGGCTCACGCGCCATGCGTTCGCGGATCGCGTGCCGGTCGGTCAACGGCACGCCTTCGCGGGCGGCATCCGTCGCGGTCTTGCGATACAGCGGCGTCAGGCCCGGCAGCAGGCTCTGCTGCACATAACCACGCAGCGATTTGGAAAATTCCTGGCGGCTGCGCTCTGTGTGGGACGCGACGGGCAGCAGCGGATGGCTCGCCTGCTGAAAGACGTTCAAAACCGGCTCGGTCATGGGATGCATCCTTGCGAAAAAGGCATATTCCAGTATTGGAACCGCGCGCCGTCCTGGCTGCGCGTGCCTCTCTGTTACTATTCGGCGCATGGAAGCAACAGTCAAGCTCAAGGATGAGAGCGTCGTTCTGCCGCGCACGGTGCGTGGCAAGCGCCCCGAGTTCTACCCCACTCCCGGCGTCGACGACTCGATGTCGATGATCCTCGTGCTGGCGCAGGAACTGACCGTGCTGCGCGAGCGCCTCGATTCCGCCGAAATCATCGCGGCTCGCCACGGCATCCCGCTCGCGCAGGAAATCGAGTCGCTGGAGCTCGATGACGAGTTGTTGCGCTCGCGCGAGGCGTGGCGGCAGTCGCTGTTCGACCGGCTGTTCCAGGTCGCGAACCAGCGGCGCACGGAGCTCGAGCAGCGCCACACGGAAGAATCGTACGCCCGCACGCTCGCGGAGATCGCCGCGCGCTGACGGTTGTGTCGCCTCGCGACGCGGCGACGCTCACCACGGCCCGGCTCACCACGGCGCTGCTCACCACGGAGCTGGGCGATAGTCCTTCAGGAACTGACCCCAGACATGCTGGCCGGTGCGCCAGCCTTCGAAGATCGGGTCGACGATGCGCGCCGCGCCATCGAGCACATCGAGCGGCGGCGCGAAGCCGAGTTCCGCCTTGCGCGCGGCGTGCGTGGCCGGGTCTTCGTCGGTGACCCAGCCCGTGTCGACGGCGTTCATGTGGATGCCGTCGCGCACGTAGTCCGGCGCGCTGGTCCGCGTCATCATGTTCAGCGCGGCCTTCGCCATGTTCGTGTGCGGGTGCTTGTCGGTCTTCGTCGTGCGGTAGAACTGCCCTTCCATCGCGCTGACATTGACGATGTGCTTGTGCGCGCCAGCGGTCGCGATCATCAGCGGCTTGAGCCGCGCGTTCAGCGTGTAGGGCGCGATCGCGTTGATCAGCTGCACTTCGAGCAGCTCGGCGGTATGCACTTCGTGCAACCGCAAGCGCCAGCTGTTGGTGTCGCGCAGGTCCACCTGCTGCAGGTCGGCGTCGTAGCGCCCGGTAGGAAACAGCGCCTCGCCGCCCTGGAAATCCTCGTCGAGATAGCGCCGCTGCGACAGGGCGGCGCTGTGCATCAGGCCGCAGGCGGCCGGCAATTCACGCAATGCGGGCAGCGATTCGAGCGCCGGCAACGCGCCTGATGCCGGCAGCGCGGCGTCAGTGACGCCGCGACACAGTTCCGCGTGCGCCGCGAGCGTGCCGCGCCATGCAGCCGGCAGCGAATCCACCGGTTGCGATTCGGCGTCGAGCAGGTGGCGGAACCAGCCAGCCGGGCGGCGCACCGTCTGGCAGGCGTTGTTGAGCACGTAGTCGAGCCGCGGCAGCTGCTCCTGCAGTGCGCGCGCGAAGATCTCGACGCTGGGCGTGTGGCGCAGGTCGAGGCCGTGGATCTGCAGGCGGTCGCGGAACGCGGCGTAGTCGGCCTCGCCGGCATAGCGGGCGGCCGCGTCCACCGGAAAGCGCGTCGTCACGATCACGTGCGCGCCGGCGCGCAGCAGTTTCAGCGCAGCCTGGTAGCCGATCTTGACGCGCGCGCCGGTGACCAGCGCGTAGTGACCACGCAGGTCTGCCGTCTGCTCACGCTTCGCGTAATTGAAATCGCCGCAGGGCACGCACATGGAATCGTAGTAGCGGTGCGGGGTCGAGTACTCGGCTTTGCAGCAATAGCAGTTGCGGGCGCTGTTCAACGCCGGTCGCAACGCCGGTTCGGGTGACAGCGGCGCGGCTTCCTCGGACGTCGGCGGCGGCAGCCACAGCGGCGCATAGACGGCGGCGCGACGCTGCTGGCGCAGCCCGGTCTGATCGAGCAGCGTGCGATCCGCGGCCTGTGCGGCGGCCCGATCCGCGCGCCGGAACGCCTTCGCCATCTTGCGCAGCGCCTTGCGATCAGGCTTCGTCACGCGGCCGGCGAGCTGCAGCAACTCGACGCGCTGCTCGGCCGGGATCTGCGCGAGCAGTCCGCGGTCCGCATCGACGGCGCGCAGCAACTCGAGCAGGCGCAGCAGGTCCGCAGCGTTGATCGGCGCATCGGTCGACGAACCGTCAGACATGCTCGGGCCTCCAGGCTGCGGTTCGAGCGGCGGCACCACCCCGACCGGCCGTGCGCGGTCGCACACGCTGCTCAGCCGTGCATCGTATTCAGCCGCGCAAGGTGCTCAGGCCTTCAGCGCCGCCATGACCTCGTCGAGCATCTTCTTCGCGTCGCCGAACAGCATCCGGTTGTTCTCCTTGAAGAACAGCGGATTGTCGACGCCGGCGTAGCCGGAAGCCATCGAACGCTTCATGACGATCGACGTCTTGGACTTCCACACCTCGAGCACCGGCATGCCGGCGATCGGGCTGGACGGGTCATCCTGCGCGGCAGGATTCACGATGTCGTTCGCGCCGATCACCATCGTGACGTCGGTCGACGGGAGGTCATCGTTGATCTCGTCCATCTCGAGCACGATGTCGTACGGCACCTTGGCTTCCGCGAGCAGCACGTTCATGTGCCCGGGCATGCGCCCCGCGACCGGGTGGATCGCGAACCGCACGTTCACGCCCGCATCGCGCAGCAGCTTGGTGATCTCGAACACGGTGTGCTGGGCCTGCGCGACGGCCATGCCGTAGCCTGGCACGATCACCACGCTCTTCGAGCTGCGCAGCAGTTCGGCTGTCTCGACGGCGCTGATCGCGGTGACTTCGCCCTGCGGCTGCTCGCCGCCGGCGGGCGCAGGCGTCGCGCCGCCGCCGGTGCCGAAACCGCCGGCGATGACGCTAAGGAACTGGCGATTCATCGCGCGGCACATGATGTACGACAGGATCGCGCCAGAGGAGCCGACCACCGCGCCGGTGACGATCAGCAGGTCGTTCGCGAGCATGAAGCCCGTCGCCGCTGCCGCCCAGCCCGAGTAGCTGTTCAGCATCGAGACGACGACCGGCATGTCCGCGCCACCGATCGCCATGACCATGTGGATGCCGAACAGCAGCGCGATGACCGTCATCACGAGCAGCGGCAGCATGCCGGCGTCGACGTTCGGCGCCTGCAGGAACTGCACGAGGTACCAGATCACGACCAGCAAGCCGACCAGGTTCAGCCAGTGACGCGCCGGCAGCAGCAGCGGCTTGCCACCGATCTTGCCGGACAGCTTGCCGAACGCGATGACCGAGCCCGAGAACGTCACGGCGCCGATCAGGATGCCGAGGTAGATCTCGACTTCATGGATGGTTTTCTCGGCGCCCTCGTAAACGATGGACGTATCGACGTAGCTCGCGAAGCCGACGAAGCAGGCCGCGAGACCCACCAGGCTGTGCATCAGCGCGACCAGCTCCGGCATCTGCGTCATCTGCACTTTGCGGGCCGCATACAGGCCGATCGCGCCGCCGACGGCGAGCGCGCCGATGATCCACGGCAGGCCTGCAGCGGTGACCCGCGGTCCGAGCACCGTCGCCAGCACGGCGATCAGCATGCCGAGCATGCCGTAGAGGTTGCCGCGCCGCGCCGTCTCGGGATGCGACAGCCCGCCGAGGCTCATGATGAACAGGATGGCGGCGCCGACGTAAGCGATCGTGGAGAGATTGTCTGACATGCCTGCGACCCTTTACTTGCGGAACATCGCAAGCATGCGACGCGTGACGGCGAAGCCGCCGAACATGTTGACGGCGGTCAGCACGAGCGCCGCGACCGACAGGCCGAGGATCAGCGTGCTGGGCCGATCCGCGCCCGCGCCCGTCAGCGGTGGCGCCACCTGCACCAGCGCTCCGACGGCGATGATGCTCGAGATCGCGTTCGTGACGCTCATCAGCGGCGTATGCAGCGACGGCGTGACGTTCCAGACGACCATGTAGCCGATGAAGCACGCCAGCACGAAGACCGTGAAGTGCGCGACGAAAGAGGCCGGCGCGTAGGCGCCGATCAGCCAGAACAGCAGCGCACCGCCGCCGAACAGCACGGCGAGCGTGCCGGCCGAGGCGGGTTCAGCGCTGGCGCCATGACCACCGGATTTCTTGGCCGGGGCGGTGGCCGCGGCGGCAGCCTTCGCCTGCGGCGGCGGCGCCGGCGCCTTCAACGGCGGCGGCGGCCAGGTCACTTCGCCATTGCGGATGACCGTCAGGCCGCGGATCGCGTCGTCGTCGAAGTTGACGTTGATCTGGCCGTCCTTGGTCTTGCACAACTCTTCCGTGAGCCGCAGCAGGTTGTTCGCATACAGCGTCGACGACTGCCGCGCGAGCCGGCTCGCGAGATCCGTGTAGCCGACGATCGTCACGCCATGGCGCACGACGGCTTCGCCCGGGACCGTCAGTTCGCAGTTGCCACCCTGCTCGGCCGCCATGTCGATGATGACGCTGCCGGCCTTCATGGTCTGCACCATCTCGGCCGTGATCAGCCGCGGCGCCGGCTTGCCCGGGATCAGCGCGGTCGTGATGATGATGTCGACTTCGCGCGCCTGCTTCGCATACATCGCGCGCTGCGCGGCCTGGAATCCCTCGCTCATGACCTTGGCGTAGCCGCCGCCGCCCGAGCCTTCTTCCTCGTAGTCGACCTTGACGAACTCGCCACCGAGCGAGACCACCTGGTCAGCGACTTCGGCGCGCGTGTCGTTCGCGCGCACGATCGCGCCCAGGTTCGCCGCGGCGCCGATCGCCGCAAGGCCCGCGACGCCAGCGCCGGCGATGAACACCTTCGCGGGCGGAATCTTGCCGGCCGCCGTGACCTGACCATTGAACGGACGGCCGAAGGCGTGCGCCGCTTCGATGACGGCGCGATAACCGCTGACGCCCGCCATCGAGGTCAGCGCGTCCATCTTCTGCGCGCGCGACAGCTGCCGCGGCAGCGAGTCGATCGCGAGCACGGTGGCCTTGCGGGCCGCGAGCTGCTGCATCAGTTCGGGGTTCTGCGCCGGCCAGATGAAGCCGATCAGCGTCGCGCCTTCGCGCAGCTGGCCGACTTCGGCAGGGGTCGGCGGCCGCACGCGGAACACGATGTCGGCCGTCGAATAGACCTCGGCGGCGTTCGCAGCGATGCTCGCGCCCACCGCCACGTACGCGGCGTCGTCGAAATTCGCGGCGGCGCCAGCGCCGGACTCGACGCGGACCGCGAAGCCGAGCTTGATCAGCTTTTCGACCACCTCGGGAACGGTGGCCACACGCTTCTCGCCCGCGAAGCTCTCGCGGGGAACACCAATGGTCAGAGACATCGCTACCTCGTCCGTAACAGGCGCCGCCGGATCGGGAGGCAGCGACGCGAAGCGGCGAATAGTACCCGAAACCCCGGTGCCGCCAGAACCGGCGCTCCGCGGCGGCTCAGGCCGGCGGGGGGGCCGGGATGCCTTGCGGCAGTCGCGACAGTTGGACCTGCCGCACCTGATCGAGCGTCAGGGCCGTCTGCTCGGCGACCTGTCGCAGGATGGGATGCACCGGATCGCGGGGCAGGCGCACCTGGTGCAGCCGTTCCCAGATCCGCACGCGGGTGTCGGGCGAATTGTCCGGGGAGCGCTGATCGACCAGCGCGCGCTGGCGGCGCTGCGCGGCTTCCTGCTGCAGCTGCTCGAGACGAGCGCGATGGTCAAGGATGATTTCCTGCTGCACCACGGGCGTCAGTCCGCAGGTCGCAGAGTGGTGCTGACACGCACCCGGGCACAGATCGGACAGTCGATGCGCGTGTTGACGTCGCGGGCGCGCTGGCCAGTGCACGACACGCTCACACGGCGACTGCGCGGTGCCGAGCTGGAACGCGTCGCGAGCTCCGCGACATGCGCGGACAAATCGAATTCGCCGCTGCAGCCGTGACAGGGGCAGGCATAGCGGAAGAATCCGCGCGCCGCCGGAAAATACGTAAAAGACTGGGGGGACGGCGACCGCGTAGTGCCGTCCTGGAATTCGAACTCGACGCGCACCTCAGCCAGCTGGGGATACAGCTGTCGCAGCGGCGCTGCTCTGGCGGCATCTTGCCGCAGGCGCTCGAGTTGACTGGTGGCCGGTCCCTGTCGCGACGGGCGGCTCAAGTCGAGCTGCCGTCAGGCGCCGGCACCGCAGCCGGCGCCGCGTCCACGGCGGACGCTCCATCGCTGGAGCGTTCGCCGCGACGCGCGAGGCGCTCGGACTGGCGGGCTTTACGCGCCAGTTCCTTCTGCCTCTTTTGCTGGCGGAAGTTGACTTTCGCCACGCGGGAGGCCGCTTACCAGCGTCCGCCGCCGCCGCCGCCACCACCACCGTAGCCGCCACGGCCACCGCCGCCGCCGCCACCGTAGCCGCCACGGCCACCGCCGCCGCCGCCGCCACCGCCGCGGGGCTTGTCCTGCGCTTCATTGACGCGCAGCGCACGACCGCCCATGTCCTGGCCATTGACGGCCTGGATAGCGCGGGCCGCATCGGCCGAGCTCATCTCGACGAAGCCGAAGCCGCGGGGGCGACCGGTCTCGCGATCGTTGGGGAGGGCAACCGACTCTACGGTGCCGTGCTGGGCGAACAGCGCGCGCACCTGGTCTTCGGTAGCGGAAAACGGCAGGTTGCCGACATAAATCTTAGCCATGTAACAAGTCTCTCTATGACAACTAACGATGTGAATGACAGGAGGAATTGGATCGTTAGGGAGCCGTGTTGCGGCTGACAGCGAGCCAGATATCCTGACACCTGATTGGCAGGCGTTGCGACTCGAGCAGGACGCGCCACGAAGGGGCGTGCAGTCCGATACGGACGGAAGACAATCTCAAGTATCGTAGCACGGCTGTCGGGCGGCATCAAAGCCTGTTGCGGGGCCGCGGCTCGGGCTAGCACTCGGACGCCGGTGAGAAGCGCCGGAAATTGCGCGCTGCAGCAAAACCAGCCAGGAGCGTGAAGGCCGCCAGCAACGCCAGGGTTTGCAGGGCACCCCGCGCCAACGTCGCCGGCGGCGGCTCCTCGAAGGTGGGCCGCGGCAGCCGTCCATACTCGCCGGCGGCGAGTCGGCGACCCGCGATGATCGGCGGTTCCACGGCGGCCAGCCAATCGGCCCGCACGCGGTGGGCCTGAGCCTCGAACCGGGCAAAACGCGCCGGGTCGTTGCCGGCTACCTGCAGCAGCGCCCGCTCGGCGAGGTCGCGCGGCGAGACCCAGCGCAAGGCATCGCCCAGGCGCCGCTGCGCGAGTTCGGCGGCGGCGTAACGCGCGACGATGGGCGCAACCGCCTGCTCGACTTCGCGCTGCACGAGCACGAAAGTCTTGATGAACGGCGCGACCGCATCGCTGCGCGTCGCTTCGAGTTCGGGGTGATCGAGCAGGTAGCCGGACAGCAGCTCGCGGCCGCGCGCGTTCGCGGCATTCTCGGCTTCACGGGCGACGGTGATGTACTCGAGCCGCGACGGCACGGGACTCCACTCGCGCGCGAGCAGCGTGATCAGCGCCGGCAGCACCAGCACGAGCAGCGTCCAGATAAGCACCATCGCGAGCGCGTTGTGCTCGGAGCTGCGATTGAGCGACACCACCCACAGCGCGAGCGCGCACCAGAAGGCACCGTAGGCGAGGATCACGCCGGCCAGCATCGCGAGCTCGGTCGCCGCCGGCGGCACGGACGCGGTACCGGCGACGCCCCAGCCCAGGGTCGCGCCCGCTGCGGCGAGCAGCGTCAGCAGGCCGCCGCGCAACAGCACGCGCGCGCCCGCCAACCGGCCGGCCCCGACCGGCTGCGACAGCACGAGGCGCAGCGTGCCGCTGGCGCGATCGGTCGAGAGCACCGTGCAGCTGAAGCCTGCGACCAGCAAAGGCAGCAGGAAGACCACGAGGAACGCCAGGTCGAAGCGGCCCCAGCCGAGCAGGATCGGATTGTCGACTTCCTGGAAGCGGAACATCTCGTGCGCGCGCGTCGTGGCGCTGATGGTCGCCCGCGTCGGGCGCAGCTCCGCCTCGCCGATCGCCACGCCCGCGAGCGCGCGCGGCGGCAACGCGAGCTCGGTGCGCACGACGTGCGGCAGGCCGGCCCCCGCCGCCGCGGCGATCGGCAATTCACCGCGTTCGATCGCCGCAAGTTGCTCCGCCTCGCGCGCCACCGCCTCCGCCGCGAGCGCGATGCCGGCCTGATGGTCGAGCCAGCGCTCCGCCTGCCAGCGCGCGCCGCTCCAGACCGCATAGCCGGACAGCAGCAGCACCAGCAGGCACGCGACGCCGAAGCCGCGTTCGCCGCGCAGCAGCGCCCACTCGCGCGCGAGCAGCGCGCTGCTCATCGGGCGTCCCGGCGCCGCGCGGCGAGCACGCCAGCCGCCAGCAGCGGCAGCAGCGCCCAGAGCGCGAGCAGCGCCAGGTCGAGGCGATGCCGCGCCAGCACTTCGGACACCACGGGTGGCTCGTAGTGGAACTGCGGCATGCGCTGCCAGGTGTCGGCAGGCGCGACATAGAACGGGGTACCCGCGCCATCGCGGGCCTGCGTGCCATTGAGCTCGGCGACGAGCTGCCGGCGATGCACTTCTGCCGCATCGCCGAAATGGCGCAACGCATGCGGATCGGTGCCCGCTAGCGCCATCGACAACTCGCGCAGCGGCACCGTCGGCGAGAACAGCCCGGCGAGGCTGCGCAGCGCCCGCTGCTGCTCCTGCGCCGCCCACAGCTTGCCGTAGACGTGATCGATGACGGGCGCGTCGGCATCCTCCAGCCGCTGCAAATAGACGGCGGTGAAGTTCACCGGCAGGTCTTCGATCCGCGCGACGCCATAGCGCGCCAGCAGCTCCGCGGCCACCGTCTCGCGCAACCGCGCCGCGCGCTCCTCGGGGCGAGCGCCCGGCTGTTCGGCACCGCCCTCGCCGCGCTTGATCGCATCCCAGAACTCGGTCGCTGCCGGAACCGGATGCCGCACGGCGGCAACGTCGGTCGCGAGCCGCGGTACCAGCACGACGAGCACGACCCAGGCCAGCAGCAACGTGAACAGCGCCGTGCGCGCATCACGCGCGAGCAGCGACGCGCAGGCCGCGATGCCGACGAAGCTCGCGAGGTACAGCGCGTGCGCGAAGCCCATCCAGCCGAGGCGCGCCGCCGCGCCCTCGGCTTCGACGGCGGTCGGCGTGAACAGGTACAGGCCGAGGATCACGAGCACGACGGGCA
Organism: uncultured Steroidobacteraceae bacterium; assembly: GCA_964586725.1. Lineage (GTDB taxonomy): Bacteria > Pseudomonadota > Gammaproteobacteria > Steroidobacterales > Steroidobacteraceae > UBA964. The sequence continues at coordinate 16,926 of CAZPJE010000261.1, read as the reverse complement.
GCAACAGCAACGAGGTCGCGGCGAACACCGCCACGCCCTTGCCGAGCGCGAGCGTGCGCAGCCGCAGGCCCTGCGCGAGCAGCAGCGCCAGCGTGCCGCGCTCGCGCTCCCCCGCGACCGCGGCGAAGCCGAGCATGATGACGAGCAGCGGCACGACGTTCTGCAGCACCCAGGCCACCGACAGGCCCGTCGACTGCCGCTGGCCGGCGCCGTCCTCCGCGGGCCGGAACTCGGCGAGATTGCGGCGGTGCGCCTCCATCCAGACCATCGAGCCCATCCACGGACTGACACCCGGATCGATCGCCGCCGGCAGTAGCACCGGACGGAATGCGTACTGGCCGAAGTGCGCGGCTGCGTGCGGGTTCTTGGCGCCCTGGCCGAGGAAATTGCCGGTCTCGCGTTCGACGGCGGCGCGGCGATCCTCGACCTGCGTGAGGGTGGACTGCCAACCAACCAGCGCGACGACCAGCAGCAACGCGACACAGCCGGCGCCGAGCCAGCGCAGGCGGCCGTCGCGCAGCCAGTCGGTCAGCTCGCGCCGGACGATGACGCCGATCATGTCCAGTCCCTCATGTGCGCGAGGTACAGCTCCTCGAGGCGCGCCGGGTCGACGGAGTCGGCGCGCAGCTGCTCGACCAGTCGGCCGCGCGCCATGATCCCGATGTGGCTGGCCAGCTCACGCGCGCGAAACAGGTCGTGCGTGGTCATCAGCACTGCGACGCCGCCTGCGGCGACGTCGCGCAGCAGGCCCGTGAACTCGTTGGCGGCCTTCGGATCGAGCCCCGACAGCGGCTCATCCATCAGCAGCACCTGCGCACGCCGCGCGAGGGCGATCGCGAGCCCGAGCTTCTGCCGCATGCCCTTGGAGTAAGCGCCGACGCGCTGCTGCAAGGCCGCGCGCGCGAGACCGACACGGTCGGCGAGCGCCGCCATGTCGGGCTCCGCGAGGCGCAGCCCCGCGAGCCGCGAGAAATAGCGCAGGTTCTCGAACCCGGTAAGCGCCGGATACAGGCTGACCACTTCGGGAATGTAGGCGAGCAGTGCCTTGGTTTCGAGGGGCTGCTCGGCCACATCGAGACCGCAGATCAGCGCGCGCCCGCTGGTGCGCGGCACGAAGTCCAGGAACAGGTTGATCGTCGTGGTCTTGCCGGCGCCGTTCGCGCCCAGCATGCAGAACACCTCGCCGGGTTGCACCGTGAGGTTCAGGCACTCGAGCGCGACGACGTCGCCATAGCGCTTGTGAAGGTCGATCGCCTGCAGCACGCGGAGCCTCCCTGCAGCCGTGTTCCCGGGCTGCGCGCCACCAGTGTAACAAAGTAACGAACTATGTTGCGCTGGCCGCCCGGCCCGCTCTAGGGGGTCGTGCGTATTGTCGGCCGGTGCTGCGCCGCCGATGATCGAGCGCGCCAACCCGCCGGGCCGCGAAGCATGAAAAGCCACTGCACGACACGCTGCGATCGCGGCCGCAGGCGATGAAAATCGACCCGGCCGCCGCGCCGCGCTTCGATGCGGGTTCTTTCGAGCACCCGGTCCGCGGCCTCGAGACCGTCGAGACGCACCTGTCGTGGATCATTCTGACGGGCGACTACGCATACAAGATCAAGAAGCCCGTTCGCTTCGAGTTCATCGACGCCACGACGCTCGAGGCGCGTCGCAGCCTGTGCGAAGCCGAGCTGGCGCTGAACCGCCGCCTCGCGCCAGACCTGTATCTCGACGTGGTGCCGCTGCGGCAATCCGGTGACCGCCTGCGCTGCTTCGGCAGCGGGCCTGTCGTCGACTACGCCGTGCGCATGGTCCAGTTCGATCGCTCGCAGGAACTGGCGGCACTGCTGGCCGCGGGCGATGTGCGGGCCGACGAGATCGCCGAGCTCGCCACACTGCTCGCCGACTTCCACGCCAGCGAGCCGGCGGTGGAGCACGCCGCGGCCGAAGGTGAGCCGCAGCAGGTGCGCCGGCTGCTGCTGCACAATGCGGACGAACTGATCGCGCTGTGCGACGCCGCCAGCGCAACACGTGTCGCGGAGTTGCGCGACTGGCTCGACGCCCGCTTTGCGGCGCTGCAGCCGCTGCTCGCCGCGCGCAAGGCCGCGGGCCGCGTGCGCGAGGGCCATGGCGACCTGCACGCGCGCAACATCCTGCGCTGGCGCGGTCGACTGACGCCCTTCGATCGACTCGAGTTCGATGCCGCGCTGCGCCGTGGCGATGTCGCGCTGGATCTCGCCTTCCTGTACATGGATCTGGAATCGAAGGGCCGAACCGACCTGGCCGCGGTGCTGCTGGATCGTTACTGCAGTCATGGCGGCGACTACGGGTTGCTGCAGGTCCTGGATGTCTACGCGGTCCACCGCGCGCTGGTGCGGGCCAAGATCGACGCGTTGCAGATGCACGGCGCGGTGCGCCCGGAACTGCGCGCGGCGGCCGCAACGCAGCTCGCCGCGAGGCTCGACACCGCGACCAGGCTGGCAAGCCCCAGGGAACCGGTGCTGATGCTGATGCATGGCGTGTCCGGGTCGGGCAAATCGTGGCTCAGCGCCGCGGCCGTGCCAGTGCTGCCTGCGATCCGCGTCCGGTCCGACGTCGAACGGCGGCGCGTCCTCGGCCTGCACCGCGACAGCGCCACCGATTCGCCGGTGGACGGTGGTGCCTACGCCAGCGACGTCAACGACCAGACTTACCTCAGGCTGCTGGACTGCGCGCGCAACGCACTCAGCGCGCATCGGCACGTGATCGTCGACGCGACCTTCCTCGAGCCGGCACGTCGGCGCCCGTTCTTCGCGCTGGCCGCCGAACTCGGCTGTCGAGTGTTGATCATCGCCTGCCGCGCGCCGCGCGCGGAACTGCAGCGACGCGTCGCGGCGCGAGCGGCCGCGGGCCACGATCCTTCCGAGGCCACCCCCGACGTGCTCGCGCAGCAACTGCAGCGGGAGCATGCACTGCTGCCGTTCGAGCGGGCCCATGCGCTCGAACTCGACACCGCGGGCGTCGCCGATCCTGGGCCACTGTTGGCGGCGCTGCTGGCGGCGTTGAAAACGCGCTGGACATAGCGCCGGATTTTTCCGAGATTGGGTCGATCCCACGACCCGCCGGAGCGTTTCGATGCAGATGCCGACCACCCCCACCTTGCTGCTGGCCTTGCTCCTGTCGACCGCGGCCAGCGCGGCGCCGCGCCCGATCGATTTCGCGCCAGCCGAGCGACCGGCGGCGGGCCTGCTCGTGCTGCCGGTCGGCAAGGACGGCGCGCTCACAGGACTCGCGCAGGACATCGACCGCGCTGCCGACGGCGCGATCACGGCCGCCATCGCGCTCGCGAAGTTCAAGGGCGCGGCGGGCGAGACGCTGACGCTGTACGGCGTAGGCGCCTACCCGGCGGTGCTCCTGATCGGCACTGGTGAATCAGTGCGCTCGGCCGTCGACCTGCGCAACTACGGGGCGCTCGCGGCAACCGGCACGGCGGGCTGGCCCGCCACTGCCAAGGTGGTCGTGCCGGATGCGAAAGACGTCGTTTGGGATGCGGTCGAAGCGGCGCTGGGCGCGCGGCTCGGCGAGTACGACTTCGGCAAGTGGGGCGCGACCAAGCCCGCCGCCGACCCTGCGACGGCCGCGCGCGGCCTGACGTTCCTCGCTCCACAGGCCGCGGCGACCCGGGCCGCGTTCCTGAGTGACGGCGAAGCAATGGCCGCCGGCGTGACGTTCGCCCGCGACCTGATTTCGACGCCATCGAACATCAAGACGCCCGAGTGGTTTGCCGCGCGGGTGCGGCAGACATTCTCGGGAGTGGCGGGGATCACGATCACGGTGCTCGACGAGCAGCAGATCGCGACCCTCGGCATGGGCGCGCTGTACGGCACGGGCCAGGGCTCCGCGCGGCCGCCCCGCCTCGTCGCCATCGAGTACCGCGGTGGCAAGGCCGGCGAGGCGCCGCTCGCCTTCGTCGGCAAGGGCATCACGTTCGACACCGGTGGCATATCGCTGAAACCCAACGACGGCATGTGGCGCATGCGCTCCGACATGTCCGGCGCGGCGGCAGCGGCGGGCGCGGTGCTGACGCTGGCGCGTCGCAACGCGAAATTGAACGCGGTGGCCGTGCTGGCCCTCGCCGAGAACATGCCGGACGGCAATGCGATCCGCCCCGGTGACGTGCTGACCTCCATGAGCGGCAAGACGATCGAAGTCCTCAACACCGATGCCGAGGGCCGCCTCGTGCTGGCGGATGCACTGTGGTGGGCACAGCAGACCCACAAGCCGAAGCTGGCCATGACGATCGCGACGCTGACCGGCGCCGTGGTCGGCGCGCTCGGTCGTGAACATGCCGGCCTGTTCACGCTGAACGATGAACTCGCGACGCAATTTCTCGATGCCGGCAAAGCATCAGGAGAACTGCTGTGGCGCTTGCCCGTGACCGCGGCGACATTCAAGGCCATCAAGAGCGATATCGCCGACGTCAAGAACATCGCCGAAGCCGGCACCGCGCCCGGCGCCTCGGTCGGCGCGGCCTTCATCATGGAATGGGCAAAGCCGGAAACGCCGTTCGTGCACATCGATATCGCCGGCGTGGCCTGGGAACTGAACGGCAGGCCCACCGAACCCCCGGGCGCCGTCGGCTTCGGCGTGCGCCTGTTCGACGCAGTCGCGCGACGGCACGAATCGATGTAGCCGCCACCGCGGGCAAGGCCATCGCCGCGCTCGGACTGGGTCGCTGATGCCTCAGGTCGTACCGACGCCGCGACCCGGGGCGCGGTGCGATTCGGGAAAGCGCTCGAACTTCAGCAGCAGCAGGCAGCCCGCCACCAGCAGTGCGGCGTTCATGCCCAACGCAAACTGATAGTCGCCGGTGCGGTCCACGGACTCGGCGGTCAGCAATGGGCCGATGCCGCCACTCAGTGAGTAGGAACCGTAGAACGTGCCATAGATGCGACTGAACGACAGCGGACCGAAGTAGCGGCTGGTCACGTATGCGATCACGTCGACCTCGGCGCCGACCGCGAGGCCGACCAGCATCGCGGCGACGAATGCGGTGGGTCCCGCTGCGCCAGACGCCAGCAGCGCGACGCCGCACAAGGCCGCCAGCAGGAACGCAAGCGCCACGCGCGGTGCGAAGAAGCGGTCCATCAGCCAGCCGGTCACGAGCCTGCCGCTCGTGACAGCGAGGAACAGCATGGACTGGGCCAGCGCCGCAAGCATCGGCGACAGGCCGCGGGCGCCCAGCAGAGGCACCAGGTGCAGCATCACGCTCTGCACGGCAAGCCCGACGAGGAAGAAGGTGCCGAGCACCATCCAGTAGGCGCGCGTGCGCACCGCCTCGGCCAGCGTCAGGCCGGGCAAGGCAGCGGCAGCAACCGGCGCGGCGGCGGTCGGTTCGGGAGGCGGGTCGCCGTCGGCGCGCTGGCCGACGGACTCAGGGCTGTCGCGCAGCAGCAGCGCGATCGTCGGCATCGCGATCACGGAGATCGCGGCCGCCAGCAACAGATAAGCATTGCGCCAGCCGTACTGTTCGATCATGGCTTGCGCGAACAGCGGCCACAGGAAGCCGCCGATGCCGACGCCGGAAAGCGCGATGCCGAGCGCCAGCCCACGACGGCGGTCGAACCACAGCGTGATCACGCGTGCGAAGGCCACATGCGTGGTCGCCAGCGCGAACAGCGCGAACGCGACGAAGCGCGCGTAGAAGGTCCAGAGCGACGCGCCCTGCCACGCGAACGACGCGAAGATCAGCGCCTCGCACGCGAACGCCAGCAGCACCACGCGCCGCGCGCCGTAGCGGTCGACGAGGCCGCCAACGACCGGCGCGAGCGGCGCCGAAGTCAGCGTGATCACCAGTAACGCCGCGAAGGCTTCGCTCTGCGACCAGCCGAAGGCCTCGCGCAGCGGCCCGATGAACACGCCGAAGGTCGAGACGACGGCCGTCGCGATGCCACAGGCCAGGCCAACGACGCAGGCAGCGAGGACCCGCCAGCCGAGGAATTTCGCGTGACTCATTCGGGCTCCGATAGTCCATCCGTAGAGGATTCGATCACTTCGATCAGTTCGCCCGCAACGCCGCGCGCGAGGCCCGCGCGACGCCCGAGGTAAGGTGCCTCTGGCAGCGCGCGCGGCGCCTGCAGCCAGGGCACCGGGAGCGCTGCGAGGTCAGCGCACTCGAACGACACGACCGCGAACCCCGTCGGCAGCTCGCCGCTGGCGCTCGGGCGCGGGCGCGCCGCCGCCGGCAGCTGGTCGACTTCGATCAGACAGTCGCGCGGCATCTTCACGATGCCGAGCGGGATGCGGTGCTGGTCCGGCAGCCCGAAGCTGTCGTTGATGATCTTGACGACGGTCGCGGCGGCGCTGATGGTCGGCGTGCCGAGCACCTCCGTATAGAACGCCAGCACCGCTGCCAAATCTGCACAGCCCAGTATCGCGATGAACGGCCGGTCCACCCGCGACTGCGCAGCGTGGAGGCCTAGGATCGCCCGGTCCGTGGGCAGTGCGGTCAGGTAGAGCAATTCACCTGCGGGACCCTCGACCTGCATCGCGTGGATCGCGGCGTCGAACGGCAGCGGACGCGGCGGAATCAGCAGCTTGAACGGCGAGCCCTGCAGCTCTGCCGCCAGCGAGTACGGATCGCGGACCAGCACTTCCATCGCATTCCAGCCGTAGCCGGGAAGCGCGACCGGGGTCGCCGCCTGCGCCGGTGCCTCGACCAGACGCAGCAGCGTGCCAGGAGCTTGGGACGCGTGCAGCAGCACGCTGCGGCGACCAGCGAGCACGGGGTGCCCCCAGAGTTGCGCGAGATCTGCGCCGATGCTGCCCTGGTCCGCGACGACGTAGTCCAGCCAGCGACAGTAAGCCTGCGCGGTCGCGGCCGGATCAGGCGTGGTCAGTGTGAACGCACACAGCCGGGCGAGCCCGCCTGCCGCGGAAGCCTTGGCGACCGTCATCAGACCGCGCCGCGCCAGGCGCCGAAGCAGAACCAGCGGATGCCGTCACCCAGTCGCCCGGTCTTGTCCGAGTCGACGTCGAGGTCGGCATCGAGTGCGGCGCGCCAGCGACGCTCGCCGAGCGCGCTGATCGACGGCACGACGAACTGGACGTAGTCACCGTCGCTGAAGCCGGCGTCGCGCAGCAACCGGCGCGGATCGCTGGCGCGGAAAGCCCGGTAGAACGGTTCGTTGTTGTAGTGGCCATCCCAGTCGAGATAGAACGAATCGTAGGGCGAGAGTTGCGCGGCCGGCGGCAACTCCATGTGCAGCATCAGGCCGCCCGGCCGCAACACCCGTCGCGCCTCGGCCAGCACCTTGGGGATGCCCTTCGGCGGCACTTCATGCAGGAACATCGACGAGAACACGACGTCGAAACTGGCCGCCGGAAACTCGAGCGCTTCCGCATTCATCTGGTGGAAATGGATTTCGCGCTGCTGCGATTGCGCGCGCGCATGCGCATAGCGCAGGCAGGGCGCGGCGACGTCGATGCCATGGACCTCCGCATCCGGATAGATGTCCTTCCAGGCGCCGGTGTTGTGACCGACGGTGCAGCCGAGGTCGAGTATCTGCTTCGGCGCGAACTGCGGATGACGCTCGCGGACGAAGCGCGCGATCGACTGGCCGATGTCGTCGAGATTCGGACCGAACAGGCCGAACGTCGAGAGCGCGAGCCGTTGCTCGTAGACCGCGCCCATCGTCAGGTCGTCATCGCCGTACTCGGCGACGTAGCTGCCCGGCATCAGGTGGATATCGACCGCCGAGACCGATCGGGGCACGGCGAAGTCGCGCTTGAGCTGCAATGACCCGGCTGCGCTGTCGGCAAGCCGCTGCGCGGCGCGCAGCAGACGCGGACGTTCGCGCTCGATCGCCGGGCGCACGGTCTGGTACAGCATGTCCTGCGAGATCACGCGCAGGCTCGAGAAGAAGCGGAAGCTGTCGCGCCCGCGCAGCGCGGCATGCACGTCCGCGGCCGTGCGCGGCGCCGCGCCATGCCGCGCCGTCCATGCCGGCTCCGCCGCGTCGTGGTAATCACGCCGCAGCGCGGCGGCCAGATCGTTCAGCACGTGGCGTCGCAGCGCCGACACGAACGCCGCGCGCGCCTTCTCGTCGCGGCGCAGCGGGACACTCAGCTCATGCGACCGATCCGCCATCCAGTGCCCCGCTTCCCAGCAACCTGGCCGGCACGTTAACCGAAACGGCGCGCGTGCGGCAGCTTGCGCAGACCGGACTTGCGGGATTTCGCCCCCGCCCCCCGGCGCCACCTTGAAGTCATGGCGTGGTCCCGACATCATCGTCGTGCGGGGCCTTACCCCGCCCACGACGTTCGCAAGGAAGGTCAGCCATGGCTAGCTACGACGACAGGAATGTGAGCCAACCTGGTGGGTATGCCCAGACCCGCGAGGCCGCGCTCGACGCGGGTCTGCGCGCGTACATGCTGCGCGTCTATAACTACATGGGGCTGGGCGTTGCCGGCACGGCGATCTTCACGCTCGTGCTGATGAACAACCCGGACATGATGCGCGCGATTGCGATGGGTCCGATGAAGTGGGTGCTGTTCGCCGGCATCCTCGGCCTCGGCTTCTTCGCGCAGAAGCTGTTCTACAGCGGCAGCGTCCTGGTCGCGCATGGCGCCTACTGGCTCTATGCCGCGATGTGGGGCGCACTGATCTCGCCGATGCTGTACGCCTTCTTCACCAACGGTGCCTCAGGCCTCGTGTTCCAGGCCTTTGCGCTCGCGGCGCTGACGTTCGGCGGCACCAGCCTGTACGGCTTCGTCACCAAGCGCGACATGACCGGGTGGGGCGGGTTCCTCGCGATGGCGTCGATCGGCCTGATCATCGTGTCCCTGGTCACGTTCTTCTTCATCAGTGATCCGGGCACGTCCAAGCCGTTCAGCCTCGTCATCTCCAGCGTCGTCGTGCTGCTGTTCTCTGCGGTCACGGCCTGGGAAACGCAGCAGATCAAGGCCATGTACATCCAGGGTGCCGCCGAGGGCGGTGATGAGTTCACCAGTCGTTCGGCGATCTTCGGCTCGTTCATGCTCTACGGCAGCTTCGTGACCCTGTTCACGCACATCCTCAACATCCTGGGCATCACCAGCGACGATTGACGCACGGGCTGCGGGCTCGTGCCCGCCCGGCGGCGGGCACGAGCGATAAGCCAGTCACAGTGAGAGCCGGCGAGCCCGTGCGATGCTCGCCACGATGGCCGCAGTCCCGATTTCCCGCTCCACCGCTGACCGTGCTGGCGCCTTCACGGCGTGGCTGCTGTTCGGCGTCAACGTCGGATTCGCGCTGTACGCCCTGTCGCGGAACTACGGGTACGCCTCGTATTGATGGTCTATCTCGCCGAGGCCGCGGTCATCGGCGCGCTGAACGTTCCCAAGATGCTGGTCGTGGCGCTGTTCGGCGAACGCATCGACAGCTTCAGGCAGCTCCAGCAGGCCGGCAGTCGCTTCGCACTGACGTACATGCTGTTGGTCGGCTACGTGGCCGGGTTCGCCGTCGTAGTGATCGCCGCGAAGATCCTGGTCGACTGGAAGGCGCATCAGGCCGAGCGCAGGCGCTTGCAGGCCGCGCGCGCTAGCCCGAGTCCGCTTACCGGCGGATAGTGCGTTCAGAGGCCCTGCTGGCGACGGCGCAAATAGAAAGCCCCGGGAGTTTCCTCCCGGGGCCTTTTCTTCTCGACGACTGTCGAGCGACGCGCGCCTCGCGGCGCGGGGCGTCAGAGGCTCGCGCCTCTTACATGCCCATGTCGCCCATGCCGCCCATGCCGCCCGGAGCCGGGTGGCCATGGTCGTGGTCGTCCTTCGGCGCTTCCGCGATCATCACTTCCGTCGTCAGCAGCAGGCCGGCGACCGAGGCCGCGTTCTGAAGCGCGAGGCGCGTGACCTTCGCCGGATCCAGGATGCCGGCCTCGAGCATGTCGCCATACTCGCCGGTGCCGGCGTTGTAGCCGTAGGCACCCTTGCCCGCCTTGACCTGGTTCAGGACGACCGCGGCGTCTTCGCCGGCGTTCTCGACGATCTGGCGCAGCGGCTCCTCGATCGAGCGCGTCAGGATGCGAATGCCGACCGTCTGGTCCTCATTCTTCCCTTCGAGCTTGTCGAGCGCCTTCTGCGCGCGGATCAGCGCCACGCCGCCGCCCGGCACCACGCCCTCTTCGACGGCGGCACGGGTCGCATGCAGCGCGTCTTCGACGCGGGCCTTCTTTTCCTTCATCTCGATCTCGGTGGCCGCACCGACCTTGATCACGGCAACGCCGCCGGAGAGCTTCGCAACGCGCTCCTGCAGCTTTTCCTTGTCGTAATCGCTGGTGGCTTCTTCAGCCTGCGAGCGGATCGACTCGACGCGCGCCTTGATGTCCGACGCCTTGCCGGCGCCGTCGATGATCGTGGTGTTTTCCTTCTCCACGACGACCTTCTTGGCTTCGCCCAGGTCGTTCAGCGTCGCCTTCTCGAGCTGCAGGCCGACTTCGTCGGAAATGACCGTGCCGCCCGTCAGGATCGCGATGTCCTGAAGCATGGCCTTGCGACGATCGCCGAAGCCCGGCGCCTTGACGGCCGCGACCTTCAGGATGCCGCGGATGTTGTTGACGACCAGCGTGGCCAGCGCCTCGCCCTCGACGTCTTCGGCGACGACGATCAGCGGGCGACCCGCCTTGGCGACGCCCTCGAGCACCGGCAGCATTTCGCGGATGTTCGAGATCTTCTTGTCGACGAGCAGGATGTACGGCTTGTCGAACTCGGCCGTCTGGTTCGCCTGCTGGTTGATGAAGTACGGCGACAGGTAGCCGCGGTCGAACTGCATGCCCTCGACGACGTCGAGTTCGTTCTGCAGGCCCGAGCCTTCCTCGACCGTGATCACGCCTTCCTTGCCGACCTTCTCCATCGCTTCGGCGATGGTCTTGCCGATCGACTCGTCGCTGTTGGCGCTGATCGTGCCGACCTGCGCGATCGCCTTGGTGTCCTTGCAGGGCTTGGCGAGCTTCTTGATCTCTTCGGTCGCGACGATCACGGCCTTGTCGATGCCGCGCTTGATGTCCATCGGGTTGCGGCCCGACGCGACGGCCTTCATGCCTTCGCGGATGATCGCCTGCGCGAGCACGGTGGCAGTCGTGGTGCCGTCGCCGGCCTCGTCAGAGGTGTTGGAAGCAACTTCCTTCACCATCTGCGCGCCCATGTTCTCGAACTTGTCCTTCAGCTCGATTTCCTTCGCGACCGACACGCCGTCCTTGGTGACGGTTGGGGCACCGAAGCTCTTCTCGAGCACCGCGTTGCGGCCCTTGGGGCCCAGCGTCGCCTTGACGGCGTTGGCGAGGATGTTGACGCCGCGCACCATGCGCGAACGGGCGTCATCACTGAAACGTACTTCCTTGGCAGCCATTGTGTGTTGTCTCCAGTGGTTGCTTGGCTTACTTGCCTTCGATCACGGCCAGAAGGTCTTCTTCGCGCATGACGAGCAGTTCCTCGCCATCGACCTTCACTTCGGTGCCGCTGTACTTGCCGAACAGGATCTTGTCGCCGACCTTGACGTCGAGCGCGCGAACGCTGCCGTCTTCGAGGATCTTGCCCTTGCCGACGGCGATGACCTTGCCCTGGACCGGCTTCTCGGCGGCGCTGTCCGGAATCACGATGCCACCCGCGGACACGCGCTCTTCCTCCAGACGCTTGACGATGACTCGGTCATGAAGAGGACGGATCTTCATGGATATTGCTCCTTCAGAAGCTGTGGTTGAAAAACTGCGGTTGCAGCGGCCGGATGGGTGTTAGCACTCTCACCCGTCGGCTGCTAACGCTCTGGGGGCGGCATTCTAATTCAAGTTGTGACGCTGTCAATCAACGACAGGGTGACGCCGGGCCGGCCACGGGCTATGCTCCCCCTGTCGCCGGCTCGTGTTGCGTAAACTCATGAATTTACTGCGTTTGTGGGCTGCCCTGGGCGGCCTGCTGTGGCTGTTCGCCGCACCCCAGGGCTGGGCGGAAGACGACTTTCTGCCGCCGGATCAGGCGTTCCGCTACACCACCAGCAGCGACGGGCGTGAAGTCGTGGTGCGCTGGACCGTGCAGCCGGGGTACTACCTGTACCTGAAGCGCATGGGCCTCGGGTCGGGCGATGCCGGCGTCGCGGTCGGCACCCCGGTCTACCCGAAGGGCGAGCTCCACAACGACGAGTTCTTCGGCGAGCAGATCGTGTTCCGGGGCGACTTCGAAGTGCGCGCGCCGGTCTCGCTGCCGACGGGCACGACACGCTTCAACCTCGATCTGAAACTGCAGGGCTGCGCCGATGCGGGCCTGTGCTACCCGCCGACGACGTGGCAGACCACTGTCGACGTCGGCGGCACGGGCGCGCTCCTCGACACCGCGAGGTCAGGCGCGCTGTTCGGCGGCGGCACCCAGAGCGGCGACGACTTCCTGCCGGTCGACGCGGCATTCGTGCTCGAGACGCTCGCCGACGGCCCGGACAGGGTGCGGCTGCGCTGGACGATCGCGCAGGGGTATTACCTGTATCGCGAGCGCATGACGGCGACGACGACGAGCGAGCAGGCACGCCTCGGGGCGCTGAGCCTGCCCACCGGCAAGCGGAAGAACGACGAGTTCTTCGGCGAGCAGGAGGTCTACTACGACGAGCTCGTCGCGACGCTGCCGGTCTCGCGCGCCGGCAACAGCGAGTTCCAGCTGCCCCTGAAGGTCACGTTCCAGGGCTGCGCCGAAGCGGGCCTGTGTTATCCGCCCGAGACCAAGACGCTGCTGGTGACCCTGCCGGCCGGCGTCGGGACGACCGCAAGCCTCGATGCGCCACCCGGCGCGGGCACGGGCGGCGCCTTCGTGTCGGAGCAGGACCGTCTCGCCGCGCTGATCCGCGATGGCTCGCTGTGGCTGGTGCTCGCCACGTTCTTCGGCCTCGGCCTGCTGCTGGCGCTGACACCCTGCGTACTGCCGATGGTGCCGATCCTGTCCGGCATCATCGCAGGCCAGGGCGAGAACGTGACGACGCAACGCGCATTCGCGCTGTCCCTGACCTACGTGCTCGGCATGGCCGTCACGAACACGCTGGCCGGCGTCGCCGCGGCGGCCGCCGGCAGCCAGATCCAGGCGATGTTCCAGCAGACCTGGGTCATCGTGCTGTTCGCGCTGATGTTCGTCGTGCTGGCGCTGTCGATGTTCGGCCTGTTCACGATCCAGATGCCCTCCGCGCTGCAGACGCGGCTCACCGATGTCAGCAACCAGCAGCGCGCAGGTACCTTCGGCGGCGTCGCGATCATGGGCGCGCTGTCGGCTCTGATCGTCACCGCCTGCGTCGCGCCGCCGCTGTTCGCCGCGCTCGCCGTGATCGGACAGACCGGCGACCTCGTGCGCGGCGGCAGCGCGCTGTTTTTCATGTCGCTCGGCATGGGCGCGCCGCTGATCCTGATCGGCACGTCGGCAGGCAAGCTGCTGCCCCGCGCCGGCGCGTGGATGGATACCGTCAAGCAGCTGTTCGGCGTACTGATGCTGGCGGTCGCGGCCTGGATGCTGGCGCGCATCGTGCCGGACTGGGCGCAACTGCTGCTGTGGGCGATCCCGGCGCTGATCGGCGCGTGGATCCTGCTGCGCCAGGTGCGCTCGCGCACGGCCTGGGGCTGGAGCGGGCGCGCGGCGGGCGCCGCTCTCGGCATCTACGGCCTGGTGCTGCTCGCGGGCGCCGGCCTCGGTGGCACCGATCCGCTCAAGCCGATCCCGCAGCTCGCCGGCGAGCAGCGCAAGCTCGAGTTCAAGCGCATCAAGACGCTGGCCGATCTCGAGCGCGAGGTCGCCGGCGCCGCGGCGGCGGGTCGCCCCGTGATGCTCGACTTCTATGCCGACTGGTGCGTCTCCTGCAAGGAGATGGAGAAGTACACGTTCACGGATGAATCGGTGCAGGCCGCGCTCGCCAATGCCGTGCTGCTGAAGGCCGACGTCACGGCGAACGACGAAGCCGACCAGGCGCTGCTCAAGCACTTCGGGATCTTCGGTCCGCCGACGATCGCGTTCTATGGCCCGGACGGCGCCGAGCGCGCCAACTATCGAGTCGTCGGCTTCATGAAGGCGCAGGAGTTCGAGCGCGTCGCGCGCGAGGCCATTGCCGCAAGGGCCGTCACCGCGTCTAATTGATGCATGAACAAGCTCGGCACTGCAGGGATCGCGGTGACGGTGGCCGCGGTCGCAGGCCTCGCCGGCTTCCTCGCGTTCCGCAGCGCCGCGCCGTCCGCGCCGGCGAGCACGCTGACGCCCATCGTGACGCCCGACGCCGCCAGCGCGGCCGATGCGACCGCCCTGCCGACGCCCGCCACGGCCGCAGCCCCGATCCCCGACGTACTGCCGGATTTCGAGCTCGCGAGCCGCGCGGGTCCGCCGCGGCGCCTGGCGTCGTTCCAGCATCCGGTGCTGATCGTGAACTTCTGGGCCACCTGGTGCGCCCCGTGCCGGCGCGAGATCCCGCTGCTCAATGCGCTGCGGCGCGAGCATGCGGACGCCGGCGTGGAAATAGTCGGCATCGCCGTCGACTTCCGTGAAGACGTGCTCGCGTATGCGAAGACGACACCGATCGACTATCCGCTGTTGATCGGCGAGGAAGATGGCCTCGCCGCCGCGCAGGCCTTCGGCATGAACCTGGTGCTGCCGTTCACGATCTTCGCCGACGCCGAGCGGCGCATCGTCGCGCTGAAGGTCGGCGAGCTGCATGCCGACGAGGCCGAGTTCATCCTCGCGCGCATCGCCGCGCTGAACGCCGGCCGCGAGACGCTCGAGCAGGTGCGGCCGGCGATCGCCGCGGAACTGGCGACGCTGGCGGCGAACCGCGCCTCGCGCGCCAGCGGCACGCCTGCCGCCAGCGAGGGTTGATTGGCCCAAGTTGCGCGAACTTGCCTGCAAAGTGGCCCAATACCCCGGAACTAGGGTAGATTGTGCGCCAGTATGGCTCGCCTGCTTCTGTTGAATGGCCCGAACCTGAACCTGCTCGGTACGCGCGAGCCGGAGGTCTATGGGCATGACACGCTGGAATCGATCACGCGCCGATCTGCGGCGATCGCCGCCGAACTGGGGCATGATCTGCAGGCTTTCCAGAGCAACGCCGAGCACGAGCTGGTCGACCGCGTGCATGCGGCCCGTACCGACGGCACCGCTTTCGTGATCATCAACCCGGGCGCGTTCACGCACACCAGCGTCGCCCTGCGCGATGCGCTGGCCGGCGTGCGCATTCCGTTCATCGAAGTACACCTGTCGAACACCTACGCGCGCGAGGCGTTCCGGCACCATTCCTATTTCTCGGACATCGCGGTCGGCTGCATCGTCGGCCTCGGTGCGCAGGGTTACGAGCTCGCCGTCAGAGCGGCCGCGGCCCGCGTCTAGTCACCATCGTTTTCGTTCCGGCACCTCGGGGAGGGTTCGCCTCATGGATATTCGCAAGGTCAAGAAACTGATCGATCTGCTCGAGGAATCGGGCATCGCCGAGATAGAAATCAAGGAGGGCGAGGAGTCGGTGCGCATCAGCCGCATGCCGACCGGCGGCATGGCGGCGCAGATGGCGAGCTTCGTGACGCCCGCGCCGATGCCCGCGCCGATGGCTGCAGCCGCCCCGGCCGCGGCCGCACCCGCGGCCGCCGCCCCGAAGCGCAATGAATACGTGGTCAGCGCGCCGATGGTCGGCACCTACTACTCGGCGCCGTCGCCAGGCGCGAAGGCGTTCGTCGAGATCGGCACCGAGGTCAAGGTCGGCCAGGTGCTGTGCATCATCGAAGCCATGAAGATGATGAACCAGATCGAGTGCGACAAGGCCGGCCGAATCACCGCCGTCATGGTGCAGAACGGCGACCCGGTCGAGTTCGGCCAGCCGCTGTTCGTGATCGAGTAGGCCGCCGGCCCATGCTCGACAAGATCGTCATCGCGAACCGCGGCGAGATCGCGCTGCGCATCCTCCGGGCCTGTCGCGAGCTCGGCATCAAGACCGTCGCCGTGCACTCGACCGTCGACGCGAGCCTCAAGCACGTGCTGCTCGCCGACGAATCCGTCTGCATCGGACCGGCGCCGTCGGCCAAGAGCTACCTGAACATGCCGGCGATCATCAGCGCCGCCGAGGTCACCGACTCCACCGCGATCCATCCCGGCTACGGCTTCCTGTCCGAGAACGCGGACTTCGCCGAACGGGTCGAGAAGAGCGGCTTCGTGTTCATAGGCCCGCGCGCCGACGTGATCCGGCAGATGGGCGACAAGGTCTCGGCCATCACGATCATGAAGAAGGCGGGCGTGCCCTGCGTGCCCGGTTCCGGCGCGCCGCTGGGCGGCGACGGCGACGAGAACCTCAGGATCGCCAAGGACATCGGCTACCCGGTCATCATCAAGGCCTCGGGCGGCGGGGGCGGCCGCGGCAGGCGCGTCGTGCACAACGCCGCGTCGCTGATGCACGCGATCAACGAGACCAAGGCCGAAGCGCTGGCGGCCTTCGGCAACGACCAGGTCTACATGGAGAAATTCCTCGAGAAGCCGCGCCACATCGAGTTCCAGGTGCTCGCCGATCATCATGGCAACGTGATCCATCTCGGCGAACGCGACTGCTCGATGCAGCGCCGCCATCAGAAAGTGGTCGAAGAAGCGCCCGCGCCCGGCATCAGCCCCGAGCAGCGCGCCGAAATCGGCAGAACCTGCACCGAGGCCTGCATCCGCATCGGCTACCGCGGTGCCGGCACCTTTGAATTCCTTTACGAAGACGGCCGTTTCTACTTCATCGAAATGAACACCCGCATCCAGGTTGAACATCCGGTCACCGAGATGATCACCGGCGTCGATCTGGTGCGCGAACAGCTGCTGATCGCCTCCGGCCAGAAGCTGAGCTACAAACAGGAGGATATCGTCATCCGCGGGCATGCCATCGAATGCCGCATCAACGCCGAAGATCCCGACAGCTTCCTGCCCAGCCCCGGCCTGATCAAGCATTTCCATTCGCCCGGCGGT
>CAZPJE010000260.1:0-2126 GCA_964586725.1 uncultured Steroidobacteraceae bacterium | reverse complement strand
CGCGACGCGGCGCTTCCGAGAGCGCTATGGCATCGAATACACGACGCTGATCGCCGGCACGTCCGACAAGGACGACGCCGCGACGAAGCTGCCGCAGCTGAACGGCGTGTTCGCGTTCCCGACCACGATCTTCATCGACCGCGTCGGCAAGGTGCGCCGCATCCACACCGGCTTCTCGGGGCCCGCGACCGGCGAGCATCACCGCAAGCTGCTCGACGAGTTCGAATCGCTGGTCGACCAGCTGTTGGCCGAAGCGCCCGCCCCCAACACGACCCGCGCCACGGGCTCCTGAACACGCTGCCGCATCGAGACCGCCATGCCCTCTTTCGACGTCGTCTCCGAGATCAATGCCCACGAGCTGACCAATGCCGTCGACCAGGCGAACCGCGAGCTGTCGCAGCGCTTCGACTTCAAGGACGTGGGCGCAAGCTACGAGCTGAAGGATTTCACGATCACGATGCGCGCCGAGGTCGAGTTCCAGCTCAAGCAGATGCTGGAGATCCTCAAGCAGCGCCTAGCGAAGCGCGGCATCGATGTCGGCTGCATCGAGCTCAAGGACACGCTGAGCAACCTCGCCGAAGCGCGCCAGGAAGTGCTGCTGCGCCATGGCATCGACCAGGATGCCGGCAAGAAGATCGTCAAGGCGCTCAAGGAATCGAAGCTCAAGGTGCAGGGCGCGATCCAGGGCGACAAGGTGCGCGTGACCGGCAAGCAGCGCGACGACCTGCAGCAGGCGATCGCGTTGCTGCGCAAGCTCGAACTCGACCGACCACTGCAGTACGAGAACTTCCGCGACTGAACGGGTCGCGGATCTCAGCCGCCGCGCAGCAGCGCGAAGAGCGCCGCGTACGCCGCGGGCTCGTAGACCAGCACGAACAACAGGCCGAGCAGCGCGCCCGACAGGTGCGCATCATGGTTGATGCCGTCCCGGCCCTGGCGCGACGACCACCACGAATACGCGACGTAGGACACCGCGAACAGCGGCGCCGGGATCGGTATCGGAATGGGCAGGATCATCAGTTCCTGGTCCGGGAAATAGACGATCGACGCGAACAGCACCGCGGAAATCGCGCCCGACGCGCCCAGCGAGCCGTAGGACGGATCGCGACGGTGCTTGTACCAGGTCGGCAATTCGCTCAGCACCAGCGATCCGACATAAAGCACGAAGAACGCGACGGCACCGATCACGCGCTGCAACTGGAACGCGAAGAACCAGTAACTCAGCATATTGAACAGAAGATGGCCGAAGTCCTTGTGGACCAGGCCGCTGGTGATCAGCGTGTGGTACTCGCCCCGGCGCGTGAGCCAGTAGGGCCGGAACACGCAGCGCTCGATGATCTGCGGCTTCCACCACAGGCCCAGCACGCTCGTGGCGATCGTGACCGTGAAGATCAGCAGCGCGATGTTCATCGCGGCTATCGTGTCACACGGCAAGCCGTTTCGCGTCACCCAATGAACCATGGACCCTGAAGCCCCGCTGCCCCGCAACCCGCGGGTGACTGCCCACGCGCTGCAGGGCCTGCATCGCGAGGCCTGGTCATGGGCCCTGCGTCAAAGCCGCGGCAATCCGCGGGAGGCCGAGGACGTGCTGCAGACTGCGTACACGCGAATCGTCGAGGGGCGGGCCCGCTTCGAGGGCCATTCGAGCCTCAAGACCTGGCTGTTCGGCGTGATCCTGCACGTGGCGCGCGAGCACGCCCGCTCGCAGCGCAGCTGGCTGCGCTGGTTCGGCGCCGCCGCCGAGCGCGCGCCACAGCTCACCGACGGCGATGGCGATGGCGACGCGGATCGCGGCAACGTGCTCGCCGCCATCAACCGCCTGCCCGCGCGGCAGCGCGAAGTCATCGAACTCGTGTTCTACCGCGACTTCACGCTGGATGAGGCCGCACAGGTCATGCGGATCTCGGCGGGCGCCGCGCGCACGCACTACCACCGCGCCAAGCAGGCGCTCGCGGCAAACCTCGGGGAGGACGCGCGATGAACGAGCCGCGCCCCGAACTCGAGTTGCCGTCGGGCGACGCGGCACTGCGCACCGTCGTGGGCGCGGCGCGGGTCGCCCCGGGGCCGGCGCCGGCGCCGGCGGTGGCGACGCAGTGGGGCCCCGCCGCCACCCCCCCCGCCGCCCC
>CAZPJE010000259.1:0-1746 GCA_964586725.1 uncultured Steroidobacteraceae bacterium | reverse complement strand
GAGGCCCTGGCGGCGCTGGTGGACAGCGGCGGGGACCTGCCGTTGCTGCCCCCGGATGCGCCGCTGGCACATCTGCCTGCGGTCCGGCTGGATGCCGCCCAGGCCCGCCGCATCGGCCAGGGTCAAGCCGTGACCCCGCATGAACCCCTGGGCCCCCCGGCCGACCCGCTGCGACTGTACGGCCCGGATGGCAGCTTCCTGGGCCTGGGGCGGAGCGATCCGGCGGGCCAGTTGCACGCCCGGCGGCTGTTTGTGCTCGAACCCCTTGGCGACCCGATTCCGCCCGCCCCGACGGGTGAATCTGCCGCTTGAGACGGGGGAGGGCTGCGAGTAGAATGCGCGGCCTCAATTAAGACCGTAATCATCGAATTCCAAAGGATTTTCCCTGATGCCCCTCGATGCTGAGAAGAAGAGCGGAATCGTCGCCCAGTTCCGCCGCGAACCCAAGGATACCGGGTCGCCTGAAGTGCAGATCGCGCTGCTGTCCGAGCGCATCAGCGGCCTTGGCCAGCATTTCTCGACGCACACCTCGGATCACTCGTCGCGCCGCGGCCTCGTCAAGATGGTCAACCAGCGCCGCAAGCTGCTCGACTACCTGAAGTCCACGCAGCCGACCAAGTACCAGGAAGTGGTCGAGCGGCTCGGACTGCGCCGCTGATCCAGGTTCGCAGCGAAGGCCGCGCCAAATGAGCGCGGCCTTCTCGCATTTCATATTCAGATCGAGGTAGCTAGCGTGAGCTCCATCAAGAGAAGTTTCCAGTTCGGTGCCCAGACAGTGACGCTCGAAACGGGCGAGATCGCCCGTCAGGCAGAAGCCGCTGTCGTCGTTTCCATGGGCGACACCGTTGTCCTGTGCACGGCCTGCGCCAAGAAGTCGCCGACTCCGGGTCGCGATTTCTTCCCGCTGACCGTCAACTACCAGGAGAAGACCTACGCTGCGGGCCGCATCCCCGGCGGCTTCTTCAAGCGCGAAGGTCGGCCGACCGAAAAGGAAACGCTGACGTCGCGCCTGATCGATCGCCCGATCCGCCCGCTGTTCCCCGACGGTTTCTACAATGACGTTCAGGTCGTCGCGACGGTGATCTCGCTCGACCCGGACATCGATGCCGACATCCCCGCGCTGCTCGGCAGCTCGGCCGCGCTCGCGCTGTCGGGCGTGCCGTTCAAGGGTCCGATCGGTGCCGCCCGCGTCGGCTACAAGGATGGCAAGTACCTGCTGAACCCGGGCGCGAAGGAACTCGCGGCCTCGAAGCTGCACCTCGTCGTCGCCGGCACTAAGGATGCCGTGCTGATGGTCGAGTCCGAGGCTTCCGAGCTCAGCGAAGAAGTCATGCTGGGCTCCGTGGTGTTCGGCCACGAGCAGATGCAGGTCGCGATCGACGCGATCAACTCGATGGTGCAGGAAGCCGGCAAGCCGCGCTGGAACTGGCAGCCGGATGCGACCAACGCCGAAGCCGAGAAGGCCGTGGCCGCCGAAGCGGAAGCCGCGCTCGCCGAGGCCTACCGGATCATCGAGAAGCAGTCCCGCCAGGATCGCGTCAGCGCGGTCAAGAAGGCCGTCATCGCGAAGCTCGGTGGCGGCGACGCCCCGGCTTTCAGCGCGGACCTGATCGACAACGAACTGTTCAAGCTCGAGAGCCGCATCGTTCGCGAGCGCATCCTGAAGGGTGAGCCGCGCATCGACGGTCGTGACGCGACGACCGTGCGCCCGATCTCGATCAAGGTCGGCGTGCTGCCCCGCACGCA
>CAZPJE010000258.1:0-1713 GCA_964586725.1 uncultured Steroidobacteraceae bacterium | reverse complement strand
CAGCTCCGGCGGGCGGGAAACAACAAACCAAATGAACAACTACGCGCCCACCATACGCAACAACTCAGAATATGCAAGCTCTTCTGTGCCGACGGCGTCAATGAGGTTGCCCATCCTCGCCCGCGGCGCGAGATACGCCGCACCAGTCATATACTCGTCGGCCACGCGCCGGTTGCGAAGGTCGTTGTCGCGGAACTGCGCGAAGCTGTCGTCCACCAGCTGCTGCAGGCTCGCGCGTTGCGCCGGTGTGAGTGACGGCCCCATCCCGGCGCCCTTCAGTGGCCCCGACGTGATGGGATCCCACCGCAGCCCTTCGGCCTCATAGGCTGCGGACTGGTCCAGCCAGGGAATGATTGTTCCGATACTGCCCCAGGTGCTGCCGATTGAGCCGATGACTTTGTCGCAGCTGACGGCAATGTTGTACGCGGCACTGCAAGCCGTGTCGTCACTGTACGCCACGATGGGCACCGTGAGCCCTTGGATCATGTCGACGACCTCAGAGCAGCCGGTGCAGTTGCCGCCAGGTGAGTTGATTTCGAGCATGATCCCGCGGACGTTGGCCTCGATGGCGTCTTCGAGATCCTCCGTGATCCACTCGTAGTCATGCGCCCCGCAGCACGCTTCAATCGGCGAGATTCCTTTTGCCAGCGTCCCCTCAATGCTGATGTGCGCGATGCCTTGGCCGTCGATCTCCATCTCCTCGCGCTTCGAGGTCATGCCGTCGAGCATTTCGTACCCTTCCCCGTTGGCGCGAAGCACGCGGCCTTCCACCAGCTTGCGCACCGCTGCGTAACCGCCGGGAGTGATGAGCCAGGGACGGTAGAAAACCTGTTCGATGACGCGTTGAAACTTCATTCGGTGGGTGCGGTTGTGGCAGGATTGCCGTTGGGGGTCAGAAGCCCGAAAACGTCGCGAGTCAGCCCTGAGCGGTCCACGCGTTTCTTGATCTCGAGTTCCTCGCGTTCCACTTCGTCAAGGTGCTCCTCGAGCGTTTTGGATCCGCTGGCAAGGATGTCGGTCATGCTCCGCATCCCAGCGCGGTAGGCGTCGATGGCGTCGCGGTTGGCGTAGCCGCTGTCGGCGGTCAGGCGGGCGGGTTCGGTGAAACGGAACTGGTAGGCGCCCCCGCGGTTCGCGTCCGGTCCCGTGTAGGGCGGCAGGATGCCCAGCTCCACAAAGCGGGCCACGGCAAAGGCGCACCGGCGCTTGCAGAACGCGGAGAGGTAAGCGTGCCGCTCGCTGGTCACGCGGTTGACCTGCTCCAAAATGATTCGCGCGGATGCGCCGCCCAGCTTGCTCATGTCCCACCCGAACTCCGGGGGCCATTGCGCCGCGAGCAGCGCGTTGCGGATGAGTCGCTCCTGTAGGCGGTCCTGAGCTTCCGTTGGGATCTTGGCGTCCAGTTGGGTGATGGACTCGCCAGCGTTGGCCGTCAGGTACTCGATCCGCCCGCCTGCCATCGGCGTCAAACGCAGTTGCGAACCGCAGCCGGGCGGCGTCACGTCGGTGAGCGCGTTGTACGCGTCCGATGCGTCGGCCATGCCCTGCTGGTTGGTCACCAATAACCCGATCTTTGCAGCCATGCGAGACGCTGCTTGGATGTCGTCACCGAGATCCTTGAGGGAAATCAGATCCCGGATCGCGGGAGCAAACGCGCTGATGCCGCGCACCTGATCCACTTCGCGCGGATCCATCGTCAGCATCGCCGACTGC
>CAZPJE010000257.1:0-2685 GCA_964586725.1 uncultured Steroidobacteraceae bacterium | reverse complement strand
TCGTCGTCACGATCACGTATCGGGTGCCCGCGCACAACGCGGTCGCCTTCCTCGAGATCATCAACGAGATCGGGCGCGTGCGGCGTCGCGACGGCGCGCGGCGCTGGTCGGTCTGCCAGGACATCGACGACCCGGTGTACTGGGTCGAGCGGTTCGAAAGTCCGACCTGGCTCGA
Source organism: uncultured Steroidobacteraceae bacterium (assembly GCA_964586725.1). Lineage (GTDB taxonomy): Bacteria > Pseudomonadota > Gammaproteobacteria > Steroidobacterales > Steroidobacteraceae > UBA964. The sequence continues at coordinate 2,510 of CAZPJE010000257.1, read as the reverse complement.
TTACCTGCGGCGCCAGAGCCGCCCGACGCAGGCCGACCAGGAACTGCGACAGCGCATGCTGGGTCTCATCATCGGCGAGCAGGGGATCGTGCGGCGGATGGTCGAGCGCCCGAGTGGCTCCGAGCCGCTCGGCAGCGACCCGAGCCGGCCCGAACCGATGGACGACACATCAGGACACAGCTGAGGAGTGCGACATGGCGATACCGTGGTTGACGGTGCTGAAGATCGTCCCGTGGAACGACGTGATCCGCAACGCGCCGCAGCTCGCGGATACGGCGCGCAAGCTCTGGGATGCGTCGCGATCCGGCAAGGCCGGCAAAGCATCGCCGGGGCGCGCATCCGGTGCGGCCGAGATCCCCGCGACTGCGGGCGAACCCGCCACGCTCGCCGCGCAGAATGCGGCGCTGCGCGCTCGCCTGGAGATCAGCGAGTTCGAGCTGCAGGAATTGCAGCAGCGCGTGCTGGCGTCATCGGCGCTGCTGAACCAGCTCGCCGAGCAGAACACCAGCCTGATCGCGCGCGTCGAGTTGAACCGGCGGCGCACCGTCTGGCTGGCCATCGCATCGATCATCAGCCTGCTGTGCGCGGTCACGGCGATCGTGCTGGCGCGCGGTCCCTGAGTTCCTGATGCGAGTGCCGCGGTAGCGGCTGAACGCCCTCATCCGGGTGCGACCCGCGATGCGACCTGCAGCGGCAGCAACGGGCCACCGCGAACGTCGATCGCGATCCGCTGGAAGCGCACGCCGAACACGCGATCAAGGTCTTCAGCGCGAGCGATCTGCGCGGTGGGCCCGTCGGCCTGCACGTGCCCGTCGGCCAGCACGACGAGTCGATCGCAGTACGCAGCTGCCAGTTCCAGGTCATGCAAGGCAACGACACACACCCGCTCGCGCGCCTGGGACGCGAGCAGCTCGAGCAGCCGGATGCGATGCCGCACGTCGAGGCTCGCGCCCGGTTCGTCCGCGAGCAGCACCCGCGGTTCGCAGACCAGCACGGCGGCCAGCGCGACCCGCGCGCGTTCGCCACCTGACAGCGCGCTCCAGCGGCGCTCGAGCAGCGCGCCGAGCTCGAAGCGCTCGGCAACTGTCGACAGCGCTTGACGCTGCTTCGGTGCGCGCGTGGCGGCCAGCTCGATGATGTCGCGCGCTGCATAGTCCCAGCAGGGGGCGAACTGCTGCGGCACGAGACCGATCTGGCGTGCCCGCTCCGCCGGTGTCAGCGCCGTGAGGTCGCGCTGGTCCAGTAGCACACGGCCACGACTCGGCTCGAGCAGGCCGGCCAGCAGTCGCAGCAGCGTGCTTTTGCCGGCGCCGTTCGGCCCGACCAGACCAACGAGTTCACCGGGTATGAGTCGCAGCTCGATCGAGTCGAGCAGGCGGCGCCCCTCGCGATCGAAGCCGACACCTTGCAGCTCCATGCTGCTCATGCGCGCACCCGCCGCGCCAGTACGACGAGGAAGAAGGGCCCGCCGATCACGGCGGTCACGAGCCCCAGCGGAATCTCCCCCGGCGGCAAGGCAGCGCGGGCTATCGCGTCGCAGACGATGGTGATCAGTGCACCGACGCCTGCGCTCAGCGGCAGTAGTGGTCGGTGGCGCGGGCCGATGGCCCAGCGCGCGACGTGCGGTGCCATCAGGCCGACGAAGGCGACCAGTCCGCCCCAGGCGACGGCGAGCGCCACGACGGCTGAAGACACCAGCACCGCACGGCGCATGAAGCGCGCCGGATCCAGACCGAACAGCTGCGCCTGCTCCTCGCCGAGACCGAGCAGGTCGAGTCCCTGCACGAGCCGCTGCGCGGCGGATAGTGCAATCAGGGTCAGCACCGCGAGCAGCGCGAGGCCGTGCCAGCCCGGCGTCTGGATGCCGCCCAGCGTCCAGCTGAGCACGGTCTGCAGACTGACGTTCTCGTCCGAAAGCGCGAGCATCAAGCCGGAGCGAATCGCGCCCAGCATTGCCGCGATCGTGACGCCCGCGAGCAGCAGCGCGACAGCGTCGAAGCGACCGGCGGCGCGAGCGACCAGCAGCACCAGCCAGGTCGCGCCCCAGGCGCCGACAAACGACAGGCCGGCAAGCGACGCAAAGGTAGGCAGGCCCAGCGGCACCAGCAGCGCGATCGTCGCACCGACGGCGCCGCCGCCCGCGGTGCCCAGCAGATACGGCTCCGCGAGCGGATTGCGGAACACGCCCTGGAACACTGCGCCCGCGCAGCCGAGCAGGGCACCGACGAGACCGGCCGTCAGCACGCGCGGCAGACGCCACTCCCACAGCAGGCTCGCGCGCAAGGGGTCGTCGCCGCGAGCGACTTGCCACAGGTCATCTGGCGTCAGCCAGTCGTGTCCCGCGAGCAGGCCCAGCAGCACGGCCACCCCGAGACCGGCGAGCAGCGCGACGGGCCTCATCGCTGGCCGCGTATGCGCAGCGCCGCGAGCGTTGCCGCGAGCCGTTCGACGCCATCCACCGTGCGGGGACCGGGAATCAGGAAGTGCGCCCGCGAGATCGTGTGGCAGCA
>CAZPJE010000256.1:0-8244 GCA_964586725.1 uncultured Steroidobacteraceae bacterium | reverse complement strand
CCTCGTTGTAGAGCCAAACATTATACTGATAGCATGTCCGGACAATGTTAGCCCCCCGGATCCCATCGCGCCCGCCGACCCGGGCGCGCAGTGCCCGCGTGTCACCGGCGGTCGCCGTGCTCGGTCTGCTGGTGCTGTGTTGCGCCGCGCCGGCGACGTGGGCGGAGCCGTTGCTGCAACGGTTCCGGGCGGCGACCATCACGACCGACGACCTCGCCGCCGTGGAGCGCGATTACGTCGCCACGCTCGGCTACGTGGTCCGCGAGCGTGGCAAGGTGCCGCGCGCGCTGGCCCGCAGCTGGGGGGCGCCCAAGGCGGCCGGCCAGCCTTATCTGCTGCTGAGCCCCGATGCCGCGCCGGATGTGTTCATCCGCGTGGTGCGCGCGCCACACGTCCCCGACTACCGGCCGCTGACGACCTACGGCTGGAACGCGATCGAGATCGTCGTCGAAGACACGGACGCCACCTACGCGGCGTTCCAGGGCACGCCGTTCCGCGTGATCGGCGAGCCCGCGAACCTCAGTGGCTATCCGAGCATCCGCGCGTTCCAGGTCGAAGGGCGCGCGCAGGAAGTGCTGTACCTGACGAGCGAGACGGGCGACCGCAGCCGCTCGCCGCTACCGCCGCCGAATGGCCCGATCGGGCGCATCTTCATCATGGTCGTCGCCGGCCCCGAGCCGCAGCGGCTCGTCGACTGGTATGCCGAGCGCTTCAACATGGTGCGCGGCACGTTGCGTGATCGCCCGGTGGGCGTGCTGCAGCGCGCGCAGGGCTTGCCGCCGGATCGGCTGCTGCCGCTGACGACGATGCGCCTCGCCCAGCAGGGCAACCTGCTGGAACTCGACGGCTACTCCGAGAACGCCGGCCCCCGTCCCGTGCAGCGCGGCCATCTGCCGCCGGGCGTCGCGATCACGACGATGAGCGTGCGCAACATCGCTGCGCTCGACCTGCCGTTCATCACGCCGCCGCGCGTGCTCGACGGTCCGCTCTATGGCGGGCGTCGCGCCGCGACGGCCCGCGGCCCGGCCGGCGAGCTGGTCGAGATCGTCGAGGACTGAGCCGGATGCGCGGACCTGCATCACCGCAACGGCGGCGAATCCTGCGCGCGGGCGCTGCGACGGCGGCGGCCTGGCTCGGCGCACCCGCGGTAGTGAGGGCGACGATGGCGGCAGCCGAAGACACTTTGTACGACTACGTGATCGTCGGCGCCGGCACGGCCGGCATTCCGGCGGCGGTGTTCGCGGCGCGGCGCGGCGCGAGCGTGCTGCTGGTCGACGCGGCGAGTGCGGTGGGCGGCACGCTGCACATGGCCAATGGCCAGATTGCCGGTGCCGGCACACGCCTGCAGCGCGAGCTCGGCATCGACGACACGCCGGACCGGCACTTCGAGGATGTCATGCGCGTCACCGGCGGCACGGCCGATCGCGACGTCGTGCGACTGACGGTCGACCACGCTGCCACCACGCTCGACTGGCTGGAGCGCGGCGGCCTCGTGCCTTTGCCAGGGCATCCGGTCACGGGCGAAGCGCCGGGCCGGCCGATGTACTCGCGCCGCCGTTATCTCTGGGCGGAGCGCGAAGGCCCGGCGATCCTCGACGTCGTCAATCGCGAACTCGCGCCGGAACTCGCGAACGGGCGCGTGCGCGCGCAGCTCGACACGCGCGTCACCGAGCTGCTGACGGATGATCGCGGCGCGGTGATCGGCGTGCGGGCCGAACGCGGCGGCGGCCGGGGCAGCGCGTTCCGCGGCCGGCATGTGCTGCTGACCACGGGCGGCTACGCGTCGAACATGGCGATGTTCCGGCGGCTGACGGGCGTGCCCAACTATGCCGGCGGCTCCTACCCGTTCTCGCAGGGCGACGGCCTCGATCTGGCAGTGTCGGTCGGCGGCTATCTGCGCGGTCGCGAGCTGTATCGCACTGGCTTCGGCTCCATCCTCGAGAACGACGACTATCCCGCCAAGGTCTACGCGCGCTTCATCACCGCGCCGCAGCTGCGGGCGCCGTGGGAAATCTATGTCAACGCGCGCGGCGAGCGCTTCGTCCGCGAGGATGAGCCTGTGCCGCTCGGGCGCGAGCGCGCGCTGCTGCGCCAGCCGGAGCTGCGTTACTGGATCATCTTCGACCAGGACATCTTCGAGCGCGCGCCGCCGGGCGTGCAGGGCTGGAGCCGCGAGCAGATGCTGGCCGCGTTCGATGCGCACCCGATGTTCGCGCGCGCCGGCTCGCTGGCGGCGCTGGCCGAGCGGCTGGGCATGCCGCCGAGCGCACTGGCGCGCAGCGTCGACGACTACAACGCCGCGCTCACCGCAGGCCGTGAAGATGCGTTCGGCCGCCAGCACCGGCCGCGCGCAATCCGTCGCGGCCCGTTCTACGCGATCCGGCACCAGGGCCATTCGGCCACATCGTCGGCCGGCGTCGCCGTCGATCGCGACCTGCGCGTGCTGCGCGGCGACGGCAGCGCGGTGCCGAATCTGTATGCGGCCGGCGAGGTGCTCGGCAGCGGCGTGTCGGTCGGCAACGCGTTCGCGGCCGGCATGATGCTGACGCCGGCTTTGACATTTGGGCGGCTGCTGGGCGAGCGGTTGCCGCTGCAACGATCCACGATCTAAGGGGGTACGAAGATGAGTGACCGGAAACGATGGAAGCGCTTGGGTGCCATGGTCGCCGCGATGGCGACTGCTGGCGCGGTGGCGCAGGACGAGGCGCCCAGCACCGGCCTCGAGGAAATCACGGTGACGGCGCAGCGCCGCGCGCAGAGCCTGCAGGACGTGCCGATCGCGATCACCGCGTTCTCGGGTGAAATGCTGGCGACGCGCAATATCGTCGACACCTACGACCTGGTGCGCAACATCCCCAACCTGACGGGCAACAACAACGTCGGTGTCGGCACCTCGAGCTCACTGTACATCCGCGGCATCGGCAATGCCGAGTCGATCGCGACCTTCGACGTTCCGGTCGGCACCTATGTCGACGACGTCTACATCTCGCGCCAGAACCACAACAACTTCAGCATGTTCGACGTCGAGCGCATCGAAGCGCTGCGCGGACCGCAGGGCACGCTGTTCGGCCGCAACACGACGGGTGGCGCGCTGGTCGTCGTCATGAAAAAGCCCAGCGATGAGTTCAAGGGCTTCTTCGAGGCGGGCACCGGACGCTTCGGCATGTGGCAGGCCCGCGGTTCGGTCGATGTGCCGGTCAGCGAGCGCTTCCTGACGAAGTTCTCGGCCTACAAGGTCAAGGACGACGGCTACGCGACGCAGCTGTCGACGGGCATCAAGTTCAACGACCGCGACGCCTCCGGCGTGCGCGCCGACCTGCGCTTCCTGCCGACCGAATCACTGACCGCGGACCTGGTCATCGAATACATCGAGGATCGCAACACCAACTTCCTGAACGTGCGCGATGCGAACGACAACCGCATCGTCAACAACAACCTGATCCAGGGCGCGCTGGTGGGCACCTTCACCGGCGCCAAGGCGGCGCTGCCGGTTGGCAACGAGGCGCGCACCGAGGCGGTCACGCTGAACATCACCTGGGATATCAGCGATGCGCTGACGCTGACGTCCGTCACGGGTTATCGCAATACCGATCACGACTTCCTGGTCGACTCGGGCGGCGAACTGCCGCGTCAGACGACGACGCGCGGCTTCACGCCGCTCGCGAACGTGGGCGACCACGAGCAGACCTCGCAGGAGCTGCGCCTCAACGGCGAGAGCCTGGGCGGCAAGCTGAACTGGGTCGCGGGCCTGTACTGGCTGACCGAAGACAACGTCACGGACTTCGCGAACGCGAACAACGTTGCACCGCCTGCACAGCCGATGTTCTCGGTGGCCGCCGATCGCACGATGGTCAACGGGCTCGACACCTATGCGGCCTACGTGCAGGGCGATCTCGACTTCGCCGAGCGCTGGACCGCGACGCTGGGCCTGCGCTTCACGGATGAAAAGAAGGACTTCGCGATCGACCGCAACCCGGGCGCAGCCGGCGCTGCGCTGTCGACGGCGGCGATCGCCGCGGCCCGCATTCCGCTCGAGCTCGACGAGCAGGTCTGGACGCCGCGTCTCGCGCTGAACTACAAGCTCAACGACGACGTCAGCTTCTTCATCTCGACGACGCGCGGCTTCAAGTCCGGCGGCTGGCCGGCGCGCGCCGTGGCCAACGCCGCCTTCGTGCCGTTCGCGCCCGAGAAGATCTGGTCGAACGAGCTGGGTCTGCGCGCCGAGTTCTTCGACTCGACGCTGCGCCTGAACGCGACGCTGTTCTCGGCCAAGACCGAGGACATCCAGATCCCGGCGCGCATCGACTTCAACGGCCTGCAGATCTCGACGACGAGCAACCCGGCCGACCTCGAGAACCGCGGCCTCGAGATCGATGCCGAGTGGGCGCCGACCGAGTCGTTCTCGCTGGTGGTCGGCCTCGGCTGGCAGAACGCCGAGTACGTCAACATCGCGCCGAACGTGCTGGCGCAGGCGGCCGCCTGCCGCGGCAGCCCGACGGCGCTGTTCAACGGCGCACCGGCCTGCAACGCGAACTTCGTCGACCAGTTCGGCGCCATCGCGACCCCGGTGCGCGCGCCGGACTACACGGGCAGCATCACGGCGACGTATCGCTTCAACGTCGGCAGCGTGAAGATCTCGCCGATGATCGGCGTGAACTTCTCCGACGCCTATGCGATCGGCACGACCGGCAGCCCGCTGTCGACCAACGGCACCTGGGCCGGCAAGCAGCAGTATCTGAACGCGCAGGTCGCGTTCGATTTCGAGGCCATCGAAGGCCTGCAGTTCATCGTCGACTGCCGCAACTGCGCGGACAAGGCCTACCCGATGTCGGCGCTGGGTCCGTTCCAGTTCCTGGACCGTCCGGGCAACTGGAGCGCGCGCCTGCGGTACAAGTTCTAAGCTGAGGGGTCAGCGAGGCGAGTCGTCGCCGGGCGGCGCCGCAAAGGTCTGTACCCAGTACAGGGCGCCTTTGCGGTCGCCGTCGGCGGCGATGCCGAATCCCATCTCGCTGAAGCGCGGCTCCATGATGTTGGCGCAATGCCCCGGGCTGCGCAGCCAACCCGCCATCGCCTCATCTGCGCCCATGTCGCCGCGCGCGATGTTCTCGCCCGTCAACGACCACCGATAACCTGTCTTCGCGAGCCGCTCGGTTGGCTGCACGCCTTCCGGTGTGTCGTGGTCGAGGTAGCCGCGCCGCGCCATGTCGATCGCATGCGCCTGCGAGGCGTCGGCCAGTTCCGTCGAGTAGCGCAGCGGTGGCGCTGCGGCGTACTGCTGATTACCGCAGCGACGGGGGCGCGCACGCGCTTCGTTGACCTGGGCCAGGATGTCGTACTCGACGCCATCCGGTGCGCGTGCTGTCCCAGCCGCGTCGGGCAACTCGTCTGCCATCGGGGCGCCGACGTCGTCTGGCAGGCTCGCTTCCGCGGCATCAGCAGCATCGCCCGCGGGCGGTGGTGCGGCAGCGGACGGTGCTGCCGCGGCGATCACGAGCCACAGCGAGTTGCCGCGCTGCACGGCTGCGGCGACATCCATCTCCGGATCGCCGAGGCGCGCGCAGAACTGCGCCCGCACGCGGTCCCGAACGGTGCGCGCGTCGAGCCTGACGGCATCGATCCGCAATGCGGCAGCCTCTTCTGTCAGATAGCGGTTCGCTTCGAGCGCCTGCTGCAACGAGCCGCCGTCGGCGTAGCGTTGCGCGACACTGACGAGCGCGCGGTCCTCGCGCAGCGGCGCGAGCCCCGGCTCACCGCGGCAGTCTTCGAAGCGGGTGCTGTTCAGCAGTTCGAGCGAGTCGAAGCCGGCCCGATCCGTGCCGCCCGGCAGGCTGTCATTGGCAAACGAACGGGGGACCGTCGTCGCAAGCAGCGACGCGACCGCAGCGAAGGTGTAGCAGGTCTTGCGCATCATGGACCGACTATCGACCGGCCTCGATGAACGGACTCTGAATGACCGCGGCGACGCGCGCCGGTGGCGCCGATTGAACCTAATGCGCCTCGTCCCAGTTGGCGCCGACGCCGACATCCACCTTCAGCGGCACGCGCAGCGCATCGCCCGCCGCGGCGATCATGCGCTGCCGCACCTGGTCGCGAACCGCGTCCACGACATCGGCGCGCACTTCCAGCACGAGCTCGTCGTGCACCTGCATGATCAGGCGCGCGCGGCCGTCCTGCTGCTGGCACCAGTCGTCGACCGAGATCATCGCGAGCTTGATCAGGTCGGCGGCCGTGCCCTGCATCGGCGCGTTGATCGCGCTGCGTTCCGCGTACTGCTGCATCGCGCGGTTGCGCGAGCGGATGTCCGGCAGGTAGAGCCTGCGACCGAACACGGTCTCGACGTAGCCCTGCGCCTTCGCGACCTCGCGCGTGTCGTCCATGTAGCGCTTCACGCCCGGGTAACGCGCGAAATACAGGTCGACGTACTGCTGCGCTTCGCCGCGACCGATGCCGAGCTGGCGCGCGAGCCCGAAGGCGGACATGCCATAGATGAGGCCGAAGTTGACGGCCTTCGCCGAGCGTCGCTGTTCCGGCGTCACCGAATCGAGCGGCACGCCGAGCACTTCCGCTGCGGTGGACTGGTGGATGTCGCGATCCTCCGCGAACGCACGCACCAGGCTTTCGTCTCCCGACAGGTGCGCCATGATCCGCAGCTCGATCTGCGAGTAGTCGGCCGCCAGCAGCACATGGCCGGGTGGCGCGATGAAAGCGCGGCGGATCCGGCGGCCTTCCAGCGTGCGGATCGGAATGTTCTGCAGGTTCGGGTCGGTCGACGACAGCCGCCCGGTCTGCGCCACGGCCTGGTGATACGACGTGTGCACGCGCCCGGTGCGCGCGTCGATCTGCTCGGGCAGCTTATCGGTGTAGGTGCTCTTGAGCTTCGCGAGGCCGCGGTACTCGAGGATCAGCTTCGGCAGCGCATGCGCCTCGGCGAGCTCCTCCAGCACGTCTTCGGCGGTGCTCGGCTGGCCGGTCGGCGTCTTGCGCAGCACCGGGATCTGCATCTTCTCGTACAGGATGTGCTGCAGCTGCTTCGGCGAATCGAGGTTGAACGGCTGGCCCGCCGCCGCATGCGCGTCGCCTTCGAGTTGCTGCAGCTTGCGCGCGATCTCGCTGCTCTGGGCGCGCAGTTGCTCGCGGTCGAGCAGCACGCCCTGCGCTTCCATGCGGCACAGCACCGGCACGAGCGGCTGCTCGAACTGCTCGTAGAGCCGCTTCAGCAGCGGTTCGTGCTCGATCGCCGGCCACAGCGTGCGATGCAGCCGCATCGTGACATCCGCGTCTTCGGCCGCGTACTCGCCCGCCTGCTCGAGCGCCACCTGGCTGAACGGGATCTGCTTCGCGCCCTTGCCGGCCACGTCTTCGTAGTGGATGGTCGTGATGCCGAGGTAGCGCTCGGCGGCGGAATCCATGTCGTGGCGGGTCGCGACGCTGTTCCAGACATAGGACTCGAGCATGGTGTCGAAGCGCATGCCCGCGAGCTCGATGCCGTGGTTGGCGAGCACGTGGGCGTCGTACTTCAGGTGGTGGCCCACCTTGCCGAGCGCGGGGTTCTCGAGCAGCGGCTTGAGCCGCGCGAGCACCTCGGCGCGCGGCAGCTGGTCCGGCGCACCGGGGTAGTCATGCGCCAGCGGCACGTAGGCCGCCTTGCCGGGCTCGACGCAGAACGACACGCCGACGATCTCGGCCTGCATGTAGTTCAGGCTGGTCGTTTCGGTGTCGAAGGCGAAGAGATCTGTGGCCGACAGCGCCGCGAGCCAGCGCTCGAGCGTGTCGCCATCGACCACGGTTTCGTACTGGCGCGCTGCCCCTGCGATCTCGGGGCGCACTTCGAGGGCATCGCCCGCCGTGCCATCGCCCGCCGCAAACGCGGCGCGCGGCGTGGCTGCACCCGCGGAGGAGCGGGCATCAGTGCGAGCGTCGGCGTCGGATTCGACGGCGTCGCCGCCGGGCAGCGCACGCAGCAGCGCGCGCATGCCGAGGCGCGTGTAGAGCGCGCGCAGGGCGTCGGTGTCCGGCTCGCCGGCGGTCAGCGAGTCGATGTCCTGCGGCAGGTCGAGGTCGCAGCGGATCGTCGCGAGCTGGCGCGACAGCGCCAGCGTGTCGAGGCCGGCGCGCAGGTTCTCGCCAACCTTGCCCGGCACTTCGGCGGCGTGGGCGATCAGGTTGTCGAGGGTCTGGTACTGGCCCAGCCACTTCGCCGCCGTCTTCGGCCCGACCTTGGCGACGCCGGGCACGTTGTCGACG
>CAZPJE010000255.1:0-9028 GCA_964586725.1 uncultured Steroidobacteraceae bacterium | reverse complement strand
GCTGATCGAGCATGCCGAGTTCCTGCGCTCCGCCTGCAGCCTGATCTGCACGCTGCATGTCGGGGTGCATGTCGCGGAAGACGATGTGTTCGGCGATCCGCTCGCGAACTACGAGGAGCTGTACGCCGAGTATTTCAGCTCCTATTGCTGCGCCGCCTATGGCGCCGCCAACGACGACGACGGGCCCGCCCAGGCGGCGTTGTTGCCCTATCTGAAGGCACGCCTCGAGGAGGAGCGGCGCCGGCTGCTCGGCCTGCCGGCGCTGCGGCCCGGACTGCGCGTCGAGCGCAAGCTGCGCGAGCGCAGCGGCGACACCCAGAAGCTCGCGCGTCCCGACTGGTTCAAACTGCGCTAGTCATAACGGGCCAGCCGGCCGCGCCTTGACAGTGCGGGTGGTCGCACGCACACTGCCGCGCCCCGAAATCGGCGCTGGAAAGGTAGCTCAGCCGGTTAGAGCACGGCACTCATAATGCCGGGGTCGAGGGTTCGAGTCCCTCCCTTTCCACCAATCAAATCAAGCGTTTACTGTCTGGCCGGTCACGCGCAGTATCAGCAGTGCGGGACTCTTGCGGGACCCAGTACCGCCCACCTTGTTCGCCGCCTCGATCAGATTGCCGATCTCGGCCGCCGAGTAGTGAGTCGTGACGCGTGCCGACTTGTGCCCGAGCAGATCCTGGCGACCCTCGAGGCTCACACCGGCGTTCTGGGGAAGTGCTCATATGACTGCCAATGAGATCCCGGCGTTGATTGCTGCAACCCCAGTTCTGCCGTCTTTGGACATTGCTCGTACCCTAGCTTTCTACTGCGGCACGCATGGATTCAAAGACGTACACGCAGCGCCCGGCGAGTACGCGATCGTCGAGCGCGGCCCGGTCGAACTGCACTTCTGGCACACGGAGGATGCAGAGTTACCGAAGGCTTCCGGGCGTCGCATCGAGGTCACGGGTATCGATGCCGTGTACTCGCATTGCCATGCGGCCGGGATCGTTCATCCGAACGCTCCGCTTGTGATGAAGCCTTGGGGAACGCGCGAGTTTGCGATCCTGGATCCAGACGGAAACTGCCTGACGTTCCATCAGGGCGACAACGCCTGACGACAGGTTGGGGCGCAAGCGCGGCGTAGCTTCGGGGAGGGATGATGGGTCCAGTCATAGAGAAGAATTCCCTTTGCGGCGAGGGACCGCTGTTCAAGAAGCCGAACCTAACGACGCAATCGGTGATCGACGTGCTCAACGCGCCGGGCTCTCTTGATCCCGAGCTTGCGCTACTGACAGAGGTCGAGGTCCGGCGCGAACTCACGAGCGAAAGCGGCTTCGTCATGGCCTTTGCAATGACCCAAGCCGAAGTGGACGCCGCGAGCAAGCGGATAGCCACTTGGGCACAGGGCGATGCCATCGTCTGGATGGTGTACCCCAAGGGCACCTCCCGCAGGTACAAGTGCACGCTCAACCGGGATTCCGGATGGTCGGTGCTTGGAGAGTCGGGCTTCGAAGCAGTGCGTCAAGTCGCGGTCGACGAGGACTGGAGTGCCTTGCGGTTCCGTAGGGTCGAGTTCATCAAATCGATCACTCGACATCCGGCTGGGGCCATCTCCCGGGCTGGCCGCGCACGAGCATCTTCCAAGTGACTCATGCTGCACCGTCGCCGTGCTCGGGCGTCTTGTGGAGGCTCCATGAAACGCGTTACCGGGATTGGCGGTGTGTTCTTGAAGTCACGCGACCCCAAGGCGCTGGCGGCCTGGTACAGGAATCACCTTGGCATTGATGTCCAGGAGTGGGGTGGCGCGGTACTGCCGTGGAAGTCCGCGGAGAACCCGGACGGAAGCGGAAGCACGACCTGTAGCCTCTTTGCGGAGGACACCCGATACTTCGCGCCCAGCAATGCGAACTTCATGGTGAATCATCGCGTGGAGAACGTGCGCGCCTTGATTGCCGTGCTCAGGGCTGAAGGCGTACAGGTTGTCGGTGAGGTGGAAGAAACTGAGCACGGCAGCTTCGGCTGGATCATGGATCCCGAAGGCAACAAGCTGGAGCTGTGGGAGCCGCCAGCGGGACAGTAACGCCGTGTCTGCTGTACAGTCAGGTGACCCAAGTCCCGCGTTGAACTCAGACCGGAAACGGACCATCGCCATGCCTCGCACTCTCATCAGTTCTGGTTCCACATTCGAAGCCGAGATCGGCTACAGCAGGGCGGTGGTTCAAGGGGACTGGGTATTCGTCTCCGGTACGACTGGCTTCGACTACGCCACGATGACGATCTCGTCCGACATCCTCGAGCAGACCGAACAGTGCTTGAAGAACATCGAAGCGGCGCTGTTGCAGGCGGGGGCCAGCTTCGAAGACGTCGTCAGGGTCACTTACGTGTTGCCGGACGCGAGCGATTTCAAGGATTGCTGGCCCGCGCTGCGCCGACGCTTCGGCGCCGTGCGTCCGGCGGCGATGATGATCTCGGCGGGCCTTGCAGACCCGCGAATGAAGATCGAAATCGAGGTCACCGCGCTGAAGCAGTCCGCGTGAAATCGGCCGCCTCCGTGGCAGTAGCGCTTTTATCGGCGGCCGCTTCGATCGGTTGCTGGTTCTTGTACTTCACGCTGTATTGGCCGTACCGCCGCCTGTTCAACGAGGAAGGTCGCTACTTCGACGCCGACCGGCTGGTCGTGTATCACGAGCAGGCGGGCCTGCTGATCGTGCCCGCGATCGTGGTGCTGCTGCTCGCCGCAGTCCTACTGATCCGCAACCGAATTCGAGTCACCCACGATGCTGCGTGACACGGCTGCGCGCGTGCTGTCCATCCTGGGCCATCCGGCGCTGCTGATGCCTGCGGCCATCGTCGGCACCACGCTGAGCGGTGGCGCACCTGCCGCGACGGTAGCGGTGGCCGCAGGTGCTTCGCTCGCTGTCGCCGGTGCCGTGCTTGCCTACAGCTTCCTGCGCGTTCGCTCAGGTGCATGGGCGCACCCGGACGCGTCGCGCCCCGATGAACGCCTGCAACTGAACCTGTTCCTGCTGGCGACGCTGCTGGTGGTCAGCGTGCTGTCGTATTCACAGTCTCGACCGCAAGCAGTCACGCTCGGAGCGCTGCTGTGCGCGGGCATCATTGCGACAGCCTTGCTCTTGCGGAAGCGCTTGAAGGTGTCGCTGCACGTCGCGTTCGCGATGTTCGCGGCGGCACTGTGGTGGCCGAACCCCGTCTTCGCGCTGCAGCTCGCGCTCGCTGGCGGCCTTGCGTGGTCAAGGCTCGCGCTGCGTCGTCACACGCAGGCAGAGGTCGTGATCGGGGCCATCGTCGGTGCGGTCGCCGGGCTGGGCTTCCTGGTCTACGGCCGCACCAGCTAGCAATCAGATTCCGAACGCTTTCAATGCTGCGTCGATGATGCCTTCGAGCCCACGACCGACCCGCGTGCCCGCAGCGTCGGTCGGCAGTTCCTCGTAGATGAACTGACCGGGTCCGCCGGAGAACCTGTCGTTGAACAGCGCATCCTTGCCGCGCAGGTAGGACACGAAGGTCTCGCAGCGCGTGACCCGATAGTCCAGGGTGGCGCTGAACGCCAGCGTCGAAGCCTGGTTGACGATGCGCGGCTGCGTGGCTTGCGGCTGCTCCGCCCGCACGCCGCGGCGGCCCTTCAGCACCAGGCGACAGGGGCCGTGGAACACCAGGTGTCGCAGCCTCAGGGTGAGCCAGCCCTGCAGGCTCGCGAGCTGCCAATGGCGCGTGATGCAGACCGGTGCGCCGGCAGGGTGCACGACGCCGGCCAATGCGCGCGGCAATACGACCATGGCGGCCCCGGCGGGGAGATCGACGATGCCGACTTCGCCGAAGGCATCCTGCCGCGAGGCCACGACCACTTGCGTCGCCTGGCCCTGCGGCGGGCGGATGCGGGTCAGTGCGAACAGGCCCGATGCGAGGCTCGCAAACGGCAGGCGACTGTTCAGCAGCCACTGCGTGTCCTTGGCGGCAGTGCTGTCGCTGCTCTGCAGGAAATCGTCGTGCAAGAGCAGTTCTTCATGCGGTCCGACATCGATCGGCACGGAGACTGCGGACAACACATCGCCGCCGCCGTGCGCCGTGGCGGTCGACGCCAGCACGCGCAGCGGCGGCAAGCGTTCGGCGATCGGTGCCAAAGCGAAGTACACGAAGGTCTTGATCAGCAACGGCCCCAGCAATACGGCGGCGAGGATGGCGAGTGCCGCGGGCAGGCGCGCCCACGCCGCTGCGATCAGGCGCTCGCGCGGATCCTGTGCCAGCCGCGAGCGCTGTTGCGCCAGCGTGCTCTCGACGGCAGCCGCCTCCTGCGCGCGGCGCTCGCGTGCGGCGCGCAGTTCGGCCTGTCGTGGCGAGAGGGCCCGTGCGATCGCAGTGAGGTCCTGTTCGAGCTGCGCGCGGCGGTTGCGCAGTGCCGCCACGGGCGACTGCTCCAGGGTCGCCGCGACCTGGTCGCGCGCTTTCTCCCACGCCCGCGCGTTGGCCTGCAACACCGCTGCCTTTGCCCGCGCTGCTTCGAGCGCGGCGACCTTGGCCGGAGCGACGAACGTGTCCCACCAGCGCAGTTCGGCCTCGAGGCGCGCTGCGCTGGCTTGTGCTTCGCGCGCGGATTTCCGGGCTGCCGTGGCCTGCTGCTCGAGATCGGCGAAGCGCTGCAGTGCCAGCTGCCAGCTCGGTTCGGCCTCGGCGAGGCGCGCCCGCACGGAATCCAGCTGTTCGCGCAGCGGCCCCGTCGTCCGGTCCAGTTGGGCGCGCCAGGCGGCGTCGTCGGCAGCGATCGAGGCGTCGAGCGAGGCGAGGTCCGCGCGCAGGTCCGACAGCACGCCCTCCTGCTGCGCCACCTGCGTGCGCACGCTGCGCAGTTCCGCCCACTCGTTGCGCAGCCAGGTGCCGACCAACAGCAGCGCGAGGATCAGGGCCAGCAACCCGAGTTTGCGAGCCAGCCAGGTGACAGCGGTTGCGATCAGACCGATCATGCACGCTTACTCTACATCCGTAGTCCCGAGGTGCCGATTGAAGTGGGTGGTGCTGATCGCAGTCGCCGTGCTGCTGGGCGCGTTCTGGCTCTGGACGCCTGACAAGCCCCGCCCGGACCTCGAAACCCGGTACGCAGCTGCGCCCAGCCAGTTCGTGGATGTGGCGGGACTGCGCCTGCACGTGCGCAGCAGCGGGCCGGAGTCAGCGCCTGCCGTCATCATGTTGCATGGACTCGGCGCGAGTCTGCACACGTGGGAAGCGTGGGCGGACCGTCTCGCCGACTATCGCGTGATCCGCTTCGACATGCCCGGTTTCGGGCTCACCGGGCCCGACCCGACCAATGACTACTCGGATGCCCGCGCCGTCGCGGTGATCACGGAGCTGATGGATCGACTCGGTGTCACGCGTGCGAGCGTCATCGGTCACTCGTTGGGGGGCCGCATCGCCTGGCAGTTTGCGGCCGCGCATCCTGACCGGGTTTACAAGCTGGTGCTGGTGTCGCCCGACGGCTTTGCGAGCCCGGGGTTCGAGTATGGCAAGGCGCCGCAGGTGCCTGCCGTCGCGTCATTGATGCGCCATGCGCTGCCCCGCTTCCTCGTACGCATGAACCTAGAGCCGGGTTACGCGGATCCGACGGTGATTACCGACGAGCTTCTGACGCGCTACCACGACCTGCTGCTCGCGCCCGGTGTGCGCGGCGCGCTGCTCGAGCGGATGGGCCAGACGATACTGACCGACCCGGAGCCGATCCTGCGACGGGTCACGACGCCAACGCTGCTGCTGTGGGGTGAGCGGGACGCGATGATTCCGTTCGCGAACTCCGCCGACTACCTGCGCCTGCTGCCGGACAGCAGGCTTGCCGCGCTGCCCGGAGTCGGTCATCTGCCGCAGGAGGAAGCGCCGGAGGCGTCGCTCGCGCAGGTGAGGGCATTCCTCGGGATGTAGCCTGCCGCCGCGGGTCGACGCCCGCCCAGGACGACGACTACGGCAGATGCGCGGTGCCACCGCTGCGCGTGCGGGTGCCATGGTGCTCGGTGACCGTATCCAGCGCTTGTGCCCACAGCTGCTCGTTCGGCTGTTCGTCGCGCCGCCAGCGTGCCGGGTCAGGGAGCGGTTCGTCCGTGAGCAGCGCGAGCAGGCTCGCATTGGTCAGTTCGATGGCGTCGAACGGCGTCCCGTGGCGGGAGCCGCGCGCGACGACGAACTGGGCACCCAGACTTTCCGCCAGCGCGCGTTTCTCTGCCAACGGCGTGAAGTCGTGTTCGGCCGCGATGACCATGACCTTGCTGCGCAGCGTGTCGAGCCTGTCTATGGCGCTCCAGTCCTCGAGCGCCGACGCCATCGACAGGTAGGCCGAAGCCGGGACTGCGCCAATGACGGCGACGGCTCGATCGCGCAACGGGCGCTGCCAGGTTTCGGGGAAGGACCGGGCGGCCAGCAAGCGAGCCATCGCGCGCATGCCCAGCCCCCGCACCAGCGCGACGGACATCCGCGCTTCGTACCACTTTCGCCAATGATCGATCCGATAGGTCGCGAGGCTGTTGATCAGGCCGAGCCTGGGGACACTGCCCGGACGCTGCAAGGCCATCTCGAGCGCGACGGCACCGCCGAGCGAGAAGCCGGCGACGTGGGCGGTGTCGATCTGCAGCTCGTCGAGCAGGGCCCACAATGCCGCGGCGAGTGAGGCTATCGAGGGTCCATCCGCCAGGGCAGGGCTGCGGCCACAGCCTGGAAGATCGGGGGTGAGCACGCGGAAGCGCGGCGCGAGGGTCGGGATCTGGAAGGCCCAGTCTGCGCCGCTGGAACCGAGTCCGTGGATCAGGAGCAGGGTTTCGCCTGAGCCCCGCGAGGAGTAATGAATGCGCGCGGCATCCACAGCTGCGCGAGGGGCGGCGTTCGGTACAGGCATGCGCAGCAATGCTCGACAGCGGAGATCGAGGGCCAGCATGGCCCGAGCGCTGCGGCTCGTCTACGGGGTCCGACCGGCCGCCCCTGTAGGTTCTTGCCTACCCCCTTCGACATGCGCCGGGGCGCCTGGCCGGATCGACCGTTGGCCTTCCGCGACAATGTCGCCGGATCGCGCTTGCCGGTAAAGTAGCGCTCGTCGCTCCTGCCCGGTAATCAGAGGCTCGCAATGCCCCGCACTGGTTCTTTTTGCCGCGAATTTCTGCGTATTCCGCTCGCGTTCGTCGTGCTGTCTGCCGCCCTGCCGATCGCACAGGCGGCCGAGCAGCGCGACGCACGCGCACCGAGCCTGCGCGTCGAACTGTTGGAGTGGCAGGGGCGGCCGCAGGGCGACACGCTCAAGTGGGACCTCGAGGCCTCGTTCGGGTCAGAGCGGAACCAGTTCCTGCTGCGCGACGAAGGCTACAAGATGCCCGGCACGCCGTTGCAGAATCGGGTCGAGCTGCTGTGGAAGCCGCCGCGGTTCTGGGATTCCGTGCAGTGGCTCGATCGGTTCGATTGGCTCGACCTGTTCGTCGGCGTCCGGCACGAAACGGGCGAGCCGCCAACGCGCACGTACGCGGCTGCAGGCATCGTCGGCATGTCGCCGTGGGGAATCAATGTCGACATCACGAGCTATCTGGGCGAGGGCAGTCCGGGTGGTGATCCGGCGCACATCGGCTATCGCTTCCAGCTCGATTACGCGCACGAGTACAACTCGCGGCTCGCGTTGCTGGCCCGCTTCGACTACGAGATCTTCAACGAAGATCACGTCTGGTACAGCTTCGGCATTCCGCCGACTGAAACCTCGCTCGGACTGCGTCTGCGGTACCGGATCGTGGAGGCCTTCGAGCCTTATGTGGGCGTCGAGTGGTTCGAGTACTACTCGGATTCAGCGGACCTCACCCGGGCACGCGGCGACCCGTCCACCGATGTACGCCTGGTCGCGGGCGTGCGCCTGCGGTTCGTGCCCTGAGCGACGGCGCGCGGCGTCAGCCGAGGCCGCAGGTTTTGCGGGCGCTCGAACGGACGCGGTGATAACGTTCGCGGCAGTTCACGCGCAGAGGGCCGCCGCATGCTGTTCCCGACCACGATCGTAGGCAGTTATCCGCAGCCGGAGTGGCTGATCGACCGCAAGGCGCTGGCCGCGCGCTTCCCGCCGCGCATCCGCATGACGCAGTTGTGGCGCGTTGCGCCCGAGCTGCTTGCCGAGGCGCAGGAGGATGCGACTCTCGCCGCGATCAAGGCCCAGGAAGAGGCCGGCATCGACATCATCACCGACGGCGAGATTCGCCGCGAAAGCTATTCCAACCGTTTTGCGACCGCGCTCGACGGCGTCGATCTCGACACGCCTGGCGTGGCGCTCGACCGCAGCGGCCACCCGAACCCGGTGCCGCGCGTCGTTGGTCCGATCCGGCGCAAGCATGCGGTCGAAGTCGAAGACCTGCTGTTCCTGAAGCGGCACACGACCCGGCAGGTAAAGATCACGGTGCCCGGCCCGTTCACGATGTCGCAGCAGGCGCAGATCGACTACTACGACGGCAGCGCCGAGCGCGCCGCCATGGACTACGCGGTGGCCGTCAATGCCGAGATCCGCGACCTGTTCGCCGCCGGTGCCGACGTCGTGCAGATCGACGAGCCCTACATGCAGGCGCGCCCCGACGCGGCGCGCGCCTATGGCCTCGCCGCGCTGCAGCGCGCGCTCGAGGGCGTGACTGGCACGACCGCGGTGCACATCTGCTTCGGTTACGCCGCGATCATCCACGAGCGGCCGACCGGCTACTCGTTCCTGACGGAACTGGCGCGCTGTTCCTGCCGGCAGGTGTCGATCGAGACCGCGCAGTCGAACCTCGATTGCGCCGTGCTCGAGGGCTTGCGCGGCAAGAAGATCATGCTGGGCGTGCTCGATCTTTCCGACATGAACATCGAGTCGCCGGAGACGGTCGCGGCGCGCATCCGTCGCGCCTTGCCGCATGTGAACGCCGCCGACATCATCGTCGCGCCCGACTGCGGCATGAAGTACCTGCCGCGCGAAGTGGCTTTCGGCAAGCTGCAGGCGATGGTCGCCGGGGCGAAGCTGGTGCGAGAGGAACTCGGCGGCGCTGCCTGAGGCGGCAGGGTTCAC
>CAZPJE010000254.1:0-17078 GCA_964586725.1 uncultured Steroidobacteraceae bacterium | reverse complement strand
ACGTCGCGGAACGTCCGCATCGTCTCCGGCAGGAAGCGCGCGCTCGACGAGATGCTCATCGCCGACAGGCGCAGGTTGCGCGTGCCGATGTTCAGGCTGAAGCACACCTGCCGTCCGCCGGTGCTGCCGTACATCACGATGTGGCCTTCGGCGGCCATCGAATCGAACAGCGACGCGGCGGTTTCCTCGCCGATGGTCATCAGGCCGATGTCGATGCCGTGGCCGGCGGTGGCCTGCATGACCGCCGCCGCGACGTCGGTGGTCTTGTAGTTCCATGCCGCATCGGCACCGGCCGCGCGCGCGCGATCGCATTTGTCGTCACGGCTGGCCGTGCCCGATACCCAGGCGCCGCGCGAACGCGCGATCTGCAGCGCGGCGCTGCCGACACTGCTCGCGATGGCTTCGATCAGCACGCGCTGGCCGGGCTGCGCGTTCGCGACCGTCACGAGCGCGTGCCAGGCCGTCAGCCAGCCGACGGGGATCGCCGCGCCCTGCTCGAAGCTGAGTGCATCCGGCAGCGGCAGCGCATGCTCGGCATCGAACAGCACGTGGGTCGCGTGCGAACCGCGCGCACGGCCGAAGACGCGGTCGCCGATCGCGAAGCCACCGACGCCAGGCCCCACCGCCTCGACGACGCCGGCCGATTCCATGCCCATGACGAACGGCAGCGTCTGCCCGGAGTAGGTGCCCGCGCGCATGCGCGTCTCGGCGAAGTTGATGCCGGACGCCTGCACGCGCACGCGCAGCTGGCCGGGCCCGGGCATGGGCGTCGGCAGCTCGGTCCACCGCATGACCTCGACGCCGCCGAACTCCCTGATCAGCCAGCCGTGCATGCGGGCCGCGCGTCAGCGCCGACCGGACAGGAAGGCCTGCATCGCGGCGAGGTATTCGTCTATGAAGGGGCCCGCGACCGGATCCTGCTTCAGGTGCGCGTGCCAGGCCGCGAGCTTCGCGCGCCCTTCGTACAGGTTCGTGATGCCGAAGGCTCCGACGACGCCGCTCATCATCAGCAGGCAGGGCAGCATCGCGCAGTCCGCCTGGCTCGGCGCCGCGCCGATTGCATAGGGGCCCGGCCCCATGAAGTGCTCGAGATCGGCGAGGCCCTTGCGCAGGCCGGCCGTCGCGGCGTCGACTTCGGCGGCGTTGCGCTGCGCCGGGTTCATGTTGCGGAAGAAGCTACCCCCATGCGACATCACATAGAGATCGGTGATGCGACCGAGCAGGCGGCTCTGCGCGCGATCCATCGCGTTGCCGGGCAGCAGCGACTTCGCCGGATAGGCGTCGTCCAGGTACTCGAGGATGATCATCGATTCGGCCAGGTAGCGGCCGTCGTCCTCGAGCGTCGGCATCTTGCCCATCGGATTCATGCGCAGGTACTCGGGCGACTTGATCCCGCCACCCGGCGGCGCTTCCGACGCCAGTGCCAGACCCTTCCAGCGGGCGGCCAGCGCGACGCGGGCGACGTAGGGCGAAACGAGACTTCCGTACAGCTTCATGCGCGATCCTCCGGAGCGGCCCTGTTGGTTTGGTATCGTTGCCGCGATCGGCGGGAACTATGCGGGTCCGTGCCGATCAACGTCAACGGCGCACCGATTCCGGAGCATACGATGGTCAAGTCCAAGCGCGGCACGCAGGAAGCCGCAGGCCCGCGACTGCGGCGCAGCTATTTCGAGTGTCGCTACGGCCAGCTGCACACGCATCACGCGATCCCGGCGGGCGGCGGCTTCGACGAAGGCACGACTTTGCTGTGCCTGCACCAGAGCCCGATGTCCGGGCGCGTGTTCGAGCGCTTCCTCGCGCTGGCGGGCGGCGCGCGCGCGATCTACGCGCCCGACACGCCGGGCTACGGCGAATCCGATGCGCCGCCGCAGAAGCCTGCGATCGCCGACTACGCCGCCGCGATGCTCGATTTCATCGACAGCATGCGCTTTCGCAGGATCGATCTGCTGGGTTACCACACGGGCTCGGCGATCGCGGCCGAGATCGCGATCGCGCGGCCTGATCTCGTGCGTCGCATTGTCATGGTCGCCGTGCCGATGCTCGACGACGCCGAACGCACCGCGTTCCGTGCCGAGCCCTGGCCGACGGAGATCCGCGAGGATGGCGCGCACCTCGCGACCGAATGGCAGCGCAGCCTGCGCTGGCGCGGACCTGGCGTCTCGCTCGAGCAGCTGGCCGCCGCGTTCGCGGAGAAGCTCGGCAACGGGTCCCATGCGTGGTGGGGCGCGAACGCCGTGATGGACTGGCCGGCGCGCGAGCGATTACCGCTGGTGCGCCAGCCGACGCTGGTGCTGCGACCGAAGGACGACCTCTGGGACGCGACGGCGCGCGCGCGCGAGCTGCTGCCGAATGCCCGCTTCGTCGACATGCCGGACTTCGGCTTCGGCCTGTTCGACGTCGCACCGGAAGCCGTCGCCGGCCAGATCGCCGAGTTCCTGCGCGACTGAGTCAAGCAGCGGCAGGGGCCGCGGTGCCGCGCTCACTGTGGCAGGGCGACCTGCCAGTAGGCGCGGTCCTGGCCCAGCAGCCACAGCGCTGCGCGGTGCCGCTCCTGCACGCGGCGCAGCGTCGCGAACAACTGCACCGGCGGGAGTTCGCGCAGCGCGAGTCCGCCGATCGCCAGATCCCCGTCGCGCAGTTCGCAGGGCGTCACATCGGGCGGCCACGCGTGCTCGGTCGCGCTGAAGTGCTGCATCGAGACTGCGGCGACGGGGCTACGCGTGTGCTCGAGCAGGCGCCAGTGCACGGCACCGAGCGCGTCGAGCAGCGCCATGACCTGCTCGCGCGGCCGCAGGCGCGCCCGTCGGCCGA
The DNA here is from genome assembly GCA_964586725.1 of uncultured Steroidobacteraceae bacterium. GTDB lineage: Bacteria > Pseudomonadota > Gammaproteobacteria > Steroidobacterales > Steroidobacteraceae > UBA964. The sequence continues at coordinate 14,267 of CAZPJE010000254.1, read as the reverse complement.
GTTCCTCGCCGTCGGTCTGGAGCCAGCCCAACGTGGCGGCGACGGCAGCGCCATCCGCATCGCCATCGAACGGCGGCAGCGCGCAGCGTTGCAGTGACCAGCCGATCACCGCGGCAGCTTCCGCCTGCGCGGCGAAGCGCTCGCGCGCCGGCGTGGTCAGTGCGCCCGGCGCCGCTGCCAGGGCGGCGGCTTCGTCCGGCTCGAGTTCGACGCCGTGGCCATGCGCCGCCAGCCACTCCTGGGCGAGCTGCAGCAGTTCGGCGGCGGCGGTCCGGTCGTCATGCATCTCGAGATCGACTCGCATCGCGACGGCGCACGCGACGAAGCCGCGCGCGGCGATCCGCTGCAGCGGTGGCGGCGCGGCCAGCAGCCCGAAGTGCGGCTTCATCTCGAGTCCGTTGTCGATGCGCTTCATGCCGGCACCTGGGTCGACTGCAGCCGCGAGCGGCGCCACAACAGCCACAGCACCACCGCGAGCAGCGGCGCGCTGGCCAGGTTCAGCGCCTGCCAGCCGATCGTCTCGATGGCCGTGCCGGCCAGCAGCGACGCCATGCCCTGGGAGCCGAACACGGCGAGGTCGTTGCAGCCCTGGGCGCGAAAGCGTTCGCTGGGCGCGTAGCTGGTGGTCAGCAGCGTGGTGCCGGCGACGAACAGCAGGTTCCAGCCCAGCCCGAGCAGCACCAGGCCCGAGAAGTAGTGCACGAACTGGTGGCCGACCAGCGCGCTGATGACGATGCAGGCCAGCATTGCGGCAACGCCCCAGCGCATCATGCCGCCGATGCCGAGCCGCTGGATCAGCCACGGGCTCGCCAGCGACGGCAGGTACATCGCCAGCAGATGCGCCGTGATGACGCCGGTGGTTTCGCCGCTCGAGAAGCCATCGTGCACGTGCATGCTGATCGGCGTCGCCGTCATGATGAAGCTCATGACGGCGTAGGCGGCGATCCCGGCGGCCACGGCGAGCTGGAAGTCCGGCTGGCCGACGATCTCGCGCAGCGGGCGCGCGTCGCGACTGTCGTCGACGCGTTGCGGCGCGCTGTCAGGCAGCCGCGTCAGCAACAGCGCGCCGGCGATGCAGATGACCGCGAGCACGACGTACGAGCCGGTGTACTCCGGCCAGCCGCCCCAGTGGCGGGCCGCCGTGCCCAGCGTCGGGGCGATGATCGCGGCCGCCAGCGTTCCCAGCAGCACGGTGGCGACTGCCTGGCCTGAGCGCTCCGGCGTCGCGTACTCGACCGCCGCGAACCGGTATTGCTGCACGAAGGCCATGTTGCAACCGAGCAGCGCGCCGGCCACGCAGAAGCCCGGGAAGGACCCGGCGGCGACGCTCCAGGCACACAGCAGCGCCGCAACCACCGCAAGGCAGGCGCTGCCGACGAACGCGCGCCGCCGGCCGATCCGTTGCATCAGCAGGGCGGCCGGCAGCGACGTCGCCGCCACGCCGAGGATGGACAGGGACAGCGGCAGGGTCGCGAGGGCCGGGTGCGGGGCGAGATGCGTGCCGATGATGCCGCCGAAGGCGACCAGCATGATCGTGCCGCAGCCCATCAGCGCCTGCGCCATCGTCAGGAGCAGCACGGGGGATATGGGGGGGCTCAGTGCTGTGACCCCTGTACTGGAAAGTCGGGCCGGTTTCGGTTACCCATGTCGCCATGGTATCCGAAGCCCAACCCCAGCCTGCCACCGACGACGAGCTCGCATCCACCGCCGAGCTGCCGATGCTCGACCTGGAAGCCTACGAGGCCGAGATCGAAGCGCAGCGCGCGGCCGGCGAGGACGACTCGGGCCCGACGCTGATCCAGCCGCGGCTGTCCGACATCGCCGTTTCGGCGGACTTCGCGAACTTCGAAGCGGAGATCGCCGCGCTCGGCTCCGACGTCGATCGCCTGCGCACGCTGCTGCTGGAGCGGGATGCGGCCGTGGCCGACAGCCGCCAGCGCACTTCGGTCGCCGAGGCGACTGCGGCTGCTGCCGTCGCGCGGCTCGCTGTGGCGGAAGCCGAGATCTCCGTCGCGCGGGAAGAACGGGAGTCGTTCTGGCAGCGCAACGAGGGTCTCGAGAACGACCTGCGTGCCGCACAGGCGCTGATCGAAGAACTGAATGCCGCCGCGACGGCGCAGGCGGCGCGAGTCGCCGAACTGACGCAGCGCGTCCAGGCGGCGGAACAGACCGCTGCCTGGGCGAGTGCCGATGTGGCGGGTGCGCGCGCACAGATCGCGGCGCTGCAGGAGGCATTGCGCAGCCGCGAGGCGCGGCGCGGCCTCTGGGAGACGATCTGGCGCGAAGCCGACGCCGAGATCGCCGCCACCAGCGCATCGAGCGGCCGCCTGTCCGGCGAACGTGAGCAGGCGCTCGCGCGCGTTGCCGTGCTCGAGCGTGAACTGGCCGAGTCGCGCGCCGAGGCCGCCGCTACGCGCAGCGCGCTCGCGACGGCGAGCAGCGATCGCGACCAGGCCGCGCAGCGGCTCACGAGCACCGAGTCGATGCTCGGCGAGCGCGCTGCCGAGCTGCAGGAGCAGCGCCAGCGCGGCCACTCGCTCGAGACGCAGTTGCAGGCGCTGACGCGCGACGTCGCCACGCTGCGCGATGAACTGGTCGCGACCCGTTCGACGCTGCAGCAGGATCTGGACGCGGCCCGCGCGCAACAGGCGCAGGCGGGTGCGGCTGCCGCCGAGCACGAGCAGCAACTGCGCGCGCAGGCCGAGCAGGCCGCGACCGCTGCCGCGGCGACCGAGGCGCGGCTGCGCGAGTCGCTGCAGTTCGCCGAAACGCGGGTGCATCAGCTCGAGGTCGAGGTCAGCCTGAAGAATGCGCGGCTCGAAGCGCAGCGGGCCTTCGAGGCGCGGCGCGCGGCGCCGCCGGAGCAGCTCGTCACGGCTGCGGCGGCGGAGGAATCCGCCACGGCTGCGCCGACGCCTGCGGTGCCCGCGCCGTCGCTGCCGTCACCTGCGGCGATTGCGGCCAGCATCGCCGCCGATGCCGCTGCGGGGTCGGGGGCGTTTCCTGCAGCTGCAGAGGTTGCAGCCGAGGTTGCCGCCGAGGTGGCCGCCGATGTTCCGCCCGAGCTGCCGCGGGTCGCCGAGTCGCGACCGCCCGAGATGGCGCCGGTCACGCAACTGGTCGCGCGTCGCGATCCGGACCTGCTGCCGGAGGGCGCGCCGCGCTACCTGATCCTCAGCGAAGGCAACGCCGAGACCGTCTTCCGACTCGGTCGGCGCACGACGATCGGTCGCGCCGATGACAACGACATCGCGATCACGCGCGCCTCGATCAGTCGACACCACGCGGTGATCATGTCGGGCCCACGCCAGACGGTCATCGAAGACCTCAACAGCACGAATGGCTTGCTCGTGAACAAGGAGCGGGTGCGCGAAACGGTGCTGCGCGATGGCGATATCGTGCACATCGGCAAGTGCCGCTTCCGCTTCACGTCGCGCCTGCGCGGTACCGGCAAACCCTGAACGACGCGCTTGTCGCCAAACGGAGATAGCTGGTTTTTGCGGCGCCTTCGGGTTTATTGTCCATACCTATGAACCCGCCGCAGCCCGGAGTCCGCACCCCCAGTCTCGATCCCGAGACGACCGCCGAGACGCGCGCGCTCGTCTCCGACAGCGGCTCTCACTACGCCGGGCCGCGCCTCGAGCTGCATTCCATCAATGTCGTGCCGGTGCTGCGTCCCGCCGCCCGGACCCAGGATCTCGAGCAGCGGCTGCTGGCCCGTGAGCAGGAGCTGGAGGTCGCGCGCGCCGAGGTGTCCGAGGCGCGCGATGGTCGGGCCGCATTGCTCGCGGAGAACCAGTCGCTCGAACAGCGCTGCAAGGCCCTCGAGCAGTCGCTGATGGAAGCAGTCGAGCGCGTCGCCGAAGCGGAGGCCGCCGCCGCCGACCGCTCGCCGACCATGCGCCTGCTGCGTGAGGAACTGCGGCTGCAACAGCAACGCGTGACCGAAGTGGAAGCAGACCTGCGCGCGGCGGAGAACCACGTGCATCGGCTCGAGGCGCTGCTGCGCCAGCCGCTGGCTCGCGGCCTGGATGCCGCCCCCACCGCGCCGGAGAAGCCGCAGGCGCGCAGCCCGTCTCCCGGCCAGTCGCCCGGTCCGGTTCTCGGTCAGACGCAGAGCTCCGGCGGGGCAGCGAGCCTAAGCGCTTCGGGTCTCAACGAGGTGCCGACGCGCTACCTGATGATGCTCGAAGGCGACACCGAGACCCTGTTCCCGCTGTCGCTGCGCACGACGATCGGTCGTGAGCCCGACAACGACATCCAGGTGGATTCGCGCTTCATCAGCCGCCATCACGCGGCCGTGCACGTCGGCGTGCATCACACCGTCATCGAAGACCTGGGCAGCACCAACGGCATCATCGTCAACGGCCAGCGCACGCGCCGCCGCGCGCTCGGCGATGGCGATATCGTCGTCATCGGCAAGTTCCAGTTCCGCTTCCTCGAGCGCAGTCCCCGCCCCGATTTCATCTGACGGCGGCGCCGCTGCCCAGCGCGCCGTGCGCGCGCAGCCTGGCATGCGCCAACGCCGCGGCCAGCGTCGCGCCCAGCACGGCGATGCCGATCGGCCAGGCCGAGTTGCCGGCGAAATTGGCAATGCCCTGGGCCACCAGCGCCGACAGCGCGAGTTGCACGAAGCCCATCAGTCCCGAGGCGGCGCCGGCGGCGCCCGGCCGTATGCCCAGCGCTCCGGCCAGCGCATTCGGCAGCGAGATCGACTGCGCGAAGCTGACGACCGCTGCCGGCAGGAACAGGCTGAGCGGATGCACCGGCGCGAACGCGATCGCGGCGAGCATCGCCGTGGCGCCGACGAGAGCGATCGTCGTGCCGGCCGCGAGCATCCGTGCCGCGCCGACCCGGCGCGACAGGCGTGCCGCCAGCGCGAATCCGAGCAGCGAGGCGCCCGCCGGCACGCCGGCCCACAGGCCGTACTCGCTCGCCGACATGCCCATCGACCGGCTCGCGACATAGGGCGCGCCGGTCACGAACGCATAGACGGCGCACAGCATGCAGGCGCCGAACAACACATAGGCGCGAAAGCGCGGTTCGGCGAGCAGCAGCACGTAGGTGCGCAGCATGCCGTGCCGCGCCGGCGCGGTCGGCGCCGGCGCTGCATGGCGGGTATCGGCCGTGCGCCATGCGATGAACACCGCGGCTGCGCAGCCGCACAGCGCCGACAGTGCGAACGGGCTGCGCCAGCCCCAGGCATCGGTCGCAAAGCCGCCGATGGATGGCGCCACCAGCGGCACGAACAGGATGGTCATGGCGGTCCACGCGATGCCGGTGGCGGCGCGCTCCGGGCCGAAATGGTCGTTCAGCGCCGCGCGCGCGACGGCGGCACCGGCGCCGATGCCGAACGCCTGCACGATGCGCGCGCCGATCACGACGGCGATGTGCGTGGCGAGCATGGCGACGACGCTGGCGAGCGCGAAGGCGATGACGCCGGTCAGCACGACGGGCTTGCGACCGAGGCGATCCGACAGCGGCGCGACGAGCAGGTTGCCCAGCGCGAGCGCGAGGAAGCCGCCGCTGACGATCAGCTGCGTGGTTTCGATGCTGGTCGCGAAGTACTGCTGGATCCGCGGCAGCGCCGGGACGATCGCGTTCATCGCGAACGAGGACAGCGCGCCGATCAACGCGGACGACAGGATGATGCGGCGGGCAGCCGCCGCGGAACTGGAGGAAGTGGTCACGGGATGGTCCAGTATAGCGGCCGCTTTGAAGCGGGCCGCGCAGCCGTTATTCTGGCCGTCTATGTCCGCATCACCTCCCGACCGGCCTTCAACCCCGCAGGCGCCGCCCCAGCCCGCTCCCGAGCCGGCGTTTTTCGACAATCCGGCGATCGACAACCTGATCGCAGTGACGCTCGAGCTCGGCGCCGAGCTGTGGGTGCAACGTGAACGCATGCGCGTCATCGAGAAGCTGCTCGCCGACAAGGGCGTCGTCACGGCGGAACTGATCGAGCAGTACCAGCCGTCGGCCGACGAAATGGCGCGGTCGCGGGTCGACCGTGACGCGTTCATCGGTCGCGTCTACGCGGCGTTCGCGCGGCAGACCGTCAAAGCCACGCCCTGAGTGCGCCAGCCCCATGAGTGAGTACATCGAGCGCATCCTGAAGGCGCGCGTCTACGACGTCGCGATCGAGTCGCCGCTAGACCGCGCGCGGCTGCTGTCGCGCCGACTCGGCAACGAGGTGCTGCTGAAGCGCGAGGACCTGCAGCCGGTGTTCTCGTTCAAGCTGCGTGGCGCCTACAACAAGATCTCGCAGCTGTCGGCGCTCGCCGCGGCCCGCGGCGTCATCTGCGCTTCGGCTGGCAACCACGCGCAGGGCGTGGCGCTGGCGGCAAAGCGCCGCGGCATCCGCGCCGTCATCGTGATGCCGCAGACGACGCCCAGCATCAAGGTGCAGGCCGTCATCGACCTGGGCGGCGAGGCGGTGCTGCACGGCGATGACTACGACGCCGCCTACGAGCGCGCGCTCGTTCTGATGCGCGAGCAGAACCTCGTGTTCGTGCACCCGTTCGACGACCCCGACGTGATCGCCGGGCAGGGCACGATCGGCATGGAACTCGGGCGCCAGACGGGCGGCGAGATGGATGCGGTGTTCGTGCCGATCGGCGGCGGCGGCCTGATCGCGGGCGTGGCCGTGTACCTGAAGTACCTGTGGCCGCGCCTGCGCATCATCGGCGTGCAGCCGGCCGACTCCTGCGCGATGCTGCAGTCCGTGCAGGCGGGCAAGCGGGTCGCGCTCGACCGCGTCGGCATCTTCGCCGACGGCGTCGCGGTGCGGCGCGTCGGCGAAGAGACGTTCCGGCTCGTGCAGCAGCATGTCGACGAGATCCTGACGGTCGACACCGACGAACTGTGCTCGGCGATCCAGGACATCTTCGAGGACACCCGCGCGATCGTCGAGCCGGCCGGCGCGCTGGCCGTCGCCGGCATCAAGAAGTACGTCGCGCGCGAAGGGTGCACGGGCCGGCGTCTCGTCGCGATCAACTGCGGCGCGAACATGAACTTCGACCGGCTGCGGCACGTCGCCGAGCGCGCCGAGATCGGCGCGCAGCGCGAGGCGCTGCTCGCCGTGCAGATCCCGGAGCAGCCCGGCAGCTTCCTGCGTTTCTGCGAGCTGCTCGGGCAGCGCAGCGTCACCGAGTTCAACTATCGCTACGAAAAGGCCGAGGCCGCGCAGATCTTCGTCGGCTTCTCGCTGGCGAATGGCCGGCTGGATCGCGAGCAGGTCATCGCGCGGCTGCGCGAGGCCGGTTACGGCGTCACCGACATGACCGACAACGAGATCGCGAAGCTGCACGTGCGCTTCATGGTCGGCGGCCATGCGCGCGGCATCGAGCACGAGATGCTGCTCCGTTTCGAGTTCCCCGAGCGCCCAGGGGCGCTGCTGCGCTCCCTGCAGTCGGTGGGGTCGCGCTGGAACATCAGCCTGTTCCACTACCGCAACCACGGTTCCGATTACGGCCGCGTGCTGTGCGGCATCCAGGTACCGCCCGCCGAGCGCGCCGAGTTCCGGCTGCACGTCGATGCGTTGCACTATCCGTACAGCGACGAGACCGGCAATCCGGCCTACACGCTGTTCCTGGGCTCCTGAGCGTGGGCGCCGCGCGGCACGAGTTCCTCGACATTCGCGGGCTGCGCCATCGGATCACGCGCTGGGGCCCGCCGTCGGACGATCCGGTCGTGCTGCTGCACGGCTTTCTCGACAACGCGGCGACCTTCCAGTTCCTGGTCGACGCACTGCCGCCCGAGTGGAGCTTCGTCGCGCCGGACTGGCGCGGCTTCGGTGGCTCCCAGGACACGCACCAGCCGTACTGGTTCCCGGATTATTTCGGTGACCTCGAAGCACTGCTCGATGCGCTGGTGCCGCAGCATCGCGCGCGCGTGATCGGCCACAGCATGGGCGGCAATATCGGCCTGCTGTATGCCGGCATTCGCCCGCCCCGCCTGCGCTGGATCGTCTCGCTCGAAGGCTTCGGCCTGCCGCGCTCGCAGCCGGAGCAGGCACCGGCGCGGTATGCGCAGTGGCTCGATCAGCTGCGCGAGCCGCGCAAGGCATCGTTCTACCCGGATCTTCAACGACTCGAGCAGACGCTGCGGCTGCGCAACCCGCGGTTGTCGCCGGAGCGTGCGGCGTTCATTGCCCGCGTCTGGACCCGCCCGGTCGATGCGGGGTACGAACTGGCAGCCGATCCTTTCCACCGGCTCGTCAATCCGACGCTGTATCGCCGCGACGAAGCCGAGGCCTGCTGGCGCCGCGTCGAGATCCCGGTGCTGATGCTGCTCGCGGCCCAGTCCGAGTACCTGCCGGGGCTGGGCGAGGACGGCAGCGAAGCGCGCTTCCGCAGCGTGCTGCGCCACCTGACGCTGCAGACGCTGCCCGAGGTCGGCCACATGCTGCACCACGAGAATCCTGCCGCCGTGGCCGCGCTGATCCGCGACTTCGCGGTGACACACGCGCACCTGCCGGCGGCACGGCAGGCGGAGTCGGCATGATCCCCACGCGCAGGATCGTGCCGACGCGGCATGGCCAGGTGCACGCGCGGCTCGTCGCCGATGCACCCCGCGCAGGCGCGCTGCGACCCTTGGTGCTGCTGCACATGTCGCCACGCTCGAGCCAGATGTGGGAGCGACTGCAGGCTCTGCTGCCGCGACCCAGCATCGCGCTCGACCGGCTCGGCTACGGGTTCTCCGATGCACCGTCCCGCTCGCTGTCGATGGCGGAGTACGCCGAATCGGCGCTCGATGCGCTCGATGCGCTCGACGCGCTGGGCGTCGGCGCGGAGTTCGACGTGTTGGGCATGCACACGGGCTGCCTCGAAGCGATCGAACTCGGGCACCTCGCGCCGGCGCGGGTGCGGCGCATCGGCCTGATTGCGATTCCGTGCTTCACGGCCGAAGAGAACGCCGCGGGCCTCGCCAGCTTCGCGCAGATGCGCGTGACTCCAATCGAGGACGGCACTCACCTGGCCGCCGCCTGGCGCGCGCGCTTCCAGTACCGCAGGCCGCCCTGGGACCTTGCCGACGTGCAGCGGCGGCTCGTGGATTACCTGCTCGCACCGCATCCGGGCGCGGCCTACGAAGCGGTGTTCCGCCATGACACGGCAACCCGACTCGCGGCGCTGCGCCAGCCCGTGATCGCATTCGCGCCGCGCGACGACCTGTACGACATCACGCTGCGCGCAAGGTCGCTGCTGCCGCCGGCGTCCACTTACGTGGACTTGCCTGACTTCGAACTCGACTTCCTGCGCACCGACACGGCACAGTTCGCCGCATTGCTCGCGCAGCACCTGCCGCCATCCGCTTGATCCAGACCGAGGGGGAGTTAGCGACATGACTCGATACACCGCACTGCGCGCCGCCCGCTGGCCGTTCGCCGCGCTCCTGGGCTGCGCCGCGCTGGCGCTGTTTGCGCCCGCGCCCGCCCAGGCCGCCGTCAACGATTGCGACCGCATCGCGGCGCATCCTGCAGACCCCGACAAGGTGTTGCCCGGATTCAATCGCAACGAGATCGACCTGCCCAAGGCCATCGAGGTATGCCGGCGCGTGCTCGCCGAGCAGCCGGGGCACGCCCGCACCGCGTTCACGCTCGGCCGGGTGCTGTATTACAGCAAGCGTACCGATGAAGCGCTGCCTTACCTCGAACAGGCCGCCGCGGCGGGTTACCGCCAGGCGCTGTTCGTGCTCGGCTTCGTGCTCTACGACGGCTCGCAGGCCAAGCGCGACGACTGCCGCGCTGCCGGGCTGTGGCAGAAGTCGATCGCGCTCGAGCATCCATGGACAGGCTACTACCTCGTCAACGGCTATCTCGACGGTCGCTTCGATGCCTGCGGTCTCAAGCTCAGCGAGGAGCAGGTCGCACGCTACGCCCAATTGTCGCGCGACCACGTGGCCTATGGTGCGTCCGCGGGCAGGCTCGAGGCGCTGGACCAGCGCCTGAAACTGCGCGCTGCGGCGCGCGCCGCCGCTGCGAATCCGGCGCCGCCCGTCGTGCTGTTCGACAAGACGAAGTACTCGCAGGAAGTCACGGAGTGCGACCGCATGGCCTCGCACCCGGATGATCCGCTCGCCGTCGCGCCCGGGCGCGAGCGCTCGCAGATCGACCTGCCGAAAGCGATCGAGATCTGCCGCGAGGCGGTCAAGGCCGACCCGAAGAACCCGCGGCTGAACTACCAGTACGGGCGCGTGCTGGGCTACAGCGGTCGCGGTGCCGAAGCCATCCCGAACCGCCAGGCCGCGGTCGATGCCGAGTATCCGCAGGCGCTGTTCGTGATCGGCTACATCACGCTGTTCGGCATGAACCAGCAGCCGCAGGACAGCTGCAAGGCAGGCGACATGCTGTGGCGCTCGGCGCGGCAGGAGCGGCTGTCGGGGCAGCTCGGCTTTCCGTTCTACGTGCTGCAGGGCCGCTTCGATGCCTGCCCGAACGTGCGGCGCGATGCCACCGAACTGCTCGGCTTCATCGCCGCCGCCCGCAAGCAGATCACGGGCGACTACTACCAGGGCCTGCTGGCTGACGATCTCGAGGCGCGCCTCAAGCAGCGGCTGTGAGCGAGGCGGCGCGCGTGCCGGTGCGGCGCGAGTACGTCGACGGCCGCTTCGGGCAGCTGCATCTGCGTATCGCGGCACCGCGCGCGCCCGGCGCCGAGCGCGGCCGGCCCGTGCTGTGCTTCCACCTGAGCCCGGTGTCGGGCGCGATCTACGAGTCGCTGCTCGGCGAACTCGGGCGTGACCGCATCGCCGTCGCGCCGGATACGCCGGGTTATGGCGCGAGCGACCCGCCGCCTGCGCCACCGCAGATCGCCGACTACGCCGCAGCGATGGGCGAGATGATGGATGCGCTCGGCCTCGCCGAGGCCGACTGCGTCGGCATGCATACCGGCTCGAAGATCGCGCTCGAGCTAGCGTTGCAGCGGCCGGAGGCCATCCGCCACCTGGTGCTGATCTCGACGCCGGTCTTCACCGACGCGGAACTCGTGCAGATGCGCCGTGAGTTCGCGCCGATGCAGCTGCACGACGATGGCCGGCACCTCGTGGACTACTGGAAAACGCTGATCGACTGGCGTGGCCCCGGGCAGAGCAACGAGGACCTGATGCGCTACTACCCCGATCACCTGCGCGGCGGGGAGCATCGCCACTGGGGCCATCGCGCCGCGTTCGATTACAGCTACCCCGCACGGCTGCCGCAGGCGACTCAGCCGATCCTGGTGCTGAACAACGCCGACGACCTGCAGCGCTACACGCCGCGGGCGATGCAGTACATCCGCGATGGCCGGCTGCTCGAGCGGCCCGACTGGGGCCATGGCTTCCTCGACCACAACACGGCCGAGTTCGCCGCGATCCTGCGCGGCTTCTTCGATGCGGCGGCACCGGCCGCGGCGGCGTCCGCATGAACGGCGCGTCGCTGCGCGCGCTGCAGTTCACGACGCTGGTCGCCGTTGTCGGCCTGGTCTGGTCGGGCATCGGCCCCTACGACCGCGCGACCTGGGCGCTCGAGGTCGCGCCCGTGGTGATCGTGCTGCCGCTGCTGTGGCTGACGCGCAAGCGGTTCCCGCTGACGCCGCTGCTGTACGTGCTGATCGCGATCCATGCCGCGATCCTGATGCTCGGCGGACATTACACCTACGCGCGCGTGCCGGCCGGTGACTGGGTCCGCGAAGCCTTCGACCTCGCGCGCAACCATTACGATCGCCTCGGCCACATCGCGCAGGGCTTCATCCCGGCCATTGCGGTGCGCGAGATCCTGCTGCGGCAGACACCGCTGCATCGGGGAGGCTGGCTGTTCACGCTGGTCGCCGCGACCTGCCTCGCGATCAGCGCCTGCTACGAGTTCCTCGAGTGGTGGACGGCGTTGCTCGTCGGTGGTGCGGCCGATGCCTTCCTCGCGACGCAGGGCGACGTCTGGGATACGCAGTGGGACATGTTCCTCGCGCTGTGCGGTGCGCTGACCGCGCAGGTGCTGCTGGCGCGCTGGCACAACCGGCAGCTCGCGACGCTGCCGGGCGTTCAGACGGCCGCTGCCGCGAGCCCCTGACGCACGGAACTGCGCTGGCAGCGTCCTGTCAGAATCATCTCCGTCTGGCCGATGCCCCCAGCCCTGATGTCCCACCCTGCCGCCGAGCTCGTCCGACGTTACTTCGCGGCCTACCAGCGCGGTGATTCTGCCGGCTACGCGGATTGCTGGACCTATCCGGCCGCTTCGTACAGCGGCGGTGTCTGGCGCGCCGTTGCGACGCCCGCCGAGATGGCGCGCGGTAACGACGAGTACACCCGCGTGCTGCGCGAGCGAGGCGTCGTCGGGGGCGAGATTGTTTCACTGGAAGTTCAAGACTTGGGAAAATCCGCTGCAATGGTTCATGGGCGTTTCACACGAACCGATCAGACTGGCGCAGTGGTCGAGCGGGTCGCCGCCAACTACCTCGCGGTAATGGTCGATGGGGACTGGCGGGTCGCGGTCTGCGTGGTTGAGGCGCCGTGAACGCCCGCGATGCCTACACGGTCGCCAAGCGCGTCGTGCTGACGCTCGTGGGCTTCACGGTGCTGGCGATCGGCGTCGCGATGCTGGTGCTGCCGGGGCCGGCCTTCATCGTGATCCCGGTGGGCCTCGGCATCCTCGGGCTGGAGTACGCCTGGGCGCGGCGCTGGCTCGCGAAGGTCAAGGCCAAGAGCGAGGAACTGGCGCGCACGGCCCTTGGCAAACGCACCGGGCAGTGAGACGCGCGTTCACAGCGCCGGCTCCAGCAGCGCGATGAACTCTTCGACGCTGCGCCGACCCTGGATCTTCTTGAACACCTTGCCGTCCCTGCCGATCAGGTAGGTCGTCGGCAGGATTTCGTTCCACGCAGGGTCGATCACGCTGACGAGCGTGTCCATGTCCGCTTCGTTGCGCAGCAGTGTCTCGAACGCCGGGAAATGCTTCGCGCGAAACGGTTCGACGAGAGTCGCGCGCTGTGACGGCTCATCCATGCCGACACCCAGCAGCCGCACGCCGCGTGCCGCGAGACGGCGTTCCACTTCGAGCAGGTCCGGGATTTCGCGCAGGCAGGGCACGCACCAGGTGCCCCACAGGTTCAGGACCAGCACCTTGCCGCGTTCGGCCTCGAGTCGCGCGCGCAACTGTGTTGCCGTCGCCAGCGTCGAGCCGCCGCTGGCAGGGCGCGCGACCGGCGGCTCGGCAGCCGCGGCCGGCAGCGCGGGCAGCGCACCACAAACGCAGGCCAGCAACACGATGAAGAGAAGGCGACTCATGGCCGGCTTCCGGCACTGAGCGCGGCGTTGCGCGCCGCGCGCGGCTCGATGCTGCGCGTCATGATCTGTTCGCCCTGCTGCCAGACGATCTGCACACGCCCGTCGGGGCGCGCTGCCAGCGCCGGATACTGCGCGGTGCCGGCGGGCGCCTCGAGTTCCTGCACGGCGCCCCATTGTCCGTCGCGGGTCGCGCTGCGCCAGAATACACGACGGGGACCCTGCGTCTTGGCGTGCCAGGCCAGCAGCGGTTCGCCGCGCGCCAGCACCAGCGCCGGCGCATCCGACACCGATGCTTGTGGATGCACGAGTGTCGCGGCGCCGAAGCGTTGGCCCGCGTCGGTCGACATCGAGAAGTACACGCCGGCCGGGGTCTCGGCGCCGTTGAACGCCGCCGTGTAGACCCGGTTGCCCTGCACGGCGACGACGGTCGGCTTCAGCGGGCAGCCATCGAGCCGCCACTCCTTGCCGCCCGTCGGCACCGGCTTTGAGTGCGCGACGCTGCCCGCAGCCGCGCGCGCGACCGTGCTGTTGCGCGTGCCGTGCGCGGTGATCTGGCGCGAACCCAGGTAGACGTTCGAGCGTTCATCGAACGCGAGCGTGACCTGGCAGCAGGGGCAGACGTCTGCGGCGAGCGCGACGCGCTCGGCGGACCAGTTCGCGCCGTCGTCGGTCGAGATCGCCGCATAGGCGGCTGCGGCCGGGTTGTCCTCCTGCATGTTGCGCGTGTCGATCCACACCGCGTGCAGCGTGCCGTTCGGCGCGACGCCCAGCGTCGCGAACGCGTGGGCCGAGGAAAAGCCGCCGTCGACGAACGCCGACTGGTCGACCGCCGGCAGGCTGTGCAGGCGGCGCGGCGGCTCGAAGCTCGCGCCGCCATTCGTCGAACGCGTGTAGTAGGTGACGAGCACGGGCTTGCCGGGCTGGCCGTCGACGTCCGGCCCAAGTGCATTGGCCGGGAAGATCACGTGGATGCTGCCGCTGCGTCCGACAGCGAGCTTCGGCTTGCTGACCGC
>CAZPJE010000253.1:0-2585 GCA_964586725.1 uncultured Steroidobacteraceae bacterium | reverse complement strand
GTATCTGGCTGAACTGACATGCCCCAATTAAATACTTTCGGTATTTGTTCTGTCAATACTCAAAGCTTTTCGCAGGCGCGGCACGATGCGCGCATGGAATCCACACCGCCTGGCAGGCGCACGAAGTCGACGCCGTCGAAGTTCTGGGAGCGACTCGCCCAGGCGATCGACGCTCGGCCGAGCTGCAAACTCAAGGCGAACCCGACAGCTATTGCGAAAAGCCTCGGGCTGACCCAAGGCGGCGTGCGCAAGTGGTATACGGGCGAATCCCTGCCAGAACTTGAGACCGGCCGCGAGCTAGCACTTCGCACCGGCGTGTGCCTTGACTGGCTTTACACGGCTCGCGAGCCCATGTACCCGGGCGGTGCGCGCGGTGATCCGTTCCTCGAGACGGTGATGCAACTCGTGTCCGAGCTGTCAGAGTCCGAGCGAGCCCGCACGATCGAGTACCTGCAATTCAAGGCCGACCATGCCCGCAGCGGTTGGGCTAACACCGTCGACGAAGCGATCGAGCGCGTGAAGTCCGAGACGGGCAGGTTCCGCAAACCATCCTGATCCTGTGACGCACCACGCGGGCTGGACCCCGAAAGTGTGAACCCGTACCTGTATTAAATACTTTCGGTATTGACGAGTAATACCGAAAGCTTTAATCTGCCTCCACTGACCACGGAGGCACCATGACCCTCGACGATGCAATCCGAACCGCGAAGCGCACCGCAGCCCAGACGGGCCGGCAGCAGTTCGTGGTGCTCGACCGCCGCCCGGGCGTCGATGACGCCCTGTCGTTCCACGCCGGCGACCTGGCCGCCCTGCAGTCCGTCTGGGCCGACGCCCAGCGCATTGCCACGGTGCACACCGACGGCCGGATCATCCTGCTGATCAGCCAGCGGGAGGCCGCATGAGCGCCGTCTCGCCGCTCGATCGCCTCACTGCCACCGAGCACGCGATCGCGCGCCGCATGGCTGAAGACGCAGCCATCGCCGTGCTTGAGCAGGCCGTGCAGCGCGAGCGCGCGCGGCGCTGGTCTCTGATGCCCGTGGCGTCGCTGGCCGATGAGGCGCGCAAGCTGAACGCCGTGGCCATCCTGACTCCCGACGCCGCCATGCCGAATGGCGTTCGGGTCGAACTGCGCCCCCAGCACCTGCCCGAGTGGCTGCGGGAGGCCTCGTGAATGCCGCCGGCCGATCTGAACCCGCCCATCGAAACCATGGCTCAGCTCATGCCGAGGCTGCGCGCCGGTGGGGTCTTGTGGATCGAGTACCGGATGGAGAGCGGCAGCATCGCCGCGTGCTGGATCGAGCACAACGGGACGCGGACCTTGGCGCGCGGTTCTCAGTGGGTCGCGTTGTCCCGGCGCAACGCCTTGCATATCTGCAGCGACTCGATCGACGCGCACGGCGTGCGCAGATCCTCGGCCACGTTGCGACCGGCCTCGCCCTCGCGGCGGCGCTCGCGTCGTTCGTCGTCATCGGCCTCGGGATGATGCCGTGAGCGGCCCGATCGCGCTGGATACGCAGATCGTGTGCGTCGAGCGCGAGATCCGCCAGCGCCACCGCGTCTACCCGCGCCTGGTCGAGCGCGGAACCATGAAGCAGCACCAGGCCGACGCCGAGATCGCGGCGATGAATGCCGTGCTGCAAACCCTTCTGTCGCTGCGCGGCGCGGTGCCGACGCAGCCGCCCCTGCTGTGAGGTGACCCGATGAACATGATGGATCTGGTGAAGGACAAGGTGACCGGTTTTCAAGGCTACGTGACCGGGCGCGCGGAGTATCTCGATGGCACGACGCATCTGCGTCTCGAGGCCCCTGTGGCCAGGGACACAGACGAGCCGAAGGAGCGTTGGATCGAATCCAAGCGCCTCGAGGTGATCGCGCCTGCCGGGGTGACGGTCTGATGGCCGCCGCCGTGAAGCTGAAGGTCGGCCAGGAGGCAGAGGTCGCGCTGGGCGCCCTACAGCCCGACCCGGACCAGCCGCGCAAGACGTTCAACGAGGACGACCTGAAGGTGCTGGCCGCGTCCATCAAGGATCGGGGCGTGCTCGTGCCGCTGATCGTCCGCAAGGGCGACAAGGGCGCGCTCGTGATCGTCGACGGCGAGCGCCGCTGGCGCGCGGCGAAGCTGGCGAACGTGCGCCGGGTGCCGGTGTTGCTGCAGGACTGGGGATCGTTCGATGCCGCGGGGCGCGCGATCAGCCAGCTGGCCATCAACAACGTCCGCCAGCCCCTGACGGTCATGGAACGCGCGACGCTCGTGCACCGCCTGCTCACGGTCGAGAAGCTGACGACGAACGACATCGCCGCGCGGCTCACGAAGATGGGCACGCCGATGGCCGCGAAGGACATCAGCGCCGCCGGCGATCTGCTCGAGCTGCCGGCCAGCGCGCAGGAGATGCTGAACGAGAAACAGCTGGACACCGCCGGTGCACGCGCGCTGCTGCTGGGCCGGCGCGAGCCGCAGGTGATCGAGCGGGCGACGAAGGCGCTGCGGGACTGGGTCGGGTTGCGTGGGCGCGTCACCGCCCGCGATGCCGTGCAGGCCCTCGAGGCGGCCTATGACAAGGCCGGCATCGACCTCGGCAGGACAT
>CAZPJE010000252.1:0-4806 GCA_964586725.1 uncultured Steroidobacteraceae bacterium | reverse complement strand
TCCAGGTTGTTCGTGCATGCGAACAGGCCCCCCTCGATGACTCGGGCACTGTTGGAGTAGCCGAAATTGGCCGCTATCCGCGCTTCTGCACCGACCCCGGGATAAGCCGAGACTGCTTGTTCAAACTGCCGCTGCCGCTCTTGCAGGCTCATCGGAATCCGCCCTTTGTGCTTGTTGTTTCAGCGTCTTCATCATCTGAACCGCGACTGCGTTCGCAAGTAGCGGCGGAACAGCATTTCCGATCTGCCTGAAGGCTGGATTCATGGTTCCGCAGAACTTGAAGCCGTCAGGGAACGATTGCAAGCGAGCCGCCTCTCGTACCGAGATCGTGCGTGCCTGCCGACTGTCGTAATGAATATGGCTGTAGCTATCCTTGCCGAGATGGGCCATCAGTGTGCGCGCCGGCGCATCCGCTTCCATCTTTCGCCACTTGTTCGGGAACTTGCCCGGGTCGTATGGCGGGATGAACTCTTCTTCGAGATCCCGCCATGCCTTCGTTCCCGGCTTGGGCACCTTGCGCCCCACCAGCTTGAGTCGCTCGACCTCCTCGAGCATCAGCTGCCTCGCATGGGCATGCGCCTCGGGATACTGGTCGCCGGGATTCATCCGCGCGAAGAGCTTCCAGTCGCGAGGCAGATACCGGATGACATGGTCGGAGACACCTTCCTGCGGGGCCGCGAAGCCACTCCAGCGCCGAATCTGCCAAGCATAGGAGCCCTTCTGCGCCGGCCCGGGATAGGCGATCGGCGTATCGAATCTCCGCGCTCCGCGGGACATTCGTCCTTCAAGGTGCTCCGTTATCGTCGGCAGGTCTTCCAGCGCATTCCGGGCGGTTACCGCAGGCTTGAGGTCCGGATGAGCCTTGGGCGCGGGGATGTACCGATGGTCAGGTGCAAACAGATCGAGTGACTTCAGCGCTACGTTCCTGCTGCCTGCATAGCCCGGAGGCAGTTCGATCCAGTGCGTAGGGGAAGGGAAGGTGATCTGCTGGACCGCCAACTCTCGCCGGAATGCCATCAGGAACATGCGCTCTCGCATCTGCGGGACGCCGTAGAAGGCGGCATTCAGAAGCGAATACGCAGTCTTGTAGCCCATTGCTTCAAGCGTCTCGCACACCTCCTCGGCGATGTTCCGCCCGGCCTGGTTGAGGACGTCCGGAACGTTCTCCATGACCAGCGCCAGTGGCTGGAAGTCCTCCACGTACTTCAGGTAGCGGAGATACAGCTTCGCCCTTGGATCGAGCTGGAAGGCGTCGGGGTGATCGTGGATCTCGCGCAGCTTCGAGCGGCCGACTCTCGCGTAGGCCTGGCAGGGCGGCCCGCCGACGATGACATCGATCCCCGTGGCCAATGGGCCCAGTCCGAGCTCCTCGGCAAGTGCCGCGGGCTCGATCTGGGTGATGTCGTGAGCTCGCGCGTGCTCCGGCCTGCCGGGGTGAAAATTCGCCCCGTGCGACGCTGCCGCCTCCGGATCGAACTCTACGGCGCCGGCGATCTCGAAGCCCGCGCTCTGGAACCCCAGCGAGATTCCGCCACAGCCGGCGAACAGGTCGAGTACTCGAGGGGCGCCGCCATCGGCCAAGCGGCGGATCTTGTTGGCGATTGTCTTGTCGATACGCATGTGCTCTCAGTTCCTTGCTGCCGGCTTCTCGGTGCCGTTCGGCGCCCCCGAAGCGGGAAACAGGCTTCGCTGATCCGGATAGCCCTCGCGGTCCAGGAACTCGCGCAGCAGGCGCACGAGCAGGGTGGACTTCTTGTGGCCGTGATCGTGGCAGTAACGCTCGAACCTGGCGGCCTCGTCCTCGGTGAGAAGGACCTGCACACGCCTATCTGACCTTGCGGTCATTTGTTGCTCCGGATGAAGGGTCGGCAGGACGCGATTATGCACACGTCTACACACTATTGATCACTCTAGAGCCTGCGGCCGTGTGCGTGAGCCTTCGGAAGTCGAGCCGGCACGCGGCTGCCAGATCTCGCACGCGCAACCACCGCATCGCAAATGTTGACTCACTCTGTTGAGCGACGTAGTGGTCTTGCCGGCGCTTGCCCCAAGGGGGAGACCTCGTTACATCAGCTCGCGGAAGGACGCAGTCTCTTTCGAGCAAACGCCCGGAGCTCTCGCTGGGCCTGTTCAGCAGGGCCGGACGCGTAAATTGTTGTGGTCTGGATGGACGCATGACCGAGCACTGCCTGGACCACGTTGAGACTGGCGCCATCGGCCAATGCATGCCTGCCGAAGGTGTGCCGCAACCAGTGAGTAGAAGCATGTTCGAACGCTTCGGCATCGTCCCGGCGGCGGTTCGCGTTCAGGGACCGAGCCAGCTCCGCGAAGCGGGCACGCAGCATTCGGTAAAGGGAGCTGGTCGCGAGCGATCGACCTGCGCCGGGGCTGCCGAGCGCAGAGAGGATCGGAGTGTCGGGAGCGCAGTCTCGCCAGACAGGCAGCGATCGGGAATCGAGGTACCCCTCGAGCAACTCCTCGAGCTCGGGAGCGAACGGTACGTCGCGGACTTTGCCGCCCTTCCCCACCACACGAAGCGTGACCTCCCGACGGGGCTCGCCCTCGCCGTCGTCGGGCTCCGAATCAACCGACGAGCGAACGTAAAGGCATCCGAGGGTCGCCCCGACGATCTCGGACGCTCGCAGCCCCGTCGTGTAGGCGAACGCAATAGCGAACCGGGCCCGGATTCCAGCCTCGCCAACCGCGAGATCGTCCAGGTACTCCCGCAGAAGCTTCCATTGGCCGCCAGTGAGATGCCGGTCGGCGGGCAGTCGGAGCGCCGAACTGGCCACGGTGGAATCGGCAGCACGGACCGCAGGAACAGCCACCAGCGGGTTGAAGGCGAGATATCGCATCGCCACCAGCCAGTCGAACATGCCTCGGACGATCGTCAATGCGTGCCCGACACTTCTGGCCGATAGCGGTCCTGTGAATGGTCTCCAATTCGGCGAAAAGCGCGATGCCGTCGACGGTCCGACCCAGGCTTCCCGGGGCGTAGGGTTGGCGAGAAAGTCGCGGTATGCGATCGCGTCGTCGACGTTGAGTGATGAGAGGGCCCTATTCCGCGCGAATACAGCCCAGAGCAACAGCCGCTCAGCCTCCTTGCGGTACGCACGCTCGGTGTGCCGACTGCCGCTCGCTCGTGCGGCGAGCCACGCCCTGATCGCCGCGAGATCGTTCACCGCGCTGATCTGACAGGCGTCGAGTGCGCGATTTGAACCGTCCCGTCCGTCGAGAGTCGGGGGAAGCGCCAGTTTCTCCATCGGCACGATGGCGAGGACGGGGCTGGCGGATCGCACTGCCTCGATTAGCTGAGCTCGCGGCATCAGAGCCGAGGGTTCGACCCTCTCGCCAATGGATGCCTCGTTCGCCTGCAGCCAGGACACGAGTTTGTCTGCGGCGATCCGCCCTACCCCCGGCACCTTCCGGAACCAGGTGACGCCTCCTCGGTTGATCGCAGCGACAAGATCCGCCGGCGATCGGATCCCGAACGCGCCAAGCCGTCCTGCGAGCCGCGGATCGATCCAGGTGTCCAGCGGGTCGCCAGCTCCTGGTCGCTGCACCAGCACTGGCTCAAGGACGGCGAGTGCCCGGCGCTGGCGGTCCCGAACTCGAGCGATCTGCGCCCTTCGGCGCTCCCCGTCATCAGGCGGGTACTGCTCCGCATAGAGCGCAAGGGCCTCGGCCTGGCTGTAGAACCCGTCCGGGTCGACCTGCGCGATAAAGTCCTCGAAGCTCGGTCGGGGAGGACCAGCGGGCGACTTAACGGACGGGAGGGCCGCCATGTCCAGGGCCAGCGCGCGTGCGTCCCCGAAGTGTCCCGCTCGACGTGCCGCGGCCAGCAGCGCGACCCGTAGCGTCTCGAACCGACGCTTTGCCTCCGGCAGCGTCAGCTCGGGCGACCAGTACCGGGACGCGGCGTCGCGAAGCGCCATCCCCTGAAGGACTGCTCGCAAGACCGCGAAGTCTTCTGCACTGACCCGAGGGTTGGCCCGCTCGATCACTGAAGCCCCCTACGGCAGGCGGAGCTGGCGAGGTGGTTCCTTGTCACTGGCCAGCCGGCACCAGCTTCCAGTCCTTGATCATCGTGCGGATGCGCTCGTCGCCGTTCGGGATGAGGTTGTAGAGGTCCGACTTGCCCCATCGCAACGCGTCCAGGCAGAGCAGCATGTCGTCGGAGATCTCGACGTCGACCGCACGGAGCTCGAACAGGTCGAGCGGGAAGGCGGTGCCGTTGTAGGTCGCGGCGATGAACCGCGCGATGCGGGCGGCCTGCCCGCTGGAGCCCTCTTCAGCCTGGCGAAGCAGGCGTGCGTAGGCCTGGGCTCCGGCTGCTTGTGCTTTGGCGGCTCGGTCTGCCCACTTCCGCATGTCTTCTAATGGATCGTCGCTCATCGTGGTCTCCCGCCGAGGAGAAGGGTCGGTTGGGCGGCCAGAACAGCATGTAGCGCCCTCTTGCGGCACCTCGGCTGCGCCGTGCACGCATGATAACTACTATTATCGTGCGTGCATATCCGTGTGCTTTTTTTGGCCCTTCGAACTGAGTCAAGCTGCCCTAGACGACAAAGGCAGAAGAATCATGGAGTTACGGCGCTGCTTGAGCAGCCCCCATAGGCGGTCACCTTACCGAGTCCGGGCGTAGCGACAGCAGCCTCCAGCTCCCATGAATGGTCACCTGAGGCTACCGACACCGGGTTTTGCTGGGCATCCATCTCAAGGTCGGGACCGCTGCAGCGGCCCGTCGCTGAGCCAATGCTGGGACTTTCGGGGCTGGAGGGACTCAAGAACGCCCCTCGGCGCTAGATC
>CAZPJE010000251.1:0-12854 GCA_964586725.1 uncultured Steroidobacteraceae bacterium | reverse complement strand
TATTTCCCGGCCGGCGGTCGGTCTGTGGAGCTGACGAGATGAACATCATTCTGTTTTCTCGCCGCGTAGGGCGAGCGCACCGCTTCACCCTCAATCATCCGGTGGCTCTGGCGGGCGTCGCGGGCGCGCTGCTCGGTCTCCTGGGTCTGGCCTTCGCGGCCGGCATGCAGCTCGGCGAGCGCAGCGGCGAAAGCCTCGCCGCGACGACGCCGGCGCAAGTCGCGCGCGCCGTGGCGCAGCAGCAGCAGGAACTCGCCGACATGCGTTCGCTGGTGCAGGAGCGGGTCGACGCGCTGGCGGCCCGCATGGGCCAGGTCAACGCGCATGTGGTGCGGCTCGACGCGCTCGGCAAGCGCCTGACGCAGATGGCCGACATCGATTCGCGCGAATTCGATTTCGATTCCGCTCCGGCCGTCGGTGGCCCGGAAAGCGAAGGCCTGTCGGCCCACCTGCCCGACCTGACGGCGCTGCTGGCCGGCCTCGAAAGTCGCGTCGCGCTGCGCGACTCGCAGCTCTCGGCGCTCGAGAACGTCATCCTGCAGCGCGAGTTGCGGGCGCAGACGATGCCCGAGGGTCGCCCGGTCAAGCAGGGCTTCATGTCCTCTTACTTCGGCGAGCGGCAGGATCCGTTCACGGGTCACCAGGCCTTCCATCGCGGGGTCGACTTCGCGTCCGAGGCGGGCTCCGAGGTCATCGCGGTCGCGGCAGGTGTGGTCACGTTCTCCGGCGACAAGTCGGGCTACGGCATGATGGTCGAGATCACCCACGGCGATGGCTATGTGACCCGCTATGGTCACAACCAGAGCAACCTGGTCGAGGTGGGCCAGACTGTCACGCGCGGCGAGCCGATCGCGCTGATGGGCTCGACGGGCCGCTCGACGGGCCCGCACGTGCACTTCGAGGTGCTGCGCGCGGGCGCACACGTCGACCCGCTGAGCTTCATCGGCCGCTGAACACCGGGGCGGCCGCCGCGCCGGGCGGCACCCATGCCCCGGGGTGCCCGGCCGGGCCTGTCGCACAGGCCGGGAACCTCATTCGCGGCCCGGCGCTCTATTCCGTACAATAGCCACCCTTTGCGGCAGCGCTTCTGCAAGCCCTTGCCGCCGCTCGCTTTTTCGAGGATCCGAGCTTGCTCAACTATCTGACGCGCATCTTCGGCAGCCGCAATGACAGGGTGGTCAAGGAGCTCGCGCGAATCGTGCGCGACGCCGCAGGCCAGGAGACCGCGCTGCAGGCGCTGTCCGCCGAACAGCTGCGCGCCAAGACCGGTGAATTCCGCCAGCGGCTCGCGGCCGGCACCACGCTCGATGCGCTGATGCCGGAGGCCTTCGCGGTCGTGCGCGAAGCGGCGCGCCGCACGCTGGGGCTGCGCCACTTCGATGTGCAGCTGATCGGCGGCTCGGTGCTGCACCAGGGCAAGATCGCCGAGATGCGCACCGGCGAGGGCAAGACGCTGGTCGCGACGCTGCCGGCCTACCTCAACGCGCTCGCCGGCCAGGGCGTCCATGTCGTCACGGTCAACGAGTATCTCGCGCAGCGCGACTCCGACTGGATGGGCCCGGTGTTCCGCTTCCTCGGACTCACGGTCGGCGTGATCCGCAACTCGCAGGCGTCGGACGAGAAGCGCGCCGCTTATGCGTGCGACATCACCTACGGCACCAACAACGAGTTCGGTTTCGACTATCTCCGCGACAACCTGGCATTCAGGCTCGAGGACCGGGTGCAGCGCCCGCTCGCCTACGCGATCATCGACGAAGTCGATTCGATCCTGATCGACGAGGCGCGCACGCCGCTGATCATCTCGGGGCCGGCCGAAGAGAGCACTGAACTCTACCTCGCGATCAACAAGCTGATCCCGCGCCTGAAGCGCCAGCAGGCCGAGGGCGACGATGGCGACTACACGATCGACGAGAAGCAGCGTCAGGCGCACCTGACCGAAGGCGGCCACGAGCACGTCGAGCAGCTGATGACCGAGGCGAGCCTGCTGCGCGAGGGCGACAGCCTGTACGACGCGGCCAACATCCGCCTGATGCATCACCTGAACGCCGCGTTACGGGCGCACGCGTTGTATCGCCGCGATGTCGAGTACATCGTCAAGAACAACGAAGTCGTCATCGTCGACGAGTTCACGGGCCGCACGATGCCCGGTCGCCGCTGGTCCGACGGGCTCCACCAGGCCGTCGAAGCCAAGGAAGGCGTGCGCGTCCGCGAAGAAAACCAGACGGTCGCCTCGATCACGTTCCAGAACTACTTCCGCCTCTACAAGAAGCTGTCGGGCATG
Source organism: uncultured Steroidobacteraceae bacterium (assembly GCA_964586725.1). Taxonomy (GTDB): domain Bacteria; phylum Pseudomonadota; class Gammaproteobacteria; order Steroidobacterales; family Steroidobacteraceae; genus UBA964. The sequence continues at coordinate 10,573 of CAZPJE010000251.1, read as the reverse complement.
ACCGGCACGGCCGACACCGAGGCGCCGGAGTTCATGCAGATCTACGGCCTCGAGGTCGTCGTGATCCCGACGCACCGACCGATGGTCCGCAAGGACATGCCGGACCTCGTGCACCTGACGCAGAAGGACAAGTACGATGCGATCATCGAGGACATCAAGGATTGCCAGTCGCGCGAGCAGCCGGTGCTGGTCGGCACGACCTCGATCGAAACGTCCGAGTATCTCGCCAATCTGCTGAAGCAGGCGGGCGTGCCGCACCAGGTGCTGAACGCCAAGCAGCACGAGCGCGAGGCGCTGGTCGTCGCGCAGGCCGGCAGGCCGGGCGCCGTGACGATTGCGACCAACATGGCCGGCCGCGGCACCGACATCGTGCTGGGCGGCAGCCTGGAAGCCGAGTTGACCGCGCTCGAGCCCGCGGCGGATGCGACCGAGGTCAGCACGGCGCAGCGCGACGCGGTGCGCGCGGAATGGCAGCTGCGCCACGACCAGGTGCTGGCCGCCGGCGGCCTGCACATCATCGGCACCGAACGCCATGAGTCGCGCCGCATCGACAACCAGCTGCGTGGCCGCTCCGGTCGCCAGGGCGATCCGGGTTCGTCGCGCTTCTATCTGTCGATGGAAGACAACCTGATGCGGATCTTCGGTGATCCGAATTTCACCAAGAAGCTGTTGTCGATGGCCGGCATGAAGGAAGGCGAGGTCATCGAGAGCCGCATGCTGTCGGGCCGCATCGAGAAGGCGCAGCGCAAGGTCGAGGCGCACAACTTCGACATCCGCAAGCAGCTGCTGCTGTTCGACGACGTCGCCAACGACCAGCGCAAGGTCATCTACCAGCAGCGCACCGAGATGATGGGCGCGACCGACCTGTCGAGCGCGATCGCGGGCATCCGCGCCGATGCGCTCGGCACCGTGCTCGACCAGTATCTGGCCAAGAACGTCGCGCACGACGAATGGGACCTCGACGGCCTTGCCGAAGTCGTCGCCAAGGATTTCACCACGCGGATCGAGCCGCGCGCCTGGCTCGCGGCCGAGCCCGAGCTCGATGAGCAGTCGCTGCGCCAGCGCATCATCGATGCGGTCGACGCCGCGTACAACGACAAGTACACGCGCTTCGGCGTCGACCTGATGAAGCACGTCGAGAAGGACGTCATGCTGAAGACGCTCGACCAGCACTGGCGCGAGCACCTGGCCGGCATGGATTACCTGCGGCAGGGCATCCACCTGCGCGGCTATGCGCAGAAGGATTACCGTTTCGAGTACAAGCGCGAGGCCTACGAGCTGTTCAGCGCGATGCTCGATCGCGTCAAGTACGACACCGCATCGATCCTCACGCGCGTCACGGTGCGCGACGAAGCGGAACTGGCCCGCGAGGAAGAGCAGCGCCAGCGCCGCCTGATGCAGGCGCTGCAGGCGCAGCACGCCGAAGCGCAGTCGCTGCTGGCCGGTGGCGGCGAACCGGCGGCTGCGGCGCCGCCCTCGTCCGGCGGCGGCCAGCGTGCGGCTGCAGCGGGTGCGGGCGCGCTGCCGGGTCTCGCGGGCGACGGCGATGGCGCGGCGCCGTTCATCCGTGGCGTCGCCAAGGTCGGGCGCAACGAGCCCTGCCCCTGCGGTTCGGGCAAGAAGTACAAGCACTGCCACGGGCAGTTGCAGCAGGCGTGAGTGCGGCTGCACCCGCCTGCCGTCCGCGGCTGCGGGTCGTGGCCGGTGCGCTGCGCAACGAGCGCGGCGAGGTGTTGATCGCCGATCGCCCGGCCGGCCGGCACCTGGCCGGTCGTTGGGAGTTCCCGGGCGGCAAGGTGGGCCCCGGTGAAACTGACCAGGCCGCGCTCGAGCGCGAACTGCAGGAGGAGCTCGGCGTCAGGGTGCAGGACAGCGCCTGGGTCATGACGCTGTGCCACGATTATCCCGAGCGCAGGGTCGAGCTGGTGTTGTTCGACGTCGCGCGCTTCGACGGCGAGCCGCAGCCGCGCGACGGCCAGCGCCTGAAGTGGGTCGCGCTGGCGGCGCTGGGCGCGGAGGACATCCTCGAAGCGGACCGGCCGTTCATCGCCGCTTTGCAGCAGCGGGCGACCGGTTCAGCATAGGGGCCAGGAGAACCGTGATGTCAGCACAACCGCAGTTGCGCGCCGGCGCTTCGTTCAACGGCGAAGTCGTCGCGGTCGTCGACCCGCGCAGCGGCGCGATCGACTACCGTTTCACGGCGCCGAGTCGTGCCGAACTCACGGCCGAAGCCAAGCGGCTGCGCGCCGCGCAGGTGGCCTGGCGCGACTCGCCGCTGGCGCACCGCGTCGCCGTGCTGCGGCGCTGGCGCGATGCGCTGGTGGCGGCCGAAGGGGAGATCCTCGCCGCGCTTGCGACCGACACCGGCCGCTACCTGATCGCGCGCAGCGAGTACCAGTCGGTGCCGGGCACGATCGAGCGCTGGTGCCGCACCGTCACCGAGCTCGCCGTCGAGCGGGCCGACACGCCGCTGGTGCAGACGACGTCGAACGCCGCGATTTCCTATCGCTCGCAGTACGTGCCCTATGGCCTGGTCGGCGTCATCAGCCCGTGGAATTTCCCGTTTACGCTCGCCTTCATCGATGCGATCCCGGCGCTGCTCGCCGGTTGCGCGGTGCTGGTCAAGCCGAGCGAGGTCACGCCGCGCTTCGCCGAACCGGTGCGGCGTACGATCGAAGCGATCCCGGAACTCGCTGCCGTGTTCGCGGTGCATCCGGGCGCGCGCGAGGTCGGCGAGGCGCTGGTCGAGCTGGCCGACGTGATCTGCTTCACCGGCAGCGTCCGCACCGGCCGCATGGTCGCCGAGAACGCGGCGCGCCACTTCATTCCGGCCTTCCTCGAGCTCGGCGGCAACGATCCGATGATCGTGACGGCGAGCGCCGACCTGGAACTCGCGACCGATGTCGCGTTGCGTTCGACCTGCCTCGCCACCGGCCAGGCCTGCCAGTCCATCGAGCGCGTCTATGTCGATCGGCGCATCCATGACGTGTTCGTCGCGCGGCTGGTCGAGAAGGCCAGCCGGGTCGAGCCGAACTGGCCCGATCTCCACGCCGGCACGATCGGGCCGTTCATCTTCGGCAAGCAGGCCGACATCGTCGCCGCGCAGATCGCCGATGCGGTCGCCAAGGGCGCGCGCGTGCTGTGCGGCGGGCGTATCGAGGACCACGGCGGCAAATGGCTGCGGCCGACGGTCGTCGTCGATGTCGACCACACGATGCAGCTGATGACGGAAGAAACATTCGGTCCGGTCATGCCCGTGATGCCGTTCGACACGATCGAGCAGGCGATCGAGCTCGCGAACGAGGGCGTCTACGGCTTGTCGGCTGCCGTGATCGCGGGCACGCTCGCCGAAGCCGAAGCGATCGGCCGGCGCATCGACGCGGGCGGCATCTCGCTGAACGACGGCTCTCTGACGGCCTTCGTGCACGAGGCCGAGAAGCATTCGTTCAAGCTGTCCGGCATGGGCGGCTCGCGGATGGGGCCGGCCGGCTACCTGCGATTCTTCCGCAAGAAGGCGCTGATCCACCAAAGCGGCGCGCCGATGACGATCGACATGATCGCCGAACCCCACGCCCGGCCGCGCTGACGCGCGGCACTCTTTCCACTCCCACTACGGAACTGACATGGCCCAGGAACAAGGTCTGCCCGAGATCAAGCTCGACCCCGCCGAACTGTATCGCGAGGAGGTCTTCACCGATCGCCGCGCCGGCACGCTGCGCCGCCTGACCCCGGTGACCATCACGGGCGCGGACGATCCGTCGCGGCCGATGCTGTGGTCGGGCCAGACGCAGCTGCTGACGCCCGCGGGCGTGTTGCCGCTGATGTTCGAACTCGAGGCGGCGTCGCTCGCCGATGCGATCGAGAAGTTCCCCGACGCCGTCAAGGTCGCGCTCGAGCAGGCGATCGAGGAAGCGCGCGAAATGCGGCGCGAAGCCGCCTCGCGGATCGTCGTGCCGGAAGTCGGCGGCCCGATGGGCGGTGGCCCGATCGGCGGCGGCAAGATCAAGCTGCCCTGAGTCGCGCGCCGGCTCGCGTGCGTGCTGGCGCGTGTGCGCTAGCCCGGCGCGGGCCCGTGGCGGCCGTGCGCCGCCACGATCAGCGCGAACGCGGGCAGCAGCAGCAGCGCGCCGGCCACGAACGGCGACGCCATGCCGGCCTGCGTGAACAGCACGCCGGCGGCCAGCGGCGTCAGCGTGCGTCCGAGGTTGCCCGCGCCCTGGAAGATGCCGAGCACGGCGCCGCGCTCGTGCTCCGCGGCAGCGGTGGCGACGATGCTCGACGACGGCGCGACGAACAGGCCGAACGCGGCCGCGAGCAGCAGCAGCCCCGCGACCAGCAGCACAGGTCCGGGCGCGATCGCGATCAGGCAGTGCCCCGCGCACAGCAGCGCGGTGCTCGCGAGCACGGCGTTGAACGGGCCGAAGCGCTGGCTGATCCGCCCGACCAGCAGCGCCTGCATCAGTGTCGACACCGTGCCCATCAGCATGAACGTGTAGCCGACGTCGCGCGGCGTGAAGTCGTGCACGCGGTTCGCGAACAGCGGCACGACTGAATCGATCATCGAGAAGCTGCCGGCGAACAGCAGGTGCACGGCGCCGAGCCGCCACAGCACCGGGTCGCGCAGCGAGCGTGCGAGCACGCCGCGCTGGGGTTGCAGCGGCTGGGGCGCCGCGGCGCTGCCCGGCCGGGTCTCGCGGATGAACAGCAGCGCGAGTCCGGCTGCCAGCAGATCGAGTCCCGCCGCCACGTAGCCGATCAGCGCGTAGCTCGCGGCGGTGGGCGCATCGCCCGCCAGCAGCCCGCCGGCAGCGGGGCCGAGGATGAAGCCGAGCGAAAACGACGCGCCGATCAGCGCCATCGCGCGCGCCCGGGTAGCCGGCGTCGTCAGGTCGGTCGCGGCCGCGAAGGCCACGGCGCCGACGCCGGACGTCAGTCCCGCGAGCAGTCGCGACACCGCCAGCAGCCACAGCGTGTCGGCCCAGGCCAGCAGCAGGCTCGCGATCGCCGCACCCAGCAGCGACATCAGGAACACGGGCTTGCGGCCGATCCGGTCGCTGGCCCAGCCCCACAGCGGCGTCGAGACCAGCTGGCCGAACGCGACGAGCGCGTACAGCGCCGCGATCGCCTCGGGCTGCGCGCCGACGCGTTCGCCGAAGAACGGGAACAGCGGCACGATCATGCCGAGCCCGGCGAAGTTCACGAACACGACGACACAGATCACGCCGATCATGGCGTTCGCCCGCAACTGATTGTCACGCGCGCGGTCAGCTCTCGATCACGGCGCGCTGGACGCGGGCGAACTCGTCGGTGTTCTCGACGCAGACGGCCAGGTCTTTCAGCAGACCGTCGTGCAGGTCATAGATCCAGCCGTGCACTTCGAGTTTCTTGCCGCGGTCCCAGGCGCTCTGCACGATGGTCGTCTGGCAGACGTTGAACACCTGCTCGACCACGTTCAGTTCGCACAGCCGGTGCAGCCGCGCCGCGTCATCGGGCAGTTCGTCGAGCGCGGTCGCGTGCTTCTTGCGCACGTCCTGCACGTGGCGCAGCCAGTTGTCGATCAGCCCGAGCCGGCTGTTGCCGAGCGCCGCTTGCACGCCGCCGCAGCCGTAGTGGCCGCAGACGATCACGTGCTCGACATCGAGCACGTCGACCGCGTACTGCAGCACCGAAAGGCAGTTCAGGTCGGTGTGCACGACGACGTTCGCGACATTGCGATGCACGAACAGTTCGCCGGGCAGCAGGCCGACGATCTCGTTGGCCGGCACCCGGCTGTCGGCGCAGCCGATCCACAGGTAATCGGGCGACTGCTGCTTGACCAGTTTCTCGAAGAACTCGGGCTCGCGCTCGCGCATCGAGCGGGCCCAGTCGCGGTTGCGGCCAAACAGCGGCGCCAGGGTCCTCATCGGCAGGTCTTCCTCATGGCTGCAAGGCCTCGTCCAGGAAGCGCAGCATCGATCCGTAGGCGTGCGGACCGGTCGACGGGAAGCGGATCAGCGCGTGCTTGCTGCCCGGGTACACCATGACGTCGAACGGCTTGTTCAGATCCTGCAGGCGTTTCAGCATCGCCGTCGTGTGCGTGAACAGCACGTTGTCGTCGGCCATGCCATGCACGAGCAGCAGGCGACCGCGCAGCGCGGCGGCATGCGTCATCGCATTGCCGTCGGCATAACCGGCGGCGTTGTCGGCCGGCGTGCCCATGTAGCGCTCCGTATAGTGCGTGTCGTACAGGCGCCAGTCCGTGACCGGCGCGCCGGAGACCGCCGCCGCGAAGTGCGTCGGCGCACGCAGCAGCGCGAGCAGCGAGACATAGCCGCCGTAGCTCCAGCCCCAGATGCCGACCCGCGCGGGGTCGACGTAGGGCAGCGTGCGCAGGTAATCGACGCCGCGCACCTGGTCGTCGATTTCGATCGTGCCCATGCGCCGGTACAGCGCGGTCTCGAACGCGACGCCGCGAAAGCCCGTGCCGCGGTTGTCGAGCGTGAAGACGACATAGCCGCGCTGCGCGAGGATCTGGCGGAAGAAGCCGTCGCCGGGGCGGGCGCCGCCCATCCACGCGCGCCGCACGCGCTGCACGCCCGGGCCGCCGTAGGTGTCGACGATGACCGGGTAACGCTTGCCGGGGACCATCTGCTTCGGGCGCAGCATCTGCCAGTGCAGCGTCTGGCCGTCGGCCGCCTGCAGCGTGCCGAACTCGGCGCTGACGTGCGCGTCGCGATAAGGCGCGTACGGATGGTTCGCGTCGAGCCGGTTGGCGACCAGCTCGACGGCCGCGCCGCCGGTCGTGCTGCGCAGTGTCAGCGAGGGCGGCGTGTCCGGATCGGAGAAGGTCTCGAGCCAGCGCCGCGCGTCGCGCGACATCGCGACCGAATGCCAGCCGCGGCGCGTCGTCAGGCGCGCGGGGTTCGCCGGCTCGCGGGCCCCGCGCAGCGACGCCGCGTACAGGTGCCGCTCGATCGGCGTCTCGCGGTTCGCCATGAAGTAGATGCGGCCGCCGGCTTCGTCGATGCCGCGGATCGCGCGGCCGCCATCGTCGCCGTGCACGCCCCAGTCGCCAGAGGTCAGCGCGCGCAGTTCGCGGCCCGAGTAATCGAGCAGGTACAGGTGGCGCTGGCCGCTGCGCGAAGAAGCCCAGACGATCTGCCGCGCGCGCGGCAGGAACGACAGCTCGTCATGCAGTTCGACCCAGGTGTCGCTGCGCTCCGTGACCAGCGCCTGCGCCGCGCCGCTGACGGCATCGACGCGCCACAGCACGAGCTGGCGCTGGTCGCGGCTCTGTGTCTGCACCGCCAGCGCGTCGCCTTCGGGGAACCACGAGACGCGGGCCAGGTACTCGTCGCGCGCTTCGACCACGCGGGCCGTGCCGCTGGCGAGCTCGTGCACGAACAGCTCGACGCGCGCATTGGGCCGGCCCGCCGCCGGGTAGCGCTGGCGGATGACCCGGACGTTGTCGGCATTGATCTCGAAACGCTCGACCTCGTCGACCGTGCTTTCGTCGACTCGCGCGTAGGCTATCCGCGCCTCGTCCGGCGACCACCAGTGGCCGTCGTTGCGGCCCATTTCCTCCTGGGCGATGAACTCGGCGACGCCATAGGAGAGCGTGCCGCCGCCGTCGCGCGTCAGCGCCTGCTCGCGGCCCGTCGCCAGTTCGAGCACATGCAGGTTCTGGTCGCGGACGAAGCTGACCCAGCGACCGCCCGGCGAGAAGCGCGCCTCGGTTTCGTAGGCTTCGGTGCGCGTCAGGGCGCGGACGGCCCGACCCGGTTGGCCGCGCAGGTCGTACAGGTACAGGTCGCCCGACAGCGGCACGAGCAGGAAGCGCGAATCCGCCGAGAACTCGTAATCGACGATGCCGCGCAGCGAGGCGATGCGCAGGCGCTCGCGGCGCGCTTCCTCCTCGGTCGACAGCGCGCGCTCGGCGGGCACGAGTTCGCGCGCGTCGACGAGCTTGCGATGCTCGCGACGGGCGACGTCGTAGGCCCACAGGTCGAAGCGGTTCAGGTCGTCCGCGGCACCGCGCAGGTAGGCGACCAGGCGCCCATCGGGCGAGAAGCGCGGGCTGCGCAGCGTCGCCCCGCTGAGGTCGGGCGTGGCGAACATCCGCTCGAAAGTCAGCGGCGTCGGCGGCGGCGTCTGTGTCGGCGGGGGCGGCGCGGCGCCGGCGGTGCCGGCGAGTCCGCACAGCAGCAGGGGCGCGAGCAGCGGGCGCAGCAGTTGGCGAGGCAGCGGCGGGGCGCGATGGATGGCGTTGGTCATACGGGGGCGGTTCGGTACCATGACTGCTTCTTCCCGCAGTGTAGGCACCGTGATGACCGATCGCCACCTGAGCGGCGCCGCTGGCCGCCTCGCGACGCTGTTTCTGCTGGGTGCCGCCCTGACCGCCTGTGCGACGCAACCCATGACGACCCGTGACCGCTCGCTGAACTATCCGTCCGCACCGCGTGGCGACGTCGTCGACGTGCTGCATGGCCAGGCCGTCGCCGATCCCTACCGCTGGCTGGAAGATCCCGATGCGCCGGCGACGCGTGAGTTCGTCGCCGCGCAGAACCGCCTCGCGCAGCCGCGACTCGAGGCGCTGCCGCAGCGCGCCTGGGTCGAGCAGCGGCTGACGGAGCTGTGGAACTTCGAGCGCTTCGGCGTGCCGCTCAAGCGCGGCGGCCGCTACTTCTTCCTGCGCAATGACGGGAAGCAGAACCAGAGCGTGCTGCACGTCGCCACTGATCCCGCGGCGCTCGGCCGCGTGCTGATCGACCCGAACCAGAAGAGCAGCGATGCAACGGTCGCGCTCGCGCGCTTCGTGCCGAGTCCGGATGGCAGCGTCGTCGCGTACTCGCTGTCCGATGGCGGCACGGACTGGGAGATCTGGAAGTTCCGACGCGTCGCGGACGGCGTCGATCTGCCCGACGAGCTGCGCCAGACCAAGTTCTGGGAGTTGTCGTGGACTGCCGATGGCCGCGGCGTCTATTACAGCCGCTACCCGGCGCGCCCGGGTGCGGCCGACGACGCGCGAGGCGATGACAACGCCCAGCCGGTCGTGTTCCTGCACCGGCTCGGCACGCCGCAGGTGGCCGACGAGCGGATCTACGCGGTCACCGACCATCCGACCCGCGCGCCTTCGGCCCATGCTACCGACGACGGCCGCTGGCTCGTGATCTCGCTGTTCGACGGCTACCAGGCCAACGGCATCGACCTGATCGATGTCGCGCAGCCCGGCAGCGCGCCGCGCACGCTGTTCGGCGCCTGGGATGCGCTGTACACGGTGCTGGGCAATGTCGGCGACGTCTTCTACGTGCAGACCACCGCCGCGGCGCCGCTCGGGCGCATCATCGCCGTGGACGCGCGGCGCCCGCAGCGCAGCGAGTGGCGCACCGTCGTCCCCCAGGGCAATGCCCCGATCGTCGAGGCGAACCTCGTGGGCGGTCGCCTCGTCGTCCACTATGTGCGCGATGCGCGCGGCGCGGCGACCGTGTTCAGCCTCGACGGCACGCAGGTCGCCGAAGTCCCTCTGCCCGGGCCAGGCTCACTCGGCGGCTTCCCCGGCAACACGACCGACGCCGAGACCTTCTTCTCGTATGCCGACTACCTGCGCCCGGCGCAGATCTGGCGTCTCGACGCGGCCAGCGGTGCGACGTCGCTGCTGCACGAACCCCGGATCTCAGTCGATGCAGCGCGCTACGTGACCGAGCAGTTCTTCTACACCAGTCGCGATGGCACGCGCGTGCCGCTGTTCCTGACCCGCCGCCGCGACCAGCCGCGCTCGGCGGAGACGCCGCTGCTGCTGTACGGCTATGGCGGCTTCAACATCTCGCTGACGCCGACGTTCCGGCCGCAGACCATCGCCTGGCTCGAGATGGGCGGCATCTATGTGGAGGCCAACCTGCGCGGCGGCGGTGAGTACGGCGAGGCCTGGCATGCGGCGGGCACGCGCGAGCGCAAGCAGAACGTGTTCGATGACTTCATCGCTGCAGCCGAGTACCTGATCCGCGAGGGCTGGACCTCGCCGCAGAAGCTCGCGATTTCCGGCCGCTCGAATGGCGGCCTGCTGGTCGGCGCGACGCTGCTGCAGCGGCCGGAACTGTTCGCCGCCGCGCTGCCGGGCGTCGGCGTGCTCGACATGCTGCGCTATCACACGGCGAGCGCGAACGCGCGCCAGTGGTCGTCGGACTTTGGCCTGGCCGAGAACGCCAGCGAATTCACGGCGCTGCGCGCTTACTCGCCCGTGCACAACGTGCGACCGGGTGTGTGTTACCCCGCGACGCTGATCACGACGGCCGAGCGCGACGATCGGGTCGTGCCCTGGCACAGCTACAAGTTTGCGGCGGAACTGCAGCGCGCCCAGGCCTGCGCGCGGCCCGTGTTGCTGCGCGTCGAGACGCGCGCCGGCCACGGCGCCGGCAAGCCAGTCTGGATGCAGATCGAGGACTTCGCCGATCAGTGGGCCTTCGTCGCCGACGCGCTCGGGATGATGGCCCCGTCCGCCGACGTGCCGGCCGCCGATTCCGCCGTGCGCGGCTCGCCCTGAGGGCGCAGCAGGCGCGCCAGTGTCGGCGTGCCATCGGCATGCCAGCCACGGCGC
>CAZPJE010000250.1:0-12386 GCA_964586725.1 uncultured Steroidobacteraceae bacterium | reverse complement strand
GCTGCAGCACGCGATCCGTAGTCGCATCACCGGCGAGCACGGCGGCCAGATCGATGTCGATGAGTTCAGTGCTGCGACCTTCGCCGTTGATGCGGTAGCGCGTGAGTTCGGCCTTGCCGCCAAAGGCTGCATCCTGCAGGTTGCCCCCGGCGCGCAGCAGGTCGCTGATGCGCATGCCGGGCTCGAGCGGGTAGTCGCCCTGCGCGCGCACTCGCCCGCCGATGCTGACGACCTCGGTCGGGCGATCGGGCCGTGCCTGGCGGCGCAGGTCCTCGAGCAAGGGGTCGAGCAGCACACGGCGGCTCGACTCAGCGTCGAACACGGTGATGCGATCACGCGGCGCCAACTGGATGTCGGCCCGCGAGCCGGGCGCGCGCAATACGGCCGCAAGATCGGCGGAGACCACCGCGACGCGCCTGTCCGGCGGCAACTCGCGGCGCACCAGCAAATAGCCCAGGTCCGCGTTGGGCTTCAGTTCATCGATCGAGCCGATCACGTCCGAGAGCCGCAGGCCTTCGCGCCAGGCCACGAGGCCCGGGCGGAACACATGGCCCTCGACACTGACGCCGGCATCCACCGTAGGTCGCAGCCGCAGCACGCGTAGGCTGTCGCCGTTGCGCAGCAGCTGGCTGCGGCCGTCCGCCGTGTTGAGCGGTACGTTGACGACGACGCGCTGACGATTGTCGTTGACGCGCACCATCGCGACGCGGCTGTTGTCGGCCTCGTTCGTGAGCCCGCCCGCGAGGGCGACGAGGTCCGCCACCGGCGCATCGCCACGGAGTTCGTAGATCGCCGGCCGCTTGACCTCGCCATCGATCGCCACCGTGGCGCCGACCGGCGGGATGAAAATGACGTCGCCCTGCAACAGCTTGGCGTCGTTGCTGGTGTCGCCGCGCAGCAGAAGGTCGTAGAGGTCGAGCCGCCGGATCACCGCACCCTGGCGCTTGAGCTGCACGTCACGCAGCGAGCCGGTCGGCTTGATGCCGCCCGACGCATACAGCGCGGTCGTGATCGAACCGAGGCCGCTCACGGTGTAGGAGCCAGGCCGGATCGCTTCGCCGAGCACGAACACTCGGATCGAACGCGTGTCGCCCATGCTGACGCTCGCGCGCACGCCGATCATCTGCCGCGAGACCCGCGATTCGAGATCGGCGCGCACCGCGTTGAAGTTCTTGCCGGCCACGGAGATCGGCCCGAGCTCCGGGAAACTGACGCGCCCATCGCGCCCGACGGTCAGTCGGAAACTGCGGTTTTGGCTACCGTACAGCTGCACCATCAGTTCGTCGCCGGCGCCGACGATGTAGTCCGACGGTACGGGCACATCGGTGACCGGAGCAAACGTCGATGGCGACTCATTGAAGAGGTCGTAGCCATAGGGCTTGAGACCAGCCGTACCCTGCTTCTGCAAGGGTAACCTCGAGATGCGCACCTGGAGTTTGAGCAGCGTCGGTTCGGCAGCGAGCCTGCGGGTCGCCTGCTCTTCGGAGAGACCCGCGAGCGCGATGGGCTGCAAGCCCGGCAGCTGCAGCATGCCGCTGCGGTCGAGCTGATACGGGTTGCGCGCGCGCACGAGGTCGATCAGGCGCTGCAGTTCGGCACGCTCAACCGGCTCATAGGTCGGGGCCGGTTCGCCCGGAATCTGCAACGGCGCCATGCCCGCACCTTGCGACTCGATGCGCGCGGGCTTGGCCTTGATGAAGTCGATGTCGATCAGGATCGTTTCGTCCGCCTTCAGCGCCGTGTCGAACTTCGCGAGGTCCGCAGCGGAAGGCCGCACCGTCGGGGCGGCGACATCACGGGCGCGTGAGTCCGATCCCACACCAGCAGCATCCGCGCCACCCAGGCCTAGCTGCTGCATCAGCGCGGCGCGATCCTCGGGGCTCAGGCTGCGCAACAGCTCGATCTGCTCGGCAGTCGGCACCTGCGCCGGCGCGATGCCGGGCGTGACCGCGACGAGAGCCGCGACAACAAGCACGCACCGCGCGAGCATGGAGCGCCCGCGCATCAGAAGCCCTGCCGCCATTCAATGAATCCCCGCACGTCCTGAGAGCGGCGCACTGCGCCGGAGGCATCGTCGAACCCGAGACCGACCCGCAACCGGCCGTTGCCGATGGTCTCGAACTTGAGACCGCGATTGTACTCAAGTTCGATGTTGCGCACTTCGGCGGGGCCAGTGGCGAGCGCGTGATTCAGGTCAGGCAAAACGCCACCGCGATTCAAATCTACATTGCGCACCAGCAGATGCCAGCTGTCGCCGTTCGGCCGCACGAGCATCGCGGCCGCCGAGTACATCCGGCCGTCGTTGTCCATCGCATGCCCGATCACTCGACCACGGTAGCTGTATCCCTGCGGATACAGCGCATTACGAAAGCCACAGTCCCACTGCGGTGTGCTTTGCGTGAACGCACAAGCACTATCAGCGAATTCTCCGCGCAGACGCCAACTTCCGAAGCGATTCGCGCCCCACACTTCTCCGCCGAGCAAAGCCATGAACTTGCTCGGCAGGCCACTCGCCTCGTCCTCGCCGATGAACTGCGCATAACCGGCAATGGGCAACTTCTTCCATGGCGAACGCACGCGGATGTCATAGCCCGCCATCTGGTTGCCGGGCTCATCGTTGATCGTCAGGTTGGAGTCGCGATTGTCGCGCCCCAGCAGCAGATCACCGACCGTGCCCAGGGTGCACCGACGCCCCTCGCCGCAGAACTGCGCGCTGCGCGTGAGCGCGAGCTCGAGCCAGGGCTTGGGCTTGAAGGCCACGCGCGCGGCGAGGTACTTCACGTCTGGCAGCACCGTGAGCGTGCCGTCGCGCGCGGTGTCGCCGCGATCCGCCTGCCCGACCGCGAGGCTCGCACGCCAGGGGCCAATCCAGCGCAGCCACGGCGACTTGAACGCATCGGTGTAGTTGCGTTCGACCGTCACGCTCGGGATCGGGCGCGCATTCGTGCCGAGGATCAGGCTGCCATCCCAGCCTGGACCCCACCAGCGCTGCATCAGTCCGGCCGACACCATGAAGTTGCCGACGCTGACACCGACATAGGAGTTGTCCATGCGCAGCGTGGCGTTGTCCGCGGGGCCCGCGGCCGCAGTCAGCTCCAGTCGCGCGGCGAAGCGCTCGCCCAGCCACGACATCGCGGCGCTGACCTCGCCCTCGTCGCGCGGCGTGTCGCTGAAGGTGCGCAGCTCGGTCGGTTCGCCGACGCCCGCAACGCGCAGTTCGAGGCCCGCCGGGCCTTTACCCGCAGCCGTGCGCGCTGCACGCCGCACGCGCTGCAAAGCGCCATCGATCAGTGGATTGCGCGATGCCTCGGCGTCGGCGGCGAGTACGTCGCGCGCGATATCCGGCCACGACATCGGCCAGGTGGTCACCGGCGTGCGGATGATGCCCTCGTCGGCGAGCAGCTGGATGTCGTGTCGCAGACCCAGGTCACCGGGGGCCAGCCAGGGGTCCGCAAGCGCCACCGGCGTGGTGCAGAGCAGCGAGGCTGCTGCAAGAGATTGCAGCAAGTGCTTGTAATTCAACGGGATACCCCCGAACAGAATCCCGACATAATACGTGGCGCGAGGGTCTCCGCGCAATGAAATCAGTTGTTTACGGCAGGAATGCCGCTGGGCGGGGTGCGGGCTGGGACTCAGAGTAGTCCGTATGCCAACTGCGATCGTCTCTCTCGCCACTTGTCACCATCTATATGGGAGTAGCAATATGGGCGCCCATATGAAGACCACCATCGAAATCACCGACGACCTCCTGACGCGCGCCAAGCGCATCGCGCAGCGCGACGGCACGACGCTGCGCGAGCTCGTCGAAGATGGCCTGCGGCGCACATTGCAGGAGCGGGAGCAGCCCGTGAAACGCGAGCTGAAGCCGCTGCCAACGATGGGCGGCTGGGGCCTGCTGCCACCCTACGACACGCTCGGACTCACCCAGGGGATCTACGACGACTACGAAGCTCGCGAACTGAAGACGCTGGGCCTCAAGCCGTACGAATGATCGCCGTCGACACCAACATTCTCGTGTACGCGATGCGCGCGGACCTGCGTTGGCACAGCGAAGCGGTCGCGTGCCTTCATTCGCTGCGCCAGTCCGCGAGCCGCTGGGCCATCCCCTGGCCCGCCTTGCACGAGGTCTTCGCAACATTGACGAGACCTCGCAGGCTAAGCCCGCCCGCCAGCACGAGCGAAGCCCTTGCATACCTCCAGGCGCTGACCGAAGAACCCGATTGCGTGCTGCTGCACGAGGGCCCGTCGCATTTCGAGTTGCTGCGAGACCTCATCACCGTTGGAAAGGTTCAAGGCCCACAGGTACACGACGCTCGCATCGCCGCGATCTGCCTGAGCCATGGTGTTTCGGAGCTGTGGACCGCTGACCGCGATTTCTCGCGCTTTCCGCAGCTGCGGGTACGCAATCCGTTGGTGGGCTAACGCTGCGCGGGTCATGTTGCTCGCGCCACCTCCCCCATCAACATCGGCACGAAACGCGAAGGCTCGACCGGGCTGCGGTGCAACCAGGCTTCGAACACTTCGGGCGTCGTCATACCTGGGTGCAGGCTCTCTGCGAGTTCGAGGTACCGGCGCCGCTCGAACCCGGGCAGGCTCGCGAGCATCGTGGCGAGCCCTGCCATGAAGTAGGGTGACCCGTGCTGCAGCCATGCTCGCGGCTCGAGCGTGCGGCCCGCGAGGAATCGCAGCAGGCGCTCCTCGTGGTCACGCGAAAAGCTCTCGGGCCAGTGCGCCTCCGTGACTCCCGTCGCCCCTCTCGCCCAACTGAGTTCGAGCGTGGCGCCGACCACCGCGGCGAGCTGCGTCAGGGTATCGAGATCGCAGGAGCTGCGGTCCTTCAGGCGCGCCAGTGTCTCGGCGCGCACGCCGGCGCGCGCTGCCCACTGAGCATCGGAAAGACCCTGCGCGCGGGCTTCGCGGCGCAACTCGGACAGCAACCGCAGTAAAGGGTGTATTGACTTTGACATCAATACGACCTTATCAGTATTGACTTTTAAGTCAATCCTTGGATTTCACGAATTCCAGCACCCGCCGCATCGACGCCGGCACCTCCGCCCCGCCCGCCTCGCCCCGCACGAGCGGCAGCACGCCCTCGCAGAGCTTCTTGCCGAGCTCGACGCCGTACTGGTCGAACGCGTTGATGCCCCAGATCACGCTCTGCGCGTAGACCTTGTGCTCATGGAGCGCGACCAGCTGCCCGAGCGTGAACGGATCGAGCCGCCGGAACGCGAGGATGCTGCTCGGCCGGTTGCCCTCATGGATGCGCTGCGCGGGCACGCCCTGCTGGCCGCGCATGAAGGCCTAGGCCTGCGCGAGGCAGTTCGCGATCGCGAGCTGCTGGTGCTCGGGCCGCCCGCAGGAAGACTCCGCCCCCACCAGGAAATCGAGCGCGGCGCGTGGCGTGCCCTGGTGCAGCAGCTGGAAAAAAGAATGCTGCGCGTTGTTGCCGGGCTCGCCCCAGACGACGGGCGCGGTCTCGTGGTCGAGCGTCTCGCCGGCAACATTGACGCGCTTGCCGTTGCTCTCCATGTCGAGCTGCTGCAGGAAGGCGGCGAAACGATGCAGCCGCGAGTCGTACGGCAGCACGGCGAGCGTCGGCAGCTTCAGGAAGTTGATGTTCCAGATGCCCGTGAGCGCCATCAGCACCGGGAGGTTCTGCGACCACGGTGCGCGGCGAAAGTGCGCATCCATGGCCGCGCCGCCGGCCAGCAGTTCGCCGAAGCGGCGCGCGCCGATCGCGATCGCGGTCGCCACGCCGATCGACGACCACATCGAATAGCGGCCGCCGACCCAGTCCCACATCACGAAGCGGTAGTCGGGATGCACGCCGAACGCATCCATCGCAGGCGCGTTGACGGAGACGGCCGCGCAATGCTCGCGCACGGCGGCCTCGCCGAGCGCGGCCGCGAGCCAGGCACGGGCGCTGCGCGCATTGGCGAGCGTCTCCTGGGTCGTGAAGGTCTTCGAGCAGATCACGAACAGGGTCGTCGCCGGATCTGAAGCCGCGAGCGCATCGGCCAGGTCGCAACCATCGACGTTCGAGACGAAGCTGACGCGCGGGCCGTCGGCATGCGCGCGCAGTGCCTGCACGGCCATGCAGGGCCCGAGATCCGAGCCACCGATGCCGATGTTGATGACATGCGTGAACGCGCGGCCCGCGCTGCCCACCACGCCACCGCTGCGCACGGTCTCGGCGAACGCCAGCATCCGCGCTCGCTCATCGAGCACGGCCTGGGCGATGCCTGCGCCCCAGGGGTTTGCGGCGGCATCGTTCGCCGGCGCTGTCGCCCCGCGCAGCGCGACATGCAGCACCTGGCGTTGCTCGGTGACGTTGATGACGTCGCCACGGAACATCGCGTCGATGGCGTCACGCAGGCCGCGTTCGTCGGCAAGCCGGCACAGCGCCGCGAGTACGTCGGCGCCCAGCCGCTGACGCGACAGGTCCAGCAGCAGACCCTCGGCCTCGACGGCGAGCGCCGCGCCGCGGGCCGGATCCATCGCGAACGCCTCGGTCACCGACATCCCGCCGCGCTCGCGCGCGAGGCGACCGAGTTCGTGCCAGGCAGCGGTTTGCGTGACGGCGCCCATGCTGCGCGGCTCAGCTGAAATAGCCCGCGATGCAGTCGACGACGTACTGCAGCTGCGGCTTGGTCAGTTCCGGGAAGATCGGCAGCGCGAGCGTTTCCGCGGCGGCGCGCTCGGACTCGGGGAAGCTGCCCGTCCCCTGCCCGAGATACGCGAAGCACTGCTGCAGGTGCAGCGGCACGGGGTAGTAGATCTCGCTGCCGACGCCGCAGGCCATCAGATGCTTCTTCAGGCCATCGCGATCCGGCACGCGGATCACGAACTGGTTGTAGATGTGCCGCGCGCCCGGCGGCGCGATCGGCAAGGTCACGCGACCCTTCAGCCCCGCTTTCTCGAACGCGCCGTAGTAATAGCAGGCGTTCTCCTGCCGCGCAGCGGACCAGGCATCGAGGTGACGCAGCTTGATGACGAGCACGACCGACTGCAGCTCATCGATCCGGAAATTGCCGCCGACGAGCTGGTGGTAGTACTTGGGCTCCATGCCGTGCACGCGCAGCATCGCGAGCTTCGCGGCGAGCGAGGCATCGTTGGTGACGCACATGCCGGCATCACCGAAGGCACCGAGGTTCTTGGTCGGGAAGAAAGACAGGCAGCCGATGTCGCCGATGCTGCAGGCGCGCCGCCCGGCGGCATCCGCCGCGCCGATCGCCTGCGCGGCGTCTTCGATGACACGCAGGCCGAACTCGCGCGCGAGCGGCATGAGCGCATCCATGTCGGCCATCTGCCCGTACAGGTGCACCGGCATCAGTGCCTTGATGACCGTGCCCGACGCGCGGTGCACGAGCCGGCCATCGCGCCGCTCGCAGTCCTCGCGCAGCAGCTTCGCGATGGCGGGGATCGAAAGGTTGAACGTGACCGGGTCGATGTCGACGAACAGCGGCCGCGCGCCGACGCGCGCGATGGTGCCGGCGGTCGCGAAGAACGTGTAGGGCGTCGTGATGACGGCGTCGCCCGCGCCGATGTCGAGCGCCATCAGCGCGACCAGCAGCGCATCGGTGCCGGAAGACACCCCGATGCCGTGGGCGGTCTGGCTGTAGGCCGCGACCGCGGCTTCGAGTTCGCGCGTGCCGGGCCCGAGGATGAAGGCCTGCGAATCGCAGACCGCTTCGATGGCGGCATCGATCTCGGCCTTGAGCGCCCGGTACTGGGGCTTGAGATCGAGCAGCGGCACCTGCATCGCAGGCGTGGGTTGGGTCGGCATGACGGGCTCCGTGCGGCGAAGCCCCGATAGTATCAGGCGGCTGTCAGGCGCCGCCCGCCTCGCCGGCGGTTGCCCGAAACAGCACTTTCCCCCCGCTCGCCTTCGCGACGCGCTCGAGCAGCGCCTCGTGGGCCGCGAGCTCCACCGCGCTGGGCGCGCGCACGATCAGCGCCTCGGCCGGGCGCTGCCAGCGCGGCGCCTGGGGCGCGTCGTTCTGGCCGCGGCGTTGCGTCGATTCATCGTGCAGCGCGAGCGCGCTCTGCCCGCCGGTCATCGCGAGGTACACATCGGCGAGCAGCTGCGCATCGAGCAGCGCGCCGTGCAGGTCGCGGCCGGAGTTGTCGATGCCGTAGCGCTTGCACAGCGCATCGAGCGAGTTGCGCTGCCCGGGATGCAGCGAGCGCGCGAGCCCGAGCGTGTCGAGCACGCGGCACAGGTCGGCGACGCGCCGCGCCTCGCCCTCGAGCCGCGCGAGCTCGGCGTTCAGGAAACCGACATCGAAGGCGGCGTTGTGGATCACGAGTTCCGCCCCGGCGATGAACTCGAGCAGCTCGGTCGCGATCTCGCGGAACTTCGGCTCACCCTCGAGCTGAGCGCGCGAAATGCCGTGCACGGCCTGCGCGCCTTCGTCGATGTCGCGTTCCGGGTTCAGGTAGCGATGGAAGCGTCGCCCGGTGACGCGGCGGTTCAGCAGCTCGACGCAGCCGATCTCGATGATGCGGTGGCCTTGTTCGGCTTCGAGGCCGGTGGTTTCGGTATCGAGGATGATCTGGCGCACCTGTGACCCCTGCAGCGGCGTGGCGCCGCGTCGACCGCCGCGATCTTACGCGAGCAGCGCGTCGATCGCCGCGTTCGCGAGCGCATCGACGCGTTCATTGCCCGGCACGCCGGAATGCCCCTTGACCCAATGCCACTCGACCTCGTGCCGCGCGGCGGCCGCATCGAGCGCCTCCCACAGGTCGCGGTTCTTGACCGGCTTCTTGTCGGCGGTGCGCCAGTCGCGCTTCTTCCAGTTGGCCATCCACTCGGTGATGCCCTGGCGGACGTACTGCGAATCCGTATACACGCGCACGGGCATCGAGCGCTTCAGCGCCTCGAGCGCGCGGATCACGGCCGTCAGTTCCATCCGGTTGTTGGTGGTCTCGCGCTCGGCGCCGGAGAGCTCGCGCAGATGGCCTTCCCACTGCAGCGTGGCCGCCCAGCCGCCGGGGCCAGGATTGCCGCGGCAGGCGCCGTCGGTGTAGATCTCAACCGTCACCCTCTGCCGCCTCGCTCATCCATCGCGTTGCGCAGTGGGCTTGACGAGGCCACCGATCAGTTGCGTTCGCTCGCGCAGGCGCAGCCGCAGCGGTGGCAGCGCGTAGACGCGCTTGCGGGCCTTCATCAGGTAGGCACCCGCGGGCAGCGGATTGAACCAGCTGCGATGCAGGCTGCGCGCGGCCGCGGCGGCCTCGCCCCACGGCGCGTCGTACAGGTAGCGGCGGGTCTCAGTGACCTCGTAACCGAGCAACACCAGCCAATCCCGCAGCCGCCGCTCCGACAGCAGGCGCCGCAGCTGCGGCGGCCAGCCGCCGCGCGTCGCCTTGGCGCGCAGACCCCACAGGCTCCACGGATGAAAACCGAGCACGAGGAGCTTGCCCTCGCCCGTCAGCACGCGATCGACTTCGCGCAACACGGCGTAGGGATCGGTCTCGAACTCGAGGGTGTGCGGCAGCAGCACGGCGTCGACCGAGTCGCTGGCCACGGGCAGTTGCGTCAATCGCGTGAGGACATCGGCCCCCTGGCAAACTGTGCTCGAGATCACAGTCTGGCGGCGCGTGCGGGCGCCGGCGAGCAGCTCGCGCTCGCCGCCCCACAGGCCGATCTGCAGCATCTCCCAGCCGAAGCAATCTTCGAGCTGTTCGCGCAGCAGCAGCGCTTCGGCTTCGCGCAGCGCTCGCCCGCGAGAACCGTGGAGCCAGTCATCTATTGACGCGGACATGTGTCGGAAACGATAGCAATTTTCGGCACATATGGGTTAAATACGCGCCAATCGCGTGCCCGTCCACGGGCCCCGCCCGACACGGGAGAAGGTATTGTCGAAACGCATTGCCGCGCGCCGACTGGCTGCGCCGATTCTGCTGGTTGTCGCCGCAACGCTGCAGGGATGCACGTCGCTGCGCGAGGCGCCTGTCGCGCCGCCCCCGCCCGCCCCAACTGCTGCCACCGCCGCCGCCGCGGACCCCACTCCGGTTCCTGCCGCAGAGCTGGGACCGATTGCAGAGGGCATCGTCGCAGCGACCGTGCCGGTCACGGAACCCGCGGAGCCGACCGACCTGTTCGAGCGGATTCGTTCGGGATTCAAGCTCGAGGATCCGGAGCAGTCGCGGATCGACGTCCAACTGCGCTGGTACGCGAACAACCCGGGCTACCTCGAGCGCGTCTTCGGCCGTTCGGAACTGTATTTCCACCATATCGTCACCGAGATCGAGCGGCGCGGCATGCCGCTGGAGATCGCGCTGTTACCCGTGGTCGAAAGCGCATTCGAGCCCTGGGCCTATTCCCGCGCTCGCGCGGCGGGCCTGTGGCAGTTCATCCCGGGCACGGGCACGCGTTTCGCGCTGAACCAGAACTGGTGGTACGACGGGCGGCGCGACGTGCTCGAGTCGACGCGCGCGGCGCTCGACTACCTGCAGTACATGCATGCCGAGTTCGATGGCGACTGGCTGCTCGCCATCGCCGGCTACAACTGTGGCGAGGGCTGCGTGGCGCGTGCCGTGCGCAAGAACCGCGCTGCCGGACGGCCGATCGATTTCTGGAACCTGCAGCTGCCCGCCGAGACACGCGCCTACGTGCCGAAGCTGCTGGCCATGAAGCGCCTGGTGGCCAATCCGGAAGCGTACGGCATCGGCTTCAGCCCGATTCCGGACGAGCCGTACTTCGTGCGTGTCGAGACCGGCAACCAGATCGACCTCAAGCTCGCGGCGGAGCTCGCTGGCATCACGCACGAGGAACTGTTCGAGCTCAACCCTGCCTTCCATCGCTGGGCGACGCCGCCGCAGGGGCCGCATCACCTGCTGCTGCCCATCAATGCAGCGGACCTGTTCCGCCAGAACCTCGCGCAACTGACACCGGATGAACTGCTGCGCGTCACCCACCATGTCGTGCAGCCGGGCGAGACGCTGGCGACGCTGGCGACGCGCTACCAGACGACGCCGCAGGTGATCCGCCAGATCAACGGACTCGGCGATGGCCCGATCGCGGCGGGCACCGACCTGCGCGTGCCCTCCGGCAGCACGGCGCTGCCGGACAAGGTGTTGCGCGCCGCGGCGCGCGTCGACGGCCGCGGCGGCTCGGCCAGCGGCCGGCGCCCCGTGATCCACGTCGTGCGGCGCGGCGATTCGCTGTGGAAGATCGCGCGCCGGCACAACATGGACGTCAAGACGCTGATGCGCCTCAACGGCCTCAGACCCGGCCAGACGCTGCAGACCGGCAAGCGCCTGCGGGTCGCCAGCGCCGGCGGCTCGTCGTCGGGTGGCGGTTCGGGCAGCTCGCAGAGCGCGAGCAGCTCCGGCGGCAGCCTGACCCACACCGTGCGTCGCGGCGACACGCTGTACCGCATTGCGCGCCTGCACGGCGTCACCGTCGCGCAACTGCTCTCGTGGAACGGCATCGGCGTCAACGCGCCGCTGAAGCCGGGCCAGAAGATCATGGTCAAGGTGCCGCGCCGGCGCTGAACGCCGGCCGCGCGCAACACCGTCACGACAACAATCAGGGGATGACTATGGGTTTTCTCGCCGGCAAGCGCGCCTTGATCGTGGGCGTCGCCACGGAGCGCTCGATCGCCTGGGGCATCGCGCAGGCCATGCACCGCGAGGGCGCGCAGCTCGCCTTCACCTACGCGGGTGACAAGCTGCGTGAGCGCGTCGAACCGCTGGCGCAATCCCTGGGCTCGAAGCATGTCCTGCCGCTCGATGTCACCGACGATGCGCAGATCGACGCGGTCTTCAGCACGCTGCAACGGGAATGGGGCTCGCTCGACATCGTCGTGCATGCGGTTGCGTTCGCGCCGCGCGAGGCCCTGGCCGGCGGCTTCACGGACAGCACGAGCCGCGACGCGTTCCGGATCGCGCATGATGTCTCGAGCTACAGCCTGACGGCGCTGGCCCGCGCTGCCGCGCCGCTGATGGCAGGCCGCAACGGCGCGCTGGTCACGCTGTCCTACCTCGGCGCGGTGCGTTCGATCCCGAGCTACAACGTCATGGGACTCGCGAAGGCCAGCCTCGAAGCGAACGTGCGCTTCCTCGCCGCGGACCTCGGCCCCAAGGGCATTCGCGTCAACGGCATTTCGGCCGGGCCGATCAAGACGCTGGCGGCGGCGGGCATCGGCGGCTTCCGCAAGATGCTGTCGCGGGTGGCGGAGGTCGCGCCGCTGCGGCGCAATGTCACGCTGGAGGACGTCGGCAACACCGCCGCGTTCCTGTGCTCGGACCTGGCGTCGGGCATCACGGGCGAAGTGCTGTACGTCGACGCGGGCTACAGCCACGTCGGCATGGCATTTCCCGAAGGCGATTGACCTGGCGCTTACTCGCCGAACACCTTGTCGTTGCGCGTGACCTTG
>CAZPJE010000249.1:0-7871 GCA_964586725.1 uncultured Steroidobacteraceae bacterium | reverse complement strand
GGCGCGGTCGGATGGCCGGGCCGGGCTCATCCCCGGTCCGGTTCGGGACCCAACAGGGCCAGCAGCGAGGTAGCCAGATCTTCCGAGAGGGCCCTTCGGTCCAGCCCCATCACGGCGGCGTCGCCCGCCGCGATCGAGTCGGCTACCGCTTCGAACATCATCAGGCGGATCGCCACCGCTGTCCGGAGTCTGACCGAGCCGCGACGGCCGGTCAGCCGCAACACCTGCTCGATCTGGGCCATGCGGCTGTGCAGTCGCGCCGCCCGCACGCGCTCGTCATCCCGTGCCAGTACAGCCAGTGCATGGCGAAGCCTCGACCAAGTGGTGTGGTGCTCGATCAGCATCGGCACGAGACGGCCGATGCGCTGGCGCTGGCCGGTCGAGGGCTCGCTGAAGACACTGCGGACCATGGCCCACTCGTCCGCGACCCAGCGCTCGTAGACGGCAAGCAGGACATCAACCTTGTCGGAGAAGTAGTTGTAGAAGACGCCCGACGACAAGCCGGCGCGCGCCGCGATGCGGTTCGTCGAGGTCGCGAACCAGCCCG
Source organism: uncultured Steroidobacteraceae bacterium (assembly GCA_964586725.1). Classification (GTDB taxonomy): domain Bacteria; phylum Pseudomonadota; class Gammaproteobacteria; order Steroidobacterales; family Steroidobacteraceae; genus UBA964. The sequence continues at coordinate 7,324 of CAZPJE010000249.1, read as the reverse complement.
CCTCCCGGATCTCGGCGGCGGCGGCATCCACCAGAGAAGCGCGCACATCAGCACCCTGGGGCAAGGTCTTTGGCGGGCGTCCCCGGCGGCGGGGTCGATTGGGGTTGTCTTCCGCAGGTGCCATCGCACGAGTATAGGACCAAGGCCGCGCGACGAGCATGGCATCACCCGCTGGCATTTTCTGACGTCATAGTCATAATGCTCGTTCCATGCGCCACGGCGTATTCAAGCGCGAGCACGACATGCACCCCACATTCCGGGCCGTCCAGCCGTCATGTACACATGTGCCCCGGTGCGCGCCCTGCCCGTCGCCGGCTGGCCCTTGCTCGGCCGAGAGGGCGGTCGCGCAAGGGCCGGGGTGCACGATGCGCCGCAGCTTGCTGAAACTGGCGGTTGCTGGGTCTACCGGCGTGGCTGGTCTGCCTGGCTTCGCAGCGGCGGGCGGCGCGGCCGTGCCGGACTCGCCCCCGTTGCGGCACGGCGCAAGTACCCGCCGCGATACCGCCCGCTGGCGCGAAGGCCCGCTCGACCTGGCCTACCTCGACACGGGCGAGTCGTACCTGCCCGCGCTCGTGTGCCTGCACGCCATCGGCCACGGCAGCGGCGATTTCGACGCCCTGGCCGACGCGCTGCAGGGCCGGCACCGCCTGATCGCGCCGGACTGGCCTGGCCAGGGACGGTCCGGCACCGTGCCCTGGACGCCTGGGGTGCAGGCTTATGCGGGTGCGCTGCAGTCCTTCGTCGACGCATTGCGGCTGCCACGCTTCGCGTTGGTGGGCAACTCGGTGGGCGGCGGCGCCGCACTGTTGTACGCCGCGGCCAACCCGCGGCGCGTCCGAGCCGTGGTGGTGGCCAACCCCGCCGGGCTCGACGAGGGCGGCTGGCTGGGAGGCCTGTTCACGCGATGGATGTCCAGCCGGTTTGCCGCTGCTGAGCGCGACCCCGGAGCTTTCCTGGAATGGTTCGCCCGCTACTACGAGGGCGTGCTGAGCGGCCCGGCCGCCCTGGCGCAGCGCGAGCGCATCGTGGCGTCGGGCCTGGAGATCGCGCCGCTGCTGGCGCAGGCGTGGCAGGGCTTTGCCGACCCGCGAAACGATATCCGCGATGAGTTGCCTGCACTGTCGCTACCCGTGCTCGTCACCTGGGCGCGGCACGATCGGCTGGTGCGGTGGTCCCGCAACCGCCGCGCCGTCGAGCGCATCCCACGCGTCCAGGTGGAATTCTTCGAGGCCGGTCACACCCCCTTTCTCGAGGATCCGGTGCGGTTTGCTGCGAGTCTCGAGGCCTTTCTCGCCACGGCCCCGTGAAACGAGCCGCCGCGTGCCAAGCGCTGCGCGTGCAGGCCGCAGTTGACGGCGCTCGCTGCGGAATGCAGGAAGCTGAAGCGGCCCCGGCCAGGTCGCTCGTCAAGGCCTGGATGAGTCTTGGGCAAAGGGACATCAACGGCTCTCGGCAAGGACCGAGGCGGGCATTCGACGGCCGGAAGTGGCCTGACCCACATCCACGACCGCGAGCAGTTCGGCCAGAGCATCGGCGAATTCAAGCTGATCCGCGGCAAGGTGGCCGACGTGTACACCACGCTGGCCGCCTTCCGTGCGTACTGCTGTGCGGTCGGCAAGAACCTCGATCGGCTCGGCAGCGGCCACGTGCGCGCTGTGCGCAAGGATTGCGCCGGCGTGATCCGGTACTGCGCCGAGAAGGCCACCTGGATGGCCGGCGAGGCGATCCAGATCCTCGGCGGCAGAGCCTGCATCAACGACTACCCGACCGGCCGCCTGTGGCGCGACGCCAGGCTGTACGAGATCGGCGCCAGCGCCAGCGAGATCCGGCGCGTGTCGATCGGCCGCGAGTACTTCGCGGAGACGATGTAGCGTGACCGACTTGGCTATGCCGACGCCGCTGCCCACGTTGCCGCTCGCCCGGCCTGGCTGGTGCCGGCGCGCTTGGTGTGTGGCCGATGCGCCGTTCCTGGCGCGTCACGTGAACGCGTTGCATCCGGTCCCTCTATTGCTCAATCGAACCGCACGCGGGTCGCCGCCCTGCTTCTCAATCCTGTCGGCCATCCTTGTCTTGTGGATCACGCGGCTTCTCCGGGCTATGTCCACGACAGCGCCTGGCGCGCTCTCGCGAGTGCCACGATGACCGGCCTTGCTCGGCCGTTTCTTTTCGACACGCTTTCTCCAACGGCCGCGCAAGCCGTTGAGCGATGCGCCACCGAACGGCGATTCCGTGCAGGTGCGTTGCTGCTCGAAGGCGGCGCGCGTGCCGAGTGGCTGCACGTGATTCGAAAGGGCCTGGTGCGCGAGTACTACGTGACTGCTGACGGCGACGAGCACACGCGAGTCTTCGTGTCCGAAGGAGGCGTGACCGGCTCGCTGCTCGACCTCGCCTCAGTCAGTCCGTCGGTCACCTGGATTCAGGCGCTGGAGCCGACGAGGACGCTCGCAATCCGGTTCGCCGACTTCAACGAGCTCGCCGCGCGGTACGCCGACATGCAGACCCTCGCGCGCCGACATGCCGAAGCCCTCGCCGTCCGCAAGACGAAGCGCGAGTACGAGATGCTCGCGCTGCCGGCTGCGGCGCGGCTGGCGCGCTGGCAGGCCGAGCACCCGGACCTCGACAGCAGGATCACCCGGCGTCTCCTGGCGTCATACCTGGGGATCACGCCCGTGCACCTCAGCCGCATTACCGCTCGGTCCCGACCGACGGCGACCGCAGGGCGTCGAGAAACGGGCGAACCGCAGCGTTGAAGGCTTCCGGCTCCTCGAGAAATGGAGCATGGCCGGAGTTCTCCAAGCGCACGACCGTCGCGGTTGGAATCGAGGCCACCGCGGCGCGGTTCCGACCCCAGCGGACGAGGCGATCGCGCATTGCCCACCCTACGAACACCGGCTGTCGAAGCGCGGGAAGCCCGGCGCGCAGGTCGGCGTCCGCTCGGGCGAAACTCGTCCATGCCTCCACCAGGCGGGGGGCGCTCTCGTTGCCTGCCGCGACGATGGCAGCGCACCGCTGCGCCGCCGATGGAGTTGCCGAACAGGATCGGCTGCTCGAGGTCGAGCGCTCCGATCAGCCCGAGAAGCAGCGCGGCGTAGCGCTGTGCGCTTGCCGGCCGGGCATCTTGACCGGAGGCGCCGTGTCCCGGCCAATCCACCGTGATCACCCGAAACCGATCCCGGAAAGCCTGCTCGAACGAAGCGAAATCGCCGCCCCCGTGGCCGATCGCATGCAGGCCGATGATCGTCGGCTTCGCGCCCGTCGGGTCGCTGTCGTGGATCGCGATCGATACCCCATCGACCACGATGGTCCGACGATGCTCCGCGACCGCAAGCGCGAGCCGGCGGGGTGGTGTGGGTTCCAGCGCGACTCGCGACAGAGGCCGCGTGGGTGCGCATCCGACCAGACCGGCGCAGGCGAGCAGAGAAACGATGGCACCACGCATGCTCGCCTTGTACCCGACCGGGAGAGCGCGGTGCATCAACCCAGGTGAATGCCGAGGCCCTGGCCGCTCGATAACTTGGCGGGCCACGCAACGACACGATGGCCGTCATGAACGACTCGGCACAAGCCAGGCGTCACCGCTTGCCCCTCGCCGCCGGCCCGCTCGTCGTCACCGAGCTTGGTCCGCCGGCCGCAGTGCCGCTCGTCTTCCTGCACGGCGTTCTCGCGAACAGCACCCTCTGGACTGGCGTCGCCGATCGACTCGCGCCAGACCACCGGTGCCTGCTGCTGGACCTTCCGCTCGGCGCCCACCCGGAGCCGATGAACCCCGACGCCGACCTGTCACCGTCCGGCTTGGTGGCGGTCGTCATCGATGCGATCGACCACCTTGGCATCGAGCGCGCGATCCTCGTGGGCAACGACAGCGGTGGCGCACTGTGTCAGCTGATGATCGCAGCGCACCCGCACCGGCTGCGCGCCCTCGTGCTCACATCGAGCGACGCCTACGACACCTGGCTACCGTTCATGTTCAAGCCGCTCGAGCTCATGGCCTTCGTGCCGGGTCTGCTGCGCATCGTTGCCCAGTTGCTCCAGTGGCCGCCGCTGCGGCGCTCTCCGCTCGGGTTCGGCTGGCTGTCGAAACGCATTACCGATGCGGACAGTGCCGCGTTCGTCACGCCGCTGGCGCGGGCGCCTTGGGCGCGGCGTGATGTGGGCAAGTTCCTTCGCGGCATCTCGCCGCGGCTGACGCGACGCGCAGCGCAGCACTTCGCGGGCTTTGCGGCGCCGGTGCTGGTCCTGTGGTCGCGTGATGATCGCCTGCTACCGCTGCGGCTCGGACAACGTCTGGCGAGCGATCTGCCGCGGGCGCGGCTCGAGCTCGTGACCGATGCCTATACGTTCTCGCCAGTTGACGCGCCGGAGGCGGTCGCGCAGGCCATCGACCGGTTCGTGCGGGAACTGCCTTGACCTGCGCCGGTGCCGGGACTGGGCCGCGCATCGGCGAAGCGTCGTCGTCGCAGGCCAGTGACCCCGCCGCTGCCTTGCCCGTCCCGGCGGCCCTCGGCCGTCAATCGCTGTTGGTCTATCGCTCCCCAGCCGTCGCCTAGCGCCATGCGACCGCGTGTTCGCGCGCAAAGTCCTCGAAGCGGCGCGGTGGATGGCCAGTCAGCGTCTGGACGTCGCTCGACACACCGGCGGCCCATCCCCGCACAAGCCCTTCGAACCCGCTCGGGCGGCCTACGCTACGCGTGGCGGCTCTCGGACCAGGGTCTGGCCCTCTGCGAGGCCTGGCCGGGCTAGGGTGTCGATCCTGCGCAGTTGCTGCGCATCGAGCCGGATCGTCGAGGCCTGCGCGTTCTCGTCGATCCGTTGCGCTTTGCGGGTTCCTGGAATCGGGATCACGTCCTCGCCCTGGTGCAGCAGCCATGCCAGCGCCAGCTGCGCCGGGGTCACGGACAATTCCCGCGCGATCTGCATGACGGGCGCGTAGCGATCCGTGTTCGTGGCCAGGTTCGGGTCTGCAAAGCGCGGGTTGTGATGGCGAAAGTCGTTCACGCCCAGCGTGCCCACCGTGCCGGTCAGGAAGCCGGCGCCCAGCGGCGACCACGGCACGAGGGCGATGCCCAACTCGCGCAGGGTCGGCAGCAACTCCGTCTCTGCCTCCCGGCGCCACAGCGAGTACTCGTACTGCACCGCGGCAACGGGGTGGACCGCGTGGGCGCGGCGCAGTTGCTCGGAGGTGACGTTGGACAAGCCGATGTGGCGGACCTTGCCGGCATGCACGGCTGCAGCCATGGCCCCGGCAGTCTCCTCGATGGGCGTGGCCGGATCAGGGTAGTGCAGGTACCACAGGTCGATAGCCTCCACGCCCAGTCGCCTCAGGCTCGCGTCGATTGCCCGGTCCACGTAGTCGGGGCGGCCGTTGATCTTGAGCGAGAAGCCCCAACCCGTCGGCAGGTCCGTGCCGGTTTCGGTGGGTGCGAAGACGATGCCGAACTTGGAGGCGACGAAGGCGTCGCGCCGCCCGCGCACAGCGCGTCCCACGAGGCCTTCGTTGTGCCCGTTTCCGTAGGCATCGGCCGAGTCGATCATCGTCATGCCGGCGTCCAGCGCGCGGTGGATGGTCCGGATGGCTTCGTCGTCGTCGCTCGCGCCGTAGTAGCCCTCGAGCACCATGGCTCCGTATCCCAGCGCGCCGACGAGCGGCCCACTCTTGCCCATTTCGCGTTTCCCGATCATGGCTTTCCTTGGTGGATGGTCTTCACGATCTGCTGGTTGACGGCCTCGGCCTGCTGTTCTCCGAACACGTCGCTGTAGCGTCGGTAGAGGTCGTGCCAGGCCTCGTGGATCCGAGGGATCAGCTCGAGCCCGGCGGGCTGGATCGTCAGCCAGGTGTTGCGCCTCTCGCGCGTCCTGCTGACGAGGCGATCCACCTCGAGGCGCTCGACCAACCGGGTCACGGTCGAGCGGTCCAGCGTCATCGCACCGGCGAGTTGTGAGGCAGTGGCCGTGCGCCCAGGGGACTCGGACAAGGCCATGAGCACGAACGCATGGCTGGGAGCCACCCCCACATCCCGGAACGCCTCAGTGGCCAGGCGATCGACGCGCCGGAACAAGGCGCCGGCCGTGAAGTAGAGACAGCCCGTGAAATAGTCGCTCAGCTTCGGGTCATCGATGCGCGGCTTGCCCATCGTGTGATTGTATGCACAATTGTATGTGCACGCCATGGCGGGTTCGCCGCATGTCCACCGGCCGCTGATCCAAGGGAGTCACGCCAGTGCTCCGTGGACATCTCTGCAAGATCAGTGGTCGTTGACCCAGTTCTCTACAACCAGACCGGTAAAGCCGTGGAAATCGGCCTCGTTGTCGGTGACCAGGGTGACGCCGAGGGAAACGGCGTGAGCGGCAATCAGCTTGTCCAGCGCGTCCTTGTTGCGGGCTCGATCGCCAAGGCGCTGCCGTTCTTGAAGAGCTTGGTGTTGGCCATCTAGGGAGCCTCATGGAGGATGTACGTGTACATCTTGTCCAGTGTCTTGGAGATCGTAAACACATGGATGTACATTCAGCGGCTCGACTTCGAACGAAGTGGCGCCCAACCTGACGTTCGCGGGACAGCGTGCGTCGCCCGGGCCCGCCGAAGTGACAATACCGGCGTGAAGCAACCGGGCAGGGCCGTCATCGGCCTCCGGCTGCCTGATCCTCATGCGGAATCCGAGCTCGTGGGTGGGCTTGGGTCATCAGCTTGATCACACCCTTCCGAAGGTACCGACGACATGTACATCCCGGCGACCTTCCTCGAGGAGCGTCACGCGCAGTTGCGCGCGCTGATGCTCGAGTTCCCGCTCGCGCTGCTGGTGACGCCCGGCGCCGACGGGCTGGTCGCCTCGCCGGTGCCGTTCCTCGCCTACCCGGACGCGGGCGAGCACGGCACGTTGCGCGCACGTCGCTCGCGCGAACGCGCGCTGGAGGATGCTGTCCGTCGCGACCGAGTGCCTGGTCGTGTTCCGGGGTGCGCAGGGTTGCGTGACGCCGTCGTGGTACGAGAGGAAGATGAGCCGGAACCGCGACGAGGCCGACCGGCGCGGCGTCGTCGACGGGCTGTGCGACGCGGACGACCGGTACCGCAACGAGCGCGTGGCGGACCGGGTCGAGCGCCGCCCGGCGAGCCGAGGGGGCGCGGACGCGGCCGCGGCAGGCGCTAGCGACGGACCGGGTCATGACCGGGAAGGCACGCGGCCGCGGCGCACTCGAGACGCCGCACGCCGAGCGCCCACCGCCGCGCGCGCGGGTGCGGGCGGTGTCGCGCCCGCTGCTCGCCGGGCTCGTGGCGCTGGCGCTGCTCGGGAGCTTCGCGGCCCTCGCCGGGCTGGTGCTCGCCGGCGAC
>CAZPJE010000248.1:0-4144 GCA_964586725.1 uncultured Steroidobacteraceae bacterium | reverse complement strand
GCCTGCGCTCTCCCCTGTCAACGCTTCGATGACGCCCTCGCGGACGCCACCGCATGACTCGGGGTCAGGGTGGTTCGCTATTCCTTTCCTGTATCGAACTTTCATCGACTACTCTCTGCCAGTCTCCTGGCGCACTAAGCGTCCGGTCTGCACCGTCTTGCTCTGAGTGAAGCAGGCCGAGACGATGGTGTCCACGCAGGAATAGGTGGACACCATGGGGTCAGAGCGCGCGGTGCCGGAGGTGGTGAAGGTCGATACGACGGGCCGGCGGCGTTACTCGGCGAGGTTCAAGCACGAGTTGGTCGCGAAGTGCCTGCAGCCCGGCGCGTCGGTGGCGAAGCTGTCGATCGACCTCGGGCTGAACCCGAACCTGGTGCGCAAGTGGATGCGCCAGGAGTTGCGCTCGCAGAGCGAGACGCGGATGCTGCCGGTGACTCTGAGCGTGCAGCCACAGACGACGCCGAGCACGCAGGCGGTGCAGAGTGCGGGCATCGAGATCCGGTGCGATCGCTACGTGATCCGGATCGGCTGTGAGGCCAGCACGGAGCAGATCGCAGCGGTCGTGCAGGCGCTGCGTTGATCGGGCTGCCGGCGGGCACGCGGGTGTGGCTGGCCGCGGGCGTGACCGACATGAGGAAGGGTTTCGACGGGCTGGCGGCGATCGCGCAGACGACGCTGCAGAAGGACCCGCACGGCGGGCACGTGTTCGTGTTCCGCGGCAAGCGCGGCGACCTGGTGAAGCTGCTGTGGTGGAGCGGCGACGGGATGAACCTGTACGCCAAGCGCATGGAGCGCGGCAAATTCGTGTGGCCGCAGGCCGACTCGGGCGCGGTGTTCCTCACGGGCGCACAGCTCTCGATGCTGCTGGAGGGCATAGACTGGCGGCGGCCAGCGAGGACGTGGCAGCCGGAGATGGCCGTCTAGAGCCGATCGACGGACTTAGGACTACACGGCGCGTGGCTGCGCGCGTACACTCGATCGCGTGCATGCGATCGACACCCTGCCCGACGACACCGAGACGCTCAAGCGCATGGTGCTCGCGCGCGACGCCAAACTGGCGCAGCGCACGGCCGAACTGGCGCAGCGCGCAGAGCAACTCGCAGCTGCGCGCGGTGAGCTGCTGGTTACGACGACGCTGATCGAGAAATTGAAGCTCGAGATCGCGCGGCTGCGTCGCATGCAGTTCGGGCGCAGCTCGGAGAAGAACGCCGAGCGTATCGATCAGCTCGAGCTGATCGTTGAGGATCTCGAAGCAAGCCAGGCGCAGACGGGCGTGGCGCCGCTGCGCGAGAGCGCGGCGAAGACGGCGCCCGTGCGCCGCCCGCTGCCCGATCATCTGCCGCGCGAGACCGTTCGCCACGAGCCCGAAGGCGGCTGCCCGGACTGCGGCGGGAACCTGCTCGCGATCGGCGAGGACGTGGCCGAGATGCTGGAGTACGTGCCGGCATCGTTCAAGGTGATCCGCCACGTGCGCCCGAGACTGGCCTGCGCGTGCTGCGAGCGCATCGTGCAGGTGCCTGCGCCGATCCGCCCGATCGACCGGGGGCTGCCGGGGCCGGGGCTGCTCGCGCACGTGCTGGTGAGCAAGTACGCCGACCACTTGCCGCTGTACCGGCAGGCGGGCATCTACGCCCGGCAAGGCATCGAGCTGGAGCGCTCGACGCTGGCCGACTGGGTGGGTGCGGTCGCGAGGCTGCTCGAGCCGCTGGTGCGCGCGCTGCGCGATCACGTGCTGGCGGCCGAGAAACTGCATGCCGACGATACGCCGGTGCCGGTGCTGCAGCCCGGACGCGGCACGACCAAGACCGGGCGGCTGTGGACGTACGTGCGCGACGACCGGCCGGCGGGCGGCGCGGTGCCGCCTGCGGTGTGGATGCGCTACACGCCTGACCGCAAGGCGATCCACCCGGCCGCGCACCTGGCCGGGTTCGCCGGCATCCTGCAGGCGGACGGCTACGCCGGCTTCGAGCGGCTGTACGAGACGGGCCGGATCACCGAGGCCGCGTGCTGGGCGCACGTGCGGCGCAAGTTCTACGACATCGAGCAGGCCACCGGCTCGCCGATCGCCAAGGAGGCGATCGGCCGGATCGGCGAACTGTACGCGATCGAGGCCGAGATCCGGGGTCGACCACCGGACGAGCGACGCGAACAGAGGCAGGCGCGCGCCTCGCCGCTGCTCGAAGAGCTGCGCGCCTGGTTGCAGGCGACGCTGGGCAAGCTCTCGAGCAAGGGCGAGCTCGCGCAGGCGATCCGCTACGCGCTCACGCGCTGGGCGGCGCTCGCGCGCTATGCCGACGACGGGCTCATCGAGATCGACAACAACGCGGCCGAACGCGCGATCCGGGACGCCGCGCTCGGACGCAAGAACTGGCTGTTTGCAGGCTCAGACGCCGGCGGCGAGCGGGCGGCTGCGATCTACAGCCTGCTGGGCAGCGCGAAACTCAACGGGATCGACCCGGAGCGCTATCTGCGGGCGGTGCTCGAGCGCATCGCCGAGCACCCGATCAACCGCGTCGACGAACTGCTGCCGTGGAACCTCGCCGCTGCAGCGGCGTGCGACGATCGACTCGCCGCCTGATCAGCACGACTGGGTCAACACGGCCCAGACCGGACGGTTACCCAGCAGAGGCAATCACTGACCTCCATGGGACACGTGAAGTGGTTGTGCGGCCAGCTTGCAACAGCCGGATGCGAGCACCTCGCTCCATATTGGGCGTCGCAATCTCGCCCCAGGAGTTGGAGCAAGGGGCGCCTGAAAGTAAGCCGAATGCAACGTTGGGCAGGGTCGCGACAAGGCGAATTGTCACTTCGCCTCGCGTGTAGCGAAGTGACCTCTACGGACCTTCATTGCCCATTTAGCCCGGCTCCTGCCACTGCCTTCAGCAGACAGTGCTATGCCTAGCATCTGGATTGCGGCAGGGTTCGCTCGGCAAGAATCTACAGGCTGATATCGAGATGCTGGGGCGGTCTGGCAACTCGAGGTGGCGCTATGTAGGCGGCAACTTGAACGTAGGACTACTTGGCGCCGGCCAGCACTGGGTTCCTTGTGCGTTCCAAGCAAGATTCTTGCGTCCGACCAGCCATATCGGGACACCGCAAAACGAGACAGAGGCAAGGTCTACCATTCTCTAGAACGGTACTTCGGTTCCGCCGCCTACCAGAACCTGGCGTACCGGAATTGCGCACTGCTCATCGAGCGACACGGACACTGAGAATGCGTCACGCACGATTCGCGAGTCAGGCATTTCGGGAAGGGACCCCGGGTCCGTTGCTTCGACTTGGCTGACAAGGCTCGGCCATTTGGCCTCCATCTCGTCGAGCGCCTCACGCAACATGGTATCGGCCGCCCTCAGGGCCATTCGACAATCGTCCTCCATGAGGGCTCCGAGCGGCAGGTATCGTTCGTCCGACCCAGGCAGCCCGATGGTGGCACGACGCAGTGTCCATCCGCCTGAATCCAGTGCGTTCTCGACGATGGTCAGCACGGGCTTAAGGACCGCTGCAATGGCGGCCGGGCAGGCGTTTGGAAGCTCCCACCGACGCAGAACGATTCGCAGCATAACGACGTGGGGCTCAGCCTTGTCAATCATGGCCCATCTCCGTATGGGTGCCAATATCAATCGCTTCCCATACTTCATAGCCTGCGACCGGCCTGAGGTGCGCCCGGTGGCCTGAGCCGACGCGCACTGAGTAGACTCCCGACATCTTTCCCTTGAGCGCTTCGAACTGCTTCGCGGAGATGGGACCTACCTGCAGTTCCCTCTTCTTGCGCTCCCAGCTCTCCTGAAACTGGCGAGCTAGACGCTTCAGACGCTTGACGAAGGTCTTCGTCTCCTGAATTGCGGGCAATCGCGGGAGAAAGCGGGGGCCAAGCGGACCAAGTCTTTCGTCGTCGTGCAGGAGATGAACCGGGCACTCGGTGAAGTCGAGCCCACCGGGTGGGTTGAATGCGGCCGCCCACTCCACTAACGGAACTGCAAGCGACCAGTTTGTCGCGGCCGCATGAAGTCCGACGTAGTCTTTCACGACCTCCTCAAGACCGTCGCGGTAACGGACCTCGTCGTCGGCAAAGGGCAAGGCGTCCCTGTACCCTTTCGGCTGGCGAAGAGTGAAGGCGCGGATTGGTGTGAGTTGCTTTGCGGGG
>CAZPJE010000247.1:0-7878 GCA_964586725.1 uncultured Steroidobacteraceae bacterium | reverse complement strand
CAATTCAACGTTTGCACGGACACGGGGATCGAGAAGAAATTTCTTGCCCGTCCTGCTGCTGACCGACGCGATGATGTCGTAAAGGCTAGGTGCGCTAGAACCGGGCCGTGCGGAAGCGTCAGGGGACGCAGCACGAGCCGTGTCCTCCGCGAGACCCAGCGGGGATACGAGGACACAAATCAACGTCAAGGTTCTGAATGCTGCCCCCATCGGAGCCTCCCTAGACAGTCTCAGCCATCGGCACTCACGGAAGCGGAGCGCACGTAGAGACTTAGCGCTCGGTCGTGCTTCGACTTGGCCGCATAAGCAGCGGCAACACTGCCACGAATACGAGCCCGGCCAGCGCCAACACGCCGAGGGAAGCGGCGAGCCAGCTCGGAACCTGATGCAGTGGCGACACCCCGGAAAGTCGGATCAGGGATGCAGGGATCACGATGAGCGCGAGCACACCTATGGTCAGAGCCAGAAACCGCCGCCTCTGCTGGCGGTCGGCGTACGATCTTTGTGCTCCGACAAACAACCCAAGGGACGCACAGGCTAGGCCAAGCAGGGCGAATAGCGGGCCGTCAGGTGTGGCGATCGAAAAGGTCTTTGCGAGTGTCGCGATCGTCTCGCGAGAAATGGCCTCGGAGACCAGCACGCCACTCACTGCGCCAAGTGCACCGAACAGGAGTCCGTATTTGGTTCCACGGGTCATGGTCGCCCTCCCGAATGGACCAGAGGATGCGCCGCGGTGCGCGACCGGTCAACGCGCCTGAGCGCAGGATCAGCGGCCTACCCTCGAGCCGTTACTCCGGCGCATGCCCCGCCTCCCATGACTTGCTGTTGGCAATCAGCAACGCCCGGGTCGCCTCGCGCATCGCGGTCGCCACCTTCAGGAACGACCGCAGATCGTCCCGCACACTCGCGTCCTCGATCTCGCCTCGGTTCAGCGCCCGGGCGATCTGGTTCAGGTTCCGGCCGATGCTCCGCAGCTCCCGCACCTGCTCCCGGAACGCCCTCAGCCCGTCCGTCGGCAGCGGGGTCAGATCCCTGAGGTGTGCGCGGACCAGGATGGACACATAGGTCGCCGGTGCAGTGCGTCGCGCGGTGGCACGCTCCTTGAGCAACCGCGCGTCGCCCGGCAACAGACGCACCGCGATCCGTCGCCCGGTAGGGGCACTCTCCTCGGGCAAGGTCGGTGCCGATGCCGGTGTGGCCGGTGCACGCTGTAACTCAGCCTCGATGATCTGCCGGAGCCAGATGGACTCGGTCAGCAACCGCTGGCGAGCCACGTCCTGCACGCGCTGCTTGGTGTGCTCGGGTACTCGGGTCTTGATGTAGTGATCGCGACGCATGGGCCACAATGTGTCGCAATAGTTGCCATGCGGCTATCCTGCATTTCGATCGATTTTCGCTGGTGGGCTCAACCGGTCGGTGCAACACGCGCGCGAAGTGTATTGGCAGGCGTGTCGAAGCCCAACGTCTCTCGCGGTCTCTGGTTCAATCGAAGCGCGATTCGATCAAGCTGAGACTGAGTATAGCCGGACAGATCCGTGCCCTTCGGAAAGTACTGGCGCAGCAAGCCGTTCGTATTCTCGTTGGTGCCACGTTGCCAAGGGCTTTGGGGATCGCAGAAATACACTTTCACGTTGGTCGCGACCGAGAACTGCGCATGCTGTGACATTTCCTTGCCCCGGTCCCAGGTCACGGAGCGGCGCAGCGATCGCGGCAGTGAGCGCACGTGCCGCGTCAGCGCGGTAGCAACAGTGCTGGCGGTATTGTCCCGCACTCTGATCAGCGACGTAAATCGCGAGCGTCGCTCAACGAGCGTGATGATCTGGCTGCCGTTCGAGCCATACAGCAGATCGCCCTCCCAATGACCTGGGATCGCTCTGTCTTCAGCCTCCGCGGGACGCTCTCGAATCGAGACTGTTCCAGGAATCTTCCCGCGCAGCTCCTCGTCCACGCCTCGCGCTCGAGAGTGGCGCAGGTGACGTCGGGTGCGCAGGTGCCTGATCAGCTCCTTCTTCAGGACGCCGCGCGCTTGGATGAACAAGCTCTTGTAAATGGTCTCGTGCGACACCTGCATGGTCTCATCATCTGGATACTGCCTTCGGAGCCAACCTGCAATCTGCTCAGGCGACCACTGCAGGGCCAGTTTACTGGCGACAGTGCGACGCAGCTGGCCGTTCAGGGACAACCGACAGCGCTTAGGACGCAGTGCCATCAATGACGCCTCGTACTCCGCGTGGTTGGCCCTGTAGCCCCTGCGGCCGCCATGCCGCCGCACTTCGCGACTCACCGTCGAGGGAGCACGCCCAAGTTGTCGGGCGATCGAGCGTACCGAGGCGCGGCAACACAACCCACGAGAAATCTCCTCCCGCTCTGCCAGTGTCAGCGCGTTCGCGGCTCGCCTGCGCACAGGCGGCGCGATCCCACCGCGCTCGCGCAGCTGAATGCGCACCGCGTTCGTACCTCGCGACACGGCCAGTGCAATCGCTCGCGTGCAAGATCCAGCCTTCCACATACGCCAAAGCTGGACCTTCTGTTTGTCAGTCAGCCCAGGTCTTCCTTCCTTCAGCATGTGCATCACCTCTCTCTGCGGCAGTTATGCGCCAAAGGTGTTGCGCTGACCAGTTGAGCCCACCATCGATTTTCGATCGAAACTCGGGCTAGGCATTCGCGCGACGCTCGCGCAGGATCAGGTGAAATCACTGATGCGCGGCGAAAGTCATGAACAAACCTGAAAACACTCCTGCCCGACGACGGTACCGGCGTGCGCCGAAGCAACTGGGGTTGCCCATCGAGACGGATGCCGTCCGCGACGCGCCATCGCCTCAGCCGCCTGCGGAAGAAGCCGTCAACGTTTACGCCCTGCCCTCGCCGGCGTTCTTCCGCATCCGCGACGTCATGCGCATCACGGCACTCAGTCGTCCCACGCTTTATCGCCGCATCGCAGCCGGTCGCTTTCCGCCACCCGTGCATCTCGGCGGCCGCGCCTGCGCCTGGCCGGCGGGTTCACTGCAGCAGTGGATCGCTGATCCAGAAGGGTATCGGTCGAGGCCGGATGCGGAGATGCCGGCACGGCGCGGGCCGGGAAGGCCGAGGAAGCTCGCTGCGTGATGTCGATCCGCTGCGGCGATCGGGCTGGTAACGTCAGCAGCGACCTCGCTACAGTTCGAGACCCATCCCGCACCCCGGACACCGCGCATGATGTGGGCCACTACTAAATCGTTCGCACGCCCCGGCGCAGCTCTCGCCGCCCTGGTCTTCCTGCCGTGGCACAGCGTGGGTTTCGCGCAGTCGCCGAACGCTTTCGGTATCCCTACTGTTGCTCAACCACAGCCGAGCAGCGCCATCAATGCCGTTGCGGGGTCACGCGCGCAGGGATGGTTGGCACAAGGCCGGTCAGAGGTGCTTGCGCGGCACGGGGTGGTCGCCACCAGCGATCCGCTCGCCGCCCAGGCAGGGCTCGAAATCCTGCAGAAGGGCGGCAACGCGATCGATGCGGCGGTGGCTGCAGGTGTCGTCCTTGATGTCACTTCGCAAAACGACACCGGCATCGGGGGCGACCTGTTTGCGCTGGTGTACATCGCGCGGGACAAGAAACTGTATGCACTGAACTCCGCAGGTTGGGCCCCGGCCCAATGGACACCGGAGTACTTCACCAAGACGCTCGGTGTGACAGCCATGCCTCGCCGTGGGGTCAATGCCACGACGGTACCGGGAGCCATCTCTGGCTACGATTCGCTGCTCAAGCGCTTTGGAACCCTGGGCTTCAAGGAAACGTTCGAGCGAGCGGCAGGAATCGCCGAGGAAGGCTGGGCACTGGGCGAGCGGCGGCACGCGGATCTGCGCGAGGTCGCGAGTGCGCTGCAAGCGGATGCTGATTCGCGGGCGACGTTCCTGGCCGGCGAGAGCGCACCGCCGCTCTACAGCATCATCCGCAATCCGGGCCTGGCGAAGGCCCTGCGCTTGTTGCAACAACAAGGCCGCGATGCGTTCTACAAGGGGGACATCGCCGAAGCGATCCTCGCCAAGGTGAAGGCTGGGAACGGCGTGATGTCGGCCGCCGATCTCGCCGAGTTTCAGTCCGAATGGGTCGAGCCGATATCGACCAACTACCATGGCCACGACGTGTTTCAACTGCCGCCGCCTGGCCAGGGCTTCGCGGCACTGCAGATGTTGAACATCCTGGAGGTGTGCGTGCCGAAGCTGGGCATGGACCTCGCAACCTTGGGCCCTGCGAATCCCATGTACTGGCACCTGCTGGTCGAGGCCAAGAAGCTCGCATACGCCGATCTGCTGGCGAAGAACGCCGATCCAGAGTTCGTCGACGTGCCGCTCGCGCAGCTGCTCTCGAAGACCTATGCGGCCTCACTGTGTGATCGCATCAAGCCGGACTCCGCGGCGCCCACCGTTGCCGCACCGGCTCCGACCGGGGGCACGATCTACCTGACCACGGCCGATCGCTGGGGCAACATGGTGTCGCTCGTCCATAGCGTCTTCAGCGTCTACGGCAGCAAGGCCACTGTCGGACCCTACGGCTTCGTGCTGCAGAATCGCGGTGGTGGCTTCTCACTCGACCCAGCGAGCCCGAACATCGTGGCGCCACGCAAGCGACCGTTTCACACGATCATCGCCGGCTTCGTCATGAAGGACGGTCAGCCGCTGATGAGCTTCGGCAACATGGGCGGGACCGTCCAGCACGAGACTCATGCACAGCACATGGTGAATCTGATCGATCTCGGGATGAACGTGCAGATGACCACGGACGCAGCGCGCTTCACTCACAACCAGACGAGCAACATGCTCAGCCTCGAGCACGATCTCTTCAACCTGGTCGGCGCAGCCTTGCGTGCCAAGGGACACGCAGTCCAGCCCGTGGACGGGTCAGCGGTCGGCGGTTATCAAGGCATTCTGTTCACGCGCGATCCAGCCCTGCCCGACAACGTGTACGACCGGCAACGCAAAGAAGCCCATGCTGCTCCGGTCAACGGCGTCTACCGTGCTGGCTCGGATCACCGCAAGGATGGCCAGGCCGTGGGTTGGTAGAGCGCGCACGTGGGATCGTGCACGCCCATTGCGCCAGTGACGCCAGTTGACAGCGTAGGGTCGTACCGCCCCGCACTCCAGAGGAGCCGCCACGGCACCTCCATGGCACCGGGAGAATGCGAGACTACTTTGGTACTGCGCACGCTCAGTCGCGGCCAGTCTCGCGCGACGCGAAGGATCGCGCGCTTACCGTTCTTCCGCGCAGTAAGGATGGACGCCTATCCGATTTGAGAACGCGCTTACCTGCGTGTACTGAGCCGACCCGGGGGCGCACGGGTGTGGCGCGGAAGCGCTCCCGATAGACGGTAGGCGGAACGTGCAACGCACCGCCGAAATGATGGCGAAGGAGCTGGATGCTGCCAAAGCCACAGCGCCCCGCAATCGCCTCGACAGATAAGGACGTGCCTTCGAGGAGTTGCCGTGCGAGATCGACACGCTCCTGGCGAATCCACTGCGTCGGACTAACGCCGGTCAGCGCGGTGAAGCGCCGCAGGAATGTTCTTTGGCTCATCGCTGCCAGCTTGGCCAGGCGAGCCACGGACCATGACTCGTCGATAGCGCCGCGCACACGTTCCATCAGGCGACTGAGTTCGTGAGAACGCTCGAGCGGGACGGGCCGTTCGATGAACTGGGCCTGCCCGCCGTCGCGGATCGGGGCCGCAACAAGTCGACGCGCTACGACGTTGGCGGCGCGCGCGCCGAAGTCCTCGCGAACGATGTGCAGCATGAGATCGATGCCGGCAGCGCTGCCCGCGGATGTGAGTAGCCGTCCTGCTGCTGTGTAGAGAACGTCCGGATCAACCTGGATCTTCGGGTACGCTTCTCGCAACGTGTCGACGTACCGCCAGTGGGTCGTCGCACGCTTGCCATCGAGAAGTCCAGTCGCGGCCAGCACGAATACACCGGAGCATATCGACGCGAGACGGGCGCCGCGATCGTGCGCAGCGACCAGGCGGGCCACCAGCGAGCGCGGGACCGGAGCCCGAGTGCCCTTCCACCCCGGAACGACGATCAGATCGGCGTCATCGAGGAGTCGCAGATCGTGTGCGGCTCGGACCGTCAGCCCACCGTGCGCGCGGAGGGGCCCCCGCTCAATGGCACAGGCGCTATAGCGGTACCAGTTCTCACCCATCTCGGGACGCGCCAACCCAAAGATCTCAGCGACGATCGAGAACTCAAAGGTGCACAGGCCTTCGTACACGAGCGCGACGACTTTCGGCCCTCGGAGCTTGCCGAGCCGCTTTGGCGCAATCTTTTCCATCATTGTCAATTATGCCACTCCTTGGCTCCTCGCGCCGCAGGTGACACTAGGCTCGTGCTCACCGATCTTTGGAGTTTGCGGAAATGGCTTCGCCCGTCACCGATGTTCCGGCCGCCCCGGCCCGCCTTGCAGAAGAACACTTCGCCGCTGAGTTCACATTCGAGACCGATTGCTGGGACGTCCACGAATCCATGCAGTCCGATCCGGATTTCGTGCTGCTGGATGTCCGCAGTCCCGCCCTTTACGAACGCGGCCACTTGCCTGGAGCGATCAATCTCCCGCATGGGAAGATCGTTGAGGGAAAGCTCAAAGAGTGGCCCGCATCGACGCTTTTCGTCACGTACTGCGCCGGGCCGCATTGCAACGGGGCAGCTCGTGGGGCTCTGCGGCTCGCGAAGCTGGGACGGCCCGTGAAGATCATGGCCGGGGGAATAACCGGCTGGATCGATGAAGGTTTCGCGCTCGCGAGCGGCACAGCACCCTGATCAGGCGCTGCGACCTCGTGAGCAAGGTCTCAATGGACGTCGCCATCGTGACGCATCAGGCGCTGCCTCTCGGCGCGCCTGATGATCACGTGCTGGCGGCCTCGTTGCGCGCGAAAGGGCTGCGCGTCGGCTTCGCACCGTGGGATGCCCCCGATGTCGACTGGGCAGCGGCAGCCCAGACCGTAGTGCGTTCATGCTGGGACTACCACAAGCGCCCTGACGATTGGCTGCACTGGGTCGATCGTGTCGCGATGCACACTCGCGTACACAACAGCACCCAGTTGCTGCGCTGGAACACCGACAAGGAGTATCTGCTGACGCTTTCGAGGAGCGGGATCAGGTGTGTTCCCTCGCTGTTCCTGCGAGAGCCATCACTCGCAGACTTGCCAGGTGCTGTTCGGTCTCGAGGCTGGTCCGAGCTGGTCATCAAGCCGACGATCGCTGCCAGCGCGCGCGGTGCACGGCGTTTCTCGGTCGATGCGCAGATGGACCTTGCGCAGAGGCACGCGTCGGAGCTTGCCGCATCGGGTGGCGTACTGGTCCAGCCCTATCTTCCCGAAGTCGAAACGCAGCTCGAACGTTCGCTCGTATTCATTGCCAGCTCCTTCACTCACGCATATACGAAGCCCGGATTCTCGTCGGACGCGCTTGGCACGACGAGAATCGTTCGCCACATCCCTTCTCAGGTCGAGCTGGACACGGCAGTGGCAGTGCTGGACGCGCTGCCATCGCGCACGATGTACGCGCGTATCGATCTGGTGCCGAATCGTGATGGACCTCTCGTCATGGAAGTAGAACTCATCGAGCCGGACCTGGGGCTGCGATTGCACGAGCCGGCCGCCCAGGAACTCGCCGACGCTATTGCGCGGGGCGGGGTCTGAGCGACGGCGCGAGCTGCATCGCAATACCACTGCCGGAACTTCGCCCGACAACCAGGATGTCGTCATGGTCTGCCGAGAGATGCTCGAGATCGTGATCCAAGCTTGCGCCGATGCGGTTATCGATCGAGCAGCTCGAAGTCGCAGTAAGGGGGCTGCTTGGCCTCGCAATAGCCGGGGTTCAGCTCGACGAACAGACGGACCCGCATCGAATGGA
>CAZPJE010000246.1:0-24328 GCA_964586725.1 uncultured Steroidobacteraceae bacterium | reverse complement strand
GATCTCGAGCGCTTCCAGATCGAGAGCGTTACGGATATCGACGCGTTCGCGCCTTCGCTGCGGGTGCTCAACAACGTCGCCAGCTCCAACGCGCTGAACGTCAACCTGCGCGGCAGCACGGAGGCGGGCGGCGCGTTCCTGTTCTCCGAACCTGGAGTCGGCCTCTATCAGGACGGCATCTATCGCCGCATGGCGGCCGGCAACCTGCAGCTCGTCGACATCGAGCGCATCGAGATCCTGCGCGGTCCGCAGGGAACTCTGTTCGGCCGCAACACGCTCGCGGGCGCCATCAACATCGTGACGAAGCGGCCTGATCCGCGCGACGAGCTCTCGGGCAGCGCGATGCTCTCGATCGGCGACTACGAGACCTATACCGCGCGCGCCAGTGTCTACGCGCCGCTCTCCGAGACGATCGCGGTGTCGCTGGCGGGCTTCATCCGCGACCAGGGCAAGGGCTATTTCGACGACGTGGTCACCGGCACCGATGCGTTCCGCAGCGACTTCCGCGGCGTCTCGGCCGCCCTCAGGGCGAGGCCTAGCGAGGCGCTGGTCATCGACGCGTCGCTCTATGCGTCGAAGAATGAGGGCGACGGCCAGAGTGGCCAGCCCATCGTCCTCGGCACTGCCGCAAATGCGCTCGCCAGCAATGACCAGGTCGCGCGCGGTCGCGCCGTCCGCGCGGGCCAGTCACTGCAGCCCTTCTCAGCCAGCGACACGGTCGGCGGCGACGTGTCGATCACCTACGACTTCGGCAACTTCAGCCTCAAGTCGTTGACGGCCTACACGCAGATCGACGACGCCTGGGCGGTGGATTTCACGGCCGGTCAGTTCGGTTCGCCGAATCCCGCTGTCCGCGGCATCGCAGGCTTCTTCCGCGACACGGCCGGCGACATCGAGCAGCTGAGCCAGGAATTCCAGATCGTTGGCACTGTCGGCACGGTCGAATACACGGGCGGCCTCTTCTACTTCAAGGAAGAGACCAACCAGACGATCACCGACACGGCTGCCGCGCTGGCGTTCCTGCCCGGCATTGGCCTGGTCGAGCGCTACAACCTCGAGACGACGAGCTACGCCGCGTATGGCCAGGCGACCTGGCGTTTCACCGACCGCTGGGCGCTGATCGTCGGCGGTCGCTACACCATGGATGAAAAGACGCTGTCCGGCGCCAAGGAAGCGAGCCCGTTCGCGACGACGACCACGCCCTTCCTGTCGGACAGGGATTTCAACAAGTTCACCGGTCGGCTCGGCGTCGAGTGGCAGGCCACGGATGACATCCTGGCTTACGCCACCTTCTCGCAGGGCTACAAGAGCGGCACCTATGACGCGGGCGCGAACGCGCTCGCCATCGTCAACGTGCTCGGCGAAGAAGAGAACGACACCTTCGAGGTGGGCGCCAAGGCTGAGCTGTTCGGCAGCCTGCGGCTCAACACCGCGGCCTTCCTGCAGGAGACCAGCAATCTTGCCGTCGGGCAGATCCTCGCCAACGGCGTCGTGCAGCAGAGCAATGTCGGCGAGGTGCGCATCTACGGCCTCGAAGTCGAGGCCACCTGGGCGCCGACCGACCGCTTCGTCGGCCGTCTCGCATTCACGGTGCAGGATGCCAAGTGGCTGGACGTGGGCAACCAGCCGCCGACTGGCATCCTGCTGAGTGAGGCCGTTGCCGGCGTTTCCGACTTCGTGTTCACGATCGGCGCCGACTACACCGTGCCCGTCGGGGCCTGGGGCGAGCTGACGCTGACCGCCGATCTGCGCTCGCAGAGCGAGTTCTACAACACCAGCGGACACCGCGACCGGGCGGCGAATCTCACGGAGGCGTTCACGGTGGCCAACGCCCGGGCCGTTCTGCTCAGCGCGGATCGCAAGCACCAGTTCGCCCTCAGCAGTGCCAACGTCCTCGACGAAGAAGCGCACTACATCACGCTCAACTTCGCGCTCAACAACACTGCCGTGCGCTACCCGATCGTCCCGCGGACGGTGGATCTGAGCTACACCTACCGGTTCTGATGAGCGTACCCCCTCATGCCGTTGGGCATGAGGGGGTTCCCCTGCCAGAGTGCGGTGGGCTCACGCGGTTTCGATGTTCACCCGGCGCCGCAGGGACATCGGCAGCGCCGGCCCGTAGCCGAACCGCACGACGAGATCCGGCCGCGCGTCGCCCACGCCCAGCCATTGGGCAAACTCACGGCGCAGCGCCGGGACTTCGACCGGCTGATTGATGTGCGCGTGGCGAAGGCCCAGCGCCGTGGCGCGCAATGCGAAGCGCTGGAAGCTGCGCCCGACCTCGACCCAGTCGGCAGGTGTTTCGCCCGCGCCGGTGAACACGGCAACGCCCGAAGACGAACGGATCTGTTCGGCGTACTTGTCGTTCTCTCCCTGTTTTCGGAACACGAGCGGGAAGATCCGGCGCCCGAGCCAGTCGGGCAGCGTGGGGTTGCCGGAGCAGGGGGCGTAGAGGCCGTCGGCGTTGGCGATGGCGGTCTGCGGGTCGAAGCGGATCCACGCCAGCAGCTCCGCGACGAACGCCGGGTCCTCCATCTGCGCGCTGTTGCCCTGCACGACGAAGTCGAGCACGCGCTCGCGATCGGCCAAAGACGTCAACAGCCGCACGTCCACGCGTCCATCGTTCGCGGTGGCTTCGAGTGCGGCGAGCGTGTCGGGCGAAGCCGCTGTTCCTTCGTAGGTCGAGCGCGTGGATTGCCGCAGCGGGATCGCTGCGAACAGACCATCGTCGGCCGACGGCGCAGCCGCGAGATCGATGTCGATCCCAGTGGCGTCATCGCGCATCGCGACTGCGCCGGCCTGGCCACGCGCCGCCGCGGCGATCAGCAGGTTCTCGACGGCACAGCCGAGACTGACCCAGAGGTGGTGATCATCCGGATCGACGACGGGCGTGCGCCGCGAAAAGTCCGGCAGGATGCTGACGCCGCCCGCCCGCACGACGAACCGCCACGGTTGCGTGTTGTGGCCGTTGGCGGCGAGCGTTGCGTAGCGCACGAGATCGGCCAGGTTCGCCGGGTCGGGCACGGGCGCTCGCAGTTCCGCCGCGAGGCGCACGGGGCCCTGCGATCCGGCATTCGAGCAGCTGGAGAGAGCGGGCAGGCTCGCGGCCGTCGTCGCGTGTGCGATGAACTGTCGGCGTGAATGGAGCATGTGTACTCGCCGTCGAGACAGGAGGCTGATCCTTGCACCTCTCGGCGCGCCTTGCGTCCGTGGATGCACCTAGATGGAAAGAGGAGGGTCCGGAACCCTTTTCGCGCCGGCCGGTCTCTAGCAGCGCTCCCCACCGAGGCCACATTTGGCGCAGGCGTACGTATTCCGACCGTCACGAGGCCCTATCGCCCTCGCTGTCTCGCTCGCGCACCTGTGCCTGTTGTGGGCAATGCTGCTTCCTGCGCGACTCCAGTCGCCCGGCGCGCGCGATGCTCCTGTCAGCACGTGGCTGATCGTCGACACACCTGAAGTGCTGCCGGTCGTGACGCCTGACGCCCCTCCGCCGCCCATCGTTGGCAACAGCGTCCCGACTGCAGCGGTCGCGATCCGGCCTGCCGCGACGGTCCCAGATCCTGGAGTCGATACGACGGTGCGCCCGCGTGTCGACTGGCAGGCGCAAGGCGCGCAAGTGGCGAGCCAGGCGGCCGAGCGAATGCATGCACCGGGTCCTCGTAGTTTTGGCGAATTGCCTCGCTCCCCCTACAGAACCTGCAAGCCTCGCCGCAGCAGTTGGGAGTGGAAACCAGAACCCGGCAAGGTTGGCATGGCGGGCTTGCTGCCGTTCGTGCGTGTGGGCGAGCGCTGCGTCGTCGGCCTTGGGTTCTTTGGCTGCGCACTCGGCGAGCCGCCGCCCGCCAACGGCAAACTGCTGGACGACATGAAGCGCGACGATCGACCCCGCTCTTCGACGCCCGGTTCGGAGCACTGCGAGGAGGACGACAGTCGCGACTTGGGTGGCGAGCCGAGCGACCCCCAGCCGCGAGTTTTCCAGGAATGAACAGCTCTGGCGTCGGCGCGTGACTAACGCCGCCCGCCACGGTATCCCTTTGTGCCAAGGCTTTTCCCGGCCTGACTGCGCAGGATTTCATCATGGCCATCATCCCGTACACGACGAAGATCGACTTCACGAGCCCGCGCTGGAATCGCGATGCTTGGGCGCGCATGCAGGCCGACATGGACAGCAGCAAGGAGCGCATCTGCTACTGCACCGGCAACATCATGGCCGTGCGCCCGGGAGAGGCGATCAAGCCGTTCCTGGGCTTTCATACGTTCCTCGCCACACGACTGCTGCCTCTCCCGGACGGCAACATCCGCCGCGTCAACAAGGAAGTGATCTTCTACGCGAACCTGACTCGCCTGGGTCAGGCGGGGGAGATCATCGACCAGTTCCGCAACCCGTTCACGAACGAGGACGTGCGGGTCGTGCATGCGATCAACGACCCGTTCAACTACACGATCAGCGAGACGCTGATCCTGGTGCCGGAAGACTTCCGTGGCGATCGCACGAACCTGCCGAAAATCCCGCTGATCTTCCCCTGGCAGCAGATGGATGCCGAGACGCTGATGCTCGCGACGGACATGCACCTGAACTACCCGAATCCGCTGCAGCCCGACAAGTGGCCGCGCGAATCAGCGGGTCCGCGCGCGCAGGTGACCGAGATGATGCGCTACTTCGTCAAGCGCAGGGATCTCGAGAACCCGGACCTGACGGCCGTGCCTTACGTGGGCACCTGGCATCGCGTATCGCCGTGGTTGCCGTGGCTGCTGATGGGCCAGACGCCGGGTCACTGCATGTACGCGTCGACGATGGTTGGTGGCAGCAGCATCGACATCCTGCCGGCGCATGTGCGCGAGTTCGCGGAAAAGAACTGCCCGCACATGCTGACGGCGCCGACCGAGGACTATGGCCCGAGCCATTCGAGCCTGGAGCTCTACTCGCGGCAGCAGACGCCGATGCCGCCGAAGTAACTGACGCGGAGCGCGGCGCGTGCTGAAGCTGCTCGGATTGCTGCTGGTCGGCTATGCCGCGGTCTGCCTGCTGCTGTTCCTGACGCAGCGCTCGATGATCTACTACCCCGTGCCGTCGGGCGCTGCGCCCCCGGCCACGCGACTGACGTTGAACGTCGACGGCGCGGTGCTGCAGAACTGGGTCGTCCGGCGCGACGGGCGCCGTGCGCTGCTGTACTTCGGCGGCAACGCCGAAGACGTCGGCGCGAATGCAGCGCCGTTCGCAGCCGCCATCAACGATCGCACGCTGGTGTTCGCCAACTACCGCGGCTATGGCGGCAGCACAGGTTCCCCCAGCGAGCGAGCGCTCGTCGCGGATGCACTCGCGTTGTTCGACAGCCTGGCCGCCGACCACGACGACATCGCCGTGGTGGGTCGCAGCCTCGGCAGTGGCGTCGCGGTGCAACTCGCCGCGCGCCGACCGGTCAGCAAGCTCGTGCTGGTCACGCCGTTCGACAGCCTTGTCAGCGTCGGTCAGGCCGCGATGCCGTGGATACCTGTAGGCCTGCTCGCGCGGGATAGATTCGACTCGGCGAAGGTGGCGCTGGCTGTGCAGGCACCCACGCTGCTCGTGATCGCAACGGAAGACAACATCGTGCGGCCGCGCCACGCGAAGGAGCTGCTCGCGGCGTTCTCACCGGGCACGGCGCGCATCATCGAGGCACAAGGCTTCGGCCACAACGATCTGCAGGTGTGGCCGGCGTACTATTCGCAGATCGCGCAGTTCCTGCGCTAGCCCGCCTGACCCTGGAACTCGTAATCCAGCGCCGTGATGGTGCCGCGCCAGTACGGCTTCGCGCCTTCCGGCAGCAACCATGCCACTTCGCCGGTCATCGGCACGAGCATTCCACCCTGCCGCTGGTAGTTTGACCAGCGGCCTTCCCAGGGTGTCGGAATCACCTTGCCTGCGACGGTTCTGCCGCGCGATTCCGCGAGCACCGAGGTGATCAGGCCATCGGCGCTGAAGGTGAATGTCATGGTCAAGCTGATCGGCCCGTCGGTCAGCGTGGCGCGGGCGGATGTGTCGTTGATCGGTTCCCAGCGCACGCCCTGGCTCGGCAGCAACGCGGTGGGGTACCACGCCGCTTCGGCGAAGAATCGCATCAACTCGCCGCGGGCGATCTCACCCTTGCCCTGAAGATTGACGAGCGTGATCAGGCCGAAGATCGCGGGTCGCAGCAGACCTTCGCCAGCGACGTAGGCATCGTGCACGAGTACCGGCACACCGGGCAGCATCGCGATTCTGCCGTTCCAGACGAACCCGGGCGCCTGCGTGACGACGCGCTGCTCGGAGGTGAAGGGCTTCCACTGGTCCTTCGTCTCACCCATGTTGAACGTGCCTGCATGTGTGACGGCCGCCGTCGCCACGATCGGCGCGACGTCTGGCAGCACTGCACGAAAGTAGCGCTGCACCGGCGCGGGCAGGCCGTCGAGCTCGCGCGCGTCGTAACGCGTGGCAGAGGGTTGCTTGCGAGAGGCCTCCAGCCGTGCGTTCAGTTCGGCCGTGAGGGAGCGCCAGCGCTGCGCGCCGTACAGCGACGCGGCTGTGACCAGCAGTGCGAGCAGCGCAATCGCGGCGAGTAACCACTTCAGAACAACCATGGGACAGGTCACCTGTTCAGGTTCGGTGCGACGGTAGGCGCTTCGGCTGGGCGGTGCCATGCGGGAAAGCCGCAGCGGGCCTGCAGGGGCTGCCATTCGCAGCTACCGGCGAATGAACGTACTATCCCCAGCCTCCTAATCTCTGCAGGGCACGGTCATGAAAGTTGCTGCGGTCAAGAAGCCGGGTGGGCTTGCCAATCTCGTGATCGACTCCCGCCCCGATCCGGCTCCCAAGTCGGGCGAGATCCTCGTGCGCGTGCGTGCCAGTTCGCTGAACTACCACGACTACCTGGTCGTGCTCGGCGTGATTCCTGCGGATGACGGGCGCATCCCGATGTCCGATGGCGCGGGCGAGGTCGTCGCGGTGGGTGCGGGGGTCAAGCGCTTCAAGCCAGGCGACCATGTGATGTCGCTGTTCTTCCCGGACTGGCAGGCGGGTGGGCCGCAACTCACGGGCTTCACCTCAGTGCCTGGCGATGGCGCCGACGGCTTCGCCTGCGAGTTGGTCGCCGGTCCCGAGTCCGCGTTCACGCGCATGCCGCAGGGCTGGAGTTTCGCGGAGGCGGCGACGCTGCCCTGTGCCGCGCTGACAGCCTGGCGAGGCATGTTCGTCGAGACGCACACGAAGCCCGGCGACTGGGTGCTGGTGCAGGGCACGGGCGGCGTGTCGATCTTCGCGCTGCAGTTCGCGAAGGCCGCGGGCGCGCGCGTGATCGCGACCTCGTCGTCCGACGCCAAGCTCGAGCGGCTCAAGGCGCTCGGCGCGGACCACGTCATCAACTACAAGACGACGCCCGACTGGGGTTCGCGGGCGATGGAGCTCACGGGCGGGCGGGGCGTCGATGAAGTGGTCGAGATCGGCGGACCGGGCACGCTGGCGCAGTCGATCGCCGCGTGCCGGCCGGGTGGACATATCTCGCTGATCGGCGTGCTGACGGGGTTCTCGGGCGAGGTGCCGACCGCGGCGCTGCTCGCCCGGAACGTCACGCTGTCCGGCATCTCGGTCGGGTCACGCGCGCATCAGGAGGACATGCTGCTCGCGCTCGAGGCGAACCCGTTCAAGCCCGTCATCTCCGACACGTTCCCGCTCGATGCGATCGCCGCTGCCTTCGAGCGACAGGCCAGCCAGCAGCATTTCGGCAAGATCGTCCTGACAATCTGACCGCGGGTCGGGGTCCGTCACCTTGACTTGTTAGCAACTAACAAGGCAAGATTTCGGGACATTTCCGAGGCACCGCGGATGGCCCTGCAGCTTCGTTCTCACATCGCGCTGTTGCTGTTCGCCGTCGTGGCATCGAGCCCCGCACGCGCCGCGGAAACGGCTGATCTTTCGGCCCGGGCGGCTGCCGGCAAGACCGCTTACGAGCGCTACTGCGTCGACTGCCACCACGGCACGCTGCGCGGCACGGGTCACGGCCCGCCGCTCGATGGCGGCGCGTTCCGCGGCCGCTGGGCCGCGAAGCCCGCGGCCGAACTCGCCCGCTACCTGCAGACGACGATGGCCACCACGGTGCCCGCCACCGTGGGCGCTGGCGTGTTCACGGACATGGCCGCGTATCTGCTCGAACGCAACGCGGGCCAGGCCGGCAGCAGCGCGCCACAGGATGCCGCGGCCGCTGCGGCCAGTGCAGCGCAGACCTGGGAGGGTGCGAGCGGCATCGCCGAGGCTGCGGCCCGCGCGGGCCAGTGGACGAACCGCGACACGGGGCCGCTCACGCCGGTCACCGACGCGATGCTGCGCAATCCACCTGATTCCGCGTGGCTGAACTGGCGGCGCACGCTCGACGGCCAGGGTTTCTCGCCGCTCGCGCAGGTGAACCGCGAGACCGTGGGCGGCCTGCGGTTGGCCTGGGCCATCACGATGCGCGAGGGCAGCAACCAGGTGACGCCGCTGGTGCACGACGGCGTGATGTTCCTGGTCCATCCGGGCAATGTAGTGCAGGCGATCGACGCGGCGTCGGGTTCGCTGATCTGGGAATACGCCTATCCGCACCCGCCTGAATCGCGCACGCTGGGCGGCCCGACCCGCAACATCGCGATCTACAAGGATCGCATCTTCGTCGCCACCTATGACGCCGCGCTGATCGCGCTCGACGCGCGCACCGGCAAGCTGATGTGGCGCACGGTGAAGGCCGATTACACCAAAGGCTTCACGCACACCGCCGGGCCGCTGATCGCGGACGGCGTCGTCGTCAGCGGCATCAACGGCTGCGAACGCTTCAAGCCGGAAGGCTGCTTCATCACGGGCCATGATCCGGACACGGGGCGCGAGCTGTGGCGCACGTCGACGATCGCGCTGCCGGGCGACCCGAACGACGCCACCTGGGCCGGCATGCCGGTCGAGCTGCGCGGCGGCGGCGACAACTGGATCGCGGGCAGCTACGACCCTGACCTGAAGCTGGTGATCCTGGGCACGTCGCAGGCCAAGCCCTGGGTGGCGGCGAGTCGCGGCATGACGCCACGCGCAGCCGCGCTCTACACGAACTCGACGCTCGCGCTGGATCCGCTCACGGGCAAGATGCGCTGGTTCTTCCAGCACGTGCCAGGCGAAACCCTGGACATGGAAACGGGCTTCGAGCGCGTGCTGTTCGACGACGGTGCGGGCAGGTACGTCGTGACGGTCGGCAAGGACGGCATCCTGTGGAAGCTCGACCGGCGCACCGGCAAGTTCGTCGATTTCACGGAGATGCTGCCGCAGAACATCTTCGAACCGCTCGACAAGCGCACGGGCAAGCTGAAGTACCGCGCCGACATCCTGAACGCCGGCATCGATACCACCGTGTCGGTGTGTCCGAGCATCTACGGCGGTCACAACTGGCAGGCGAGCGCGTTCAATCCCGCGACGTTCGCGCTGGTCGTGCCGCTGCATCAGCTGTGCGTCGACTTCACGGGCCGCAAAGTCGAGCTCAAGGAAGGCGGTGGCGGCTACGGCGGTGAATCCAACATCAGGCCGATGCCCGGCACCGACGGCATGCTGGGTCGCCTGACCGCGATCGACCTGCGCACGCTCGAGACGCGCTGGTCGCACACGCAGCGCGCGATGTTCCTGACCGGAGTGCTGAATACCGCCGGCGGCCTCAGTTTCGTCGGCGATCTCGACCGTTACTTCAAGGCTTTCGACGTCGACACCGGCAAGGTGCTGTGGCAGACGCGGCTCGGTGCGCCGCTGCACGGCTATCCCATCACCTATGCGGTCGGCGATCGGCAGTTCATCGCGGTGCCGACGGGCATGGGCGTCTTCAAGTTGATGACGGCGCGCGAGTCGCCCGATATCTACCAGCCTTCGGGCGGTAACGAACTCTACGTCTTCGAGCTGCCGCAGCCAGCGAAGTGAATCCATGCCAGATGCCCTGATTTTCGATCATGTCCGCACGCCGCGGGGTCGCGGTAAAGCCGACGGTGCGTTGCACGAAGTCACGCCGGTGGAACTGGCCAGCCAGACGCTCGCGGCCTTGCGCGATCGGCAGGGCCTCGACACCGCGCTGGTGGACGATGTCCTGCTCGGTTGCGTCTCGCCGATCGGCGAGCAGGGCGCGAACATCGCGCGCACCGCGGTGCTCGCCGCAGGCTACGCCGAGAGCGTCGCGGGTCAGCAGATCAATCGCTTCTGCGCATCGGGGCTCGAGGCCGTCAATGCGGCCGCGGCCCAGGTCATGGCGGGGCAGTCGCTGGCGGCCATCGGCGGCGGTGTCGAGTCGATGTCGCGCGTCGCGATGGGTGCGGACGGCGGCGCCTGGTATTCGGATCCGGATGTCGCGTACCGCCTGGCCTACGTGCCGCAGGGCATCGGCGCCGACCTGATCGCCACGCTTGACGGCTACGACCGCACGACCGTCGACAGCTATGCGCTCGAGAGCCAGCGGCGTGCGGCGACGGCCTGGGCGGAAGGGCGCTTCGCGCGCTCGGTCGTGCCGGTGCGCAACGCACTGGGCGATGTGCTGCTGGATCGCGATGAGCACCTGCGTCCCGACACCACGCTGCAGTCGCTCGCGGCGCTGAACGCGGCGTTCGCGACTCCCGGCGCGAAGTTCGGCTTCGATACGGTGGCGCAGTTGCGCTACCCGGAAGTCGAGACCATCCATCATGTGCACACTGCCGGCAACTCGAGCGGCATCGTCGACGGCGCGGCCGCGATGCTGATCGGCAGCCGCGAGTTCGCGGCCGCGAGCGGCCTCAAACCGCGCGCGCGGATTCGCGCCTTTGCGTCGATCGGCTCGGAGCCGACCATCATGCTGACCGGGCCAGCGCTGGTGACCGACAAGCTCCTGAAGCGCGCCGGCATGGGCATTCGCGACATCGACCTGTTCGAGGTCAACGAGGCGTTCGCCGCGGTGGTGCTGCGCTTCATGCGCCACTTCGAGTTGCCTGCGGATCGGGTCAACGTGAACGGCGGCGCGATTGCGATGGGGCATCCGCTCGGCGCGACCGGCACGGTCATCCTGGGCACGGTGCTCGATGAACTCGAGCGCCGCAATCTCTCCACGGCACTCGTGACCCTGTGCGTCGGCGCAGGCATGGGCACCGCCACCATCATCGAGCGCGTCTAAGTGAATCTCGACACGGCATCGCTCCGGCACTTGCAGTTCAGCACCGACGCCGATGGCATCGCCACGGTGCTCCTCGACGTGCCGGATGCTCCACTCAACCCGCTGTCCGACGCGCTGGTCGCGGAGTTCGACTCGCTGCTCGACCAGATCGTCGCGCGCGGCGACGTGCGCGGCATCGTAGTCGGTTCCGCGAAGGCGGCGTTCGCGGCCGGCTGGAACCTGATCGAACTCCTGAAGCTGCTCGAGTCCGTCAGCAGCGCGCGCGAACTGCACCAGCGCACGCCCGGCATGTCGCGGCTGCTGCGCAGGCTCGAAACCTGCGGCAAGCCCGTCGCCGCCGCAATCAACGGGCTCGCGCTCGGCGGCGGCCTCGAGATCGCGCTCGCCTGCCACTACCGCGTGCTCGCCGACAGCGATGCGGCGAAGGTCGGTCTGCCTGAAGTGCTGGTGGGGCTGTTGCCCGGCGCCGGCGGCACGCAGCGCCTGCCGCGCCTGATTGGCGTGGAGCCGGCACTGCGGCTGATGCTGGACGGCAAGCCGATCGGACCGCAGGAGGCGCTCAAGCTCGGCGTCGTGCACGAGCTCGCGCCGGCGGCTGATGTGATCGCGCGCGCGAAGCGCTGGTTGCTCGCAAACCCCACGGCCATCCAGCCCTGGGATCAGAAGGGCGGTGGCACGGTGCCTGGCGGGCGCACGCTGCTCGATGCCGGCATCGGCACGCTGTTCATGCTGGCCGTGCCCACGGCGACGCGCACGAGCCTGCGCAACTATCCGGCGCCGGCCGCGATTCTCGCGAGCGTCTACGAGGGCCTGCAGCTGCCGATCGATCGCGGGCTCGCGATCGAGAGTCGCAAGTTCGCGTTGCTGGCGTCTGCGCCCGAGGCCCGCAACCTCGTGCGCACCATGTTCGTCAACAAAGGCAAGGCCGACAAACTGGCGCGGCGCCCGGCGGGCGTGCCCAAGCGCCCGGTGCAGAAGCTGGCGGTGCTGGGCGCCGGCATGATGGGCGCGGGTCTCGCGCATGTGGCAGCGCGCGCCGGCATGCGCGTGGCGGTGCTCGATACCACGCAGGCACTGGCCGAACGCGCGCGCGAGCACGCGCAGAGGACGATGGAGCGGGACCAGAAAGCCGGGCGGATCACGGCCGCACAAAGCGCTGAAGTGCTCGAGCGCATCACGGCGACTACCGACTACGAGGCGCTCGCCGGCAGCGAGTTCGCGATCGAAGCGGTGTTCGAGGATCGCGCCGTGAAAGCCGAGGCGACCCGGCGTGCCGAGGCCGTCATTGCGCCCGATGCGGTGTTCGCGACCAATACATCGACGCTGCCCATCACGGGCCTGGCCACGGCCTCGAAGCGGCCGCAGCAGTTCATCGGTATGCACTTCTTCTCGCCGGTCGAGCGCATGCCTCTCGTCGAGATCATCCGCAGCAAGACCACCGACGACACGACGCTGGCGTGGACGCTGGATCTTGCCAAGCGACTCGGCAAGACGCCGATCGTCGTGTACGACAGCCGCGGCTTCTTCACGAGCCGCGTGTTCGGCACCTATTGCTACGAAGGCCAGATGCTGCTGCAGGATGGCGTGCAGCCGGCGCTGATCGAAAACGGCGGACGCTTTGCCGGCATGCCGGTGGGACCGCTCGCCGTGATGGACGAGGTCTCGCTCGAGTTGCAGTACAAGGTGGTGCAGCAGGCGCGCGTCGATCTCGGCGCCGAGTTTCGCGAGCCCGTGAGCTGGGCGGTGCTGCGCAAATTCGTCGAGGACCTGCGCCGCGTCGGTCGCAAGGCGGGCGCGGGCTTCTACGAGTATCCGGTGGATGGACGCAAGTACCTCTGGCCGGGCCTCGCGCAGCATTATCCCGTCGCCGCAGCGCAGCCGCCGCTTGACCAGGTCAAGCAACGGCTGCTCTATATCCAGTCACTGGAAGCTGCGCGCTGCATGGAGGAAGGTGTGTTGACGAGCCCGGCAGATGGCGATCTCGGCTCGATCCTGAGCTGGGGTTTCCCGTCCTATACGGGCGGCGTGCTGTCGCTGATCGACACCGTCGGACCGGCGCGCTTCGTCGATGACTGCCGGCGCCTCGCGGATCGCTTTGGGCCGCGGTTCGAGCCTTGCGACAGCCTCAAGGACATGGCGCGGCGGGGGGTTCGATACCATGCCGCCGCGTGACGCCACCCAGGCGCTGGCTGCGGTCGTCGCGCTGCCCGCGGCGGCGGCCGGGCCGCTCAGCGGCCTCAAGGTCGTGGAAGTCGCAGGCATCGGCCCTGGGCCCTATGCGGGCATGCTGCTGGCCGACCTTGGCGCCGAGGTCACGCGCGTCGGTCGCGTCGGCATGGATGACCAGGGCGCTCTGGATCCCACGCTGCGCAACCGTCGCTCGATCACGCTGGATCTGAAAAAGCCCGACGCCGTCGAAGTGCTGTTGCGGCTCGTCGAGCGCAACGATGTCCTGCTCGAGGGCTTTCGCCCGGGCGTGGCCGAGCGTCTGGGCATCGGCCCGGACGTCTGCAGCAAGCGCAATCCGCGCCTGGTCTATGCGCGCATCACGGGTTGGGGGCAGCAGGGGCCCCTGGCACACACGGCGGGCCACGACATCAACTACATCGCGCTGAGCGGCCTGCTGCACCAGATCGGCGGCCGCGATGGCAAGCCGGTGCCACCGCTGAATGTCGTCGGTGACTACGGCGGCGGCGGCCTGATGGCTGCGTTCGGCATCCTCGCGGCGCTGTTCGAGCGGCAGCGTTCCGGCCGCGGCCAGGTGGTCGACACCGCGATGGTCGACAGCTCCGTGTCGTTCCTCGCCGCGATGATCGGCCTGCGTGGCCAGGGTTACTGGCGCGATGACACCGGCGCCAATTTCCTCAGTGGCGCCGCGCATTTCTACGACACCTACCAGACCCGCGATGGCAAATGGCTCGCGGTCGGCGCGATCGAACCGCAATTCCATGCCTTGCTGATCGACAAGCTAGGGCTCGATCCGCAGACCTTCGCGGCCGGCGTCGGCTTCTCGAATTCGCCCTATGACGAACTCGTCGACACAGTCTGGCCGGCGCTGAAAGAGAAGCTGGCCGCCGCGATCGCACGGCATACGCGCGCCGAGCTCGAACAGATGTTTGCCGGCACGGATGCCTGCAT
Source organism: uncultured Steroidobacteraceae bacterium (assembly GCA_964586725.1). Lineage (GTDB taxonomy): Bacteria > Pseudomonadota > Gammaproteobacteria > Steroidobacterales > Steroidobacteraceae > UBA964. The sequence goes on along the minus strand of CAZPJE010000246.1, from coordinate 10,043 downwards.
CACGCCCGTGCTCAGCATCGAGGAAGCCGCGCGCCATCCGCACAACGTGGCACGCTCGGTTTTCATCGAGGTCGATGGCGTCATGCAGAACGCACCCGTGCCGCGCTTCAGCCGCACGCTGCCCGCGACGCCGCGCCCGCCGAGCACGCCCGGCGAGCACGCCACGGCCATACTCGCGGAACTCGGCTATCGGGACGACGAAATCAGCTCGCTGCGCAGCGGCGGGGCACTGCCCGAATGAGCCGCGAGGTACCGACATGACGATCGCGATCATTGGGGGCTCCGGCGGACTCGGTGAAGCGGTGGTGCGCCGTGTCGCCGCGCGCGCCCCGGTCGTGATCGGCTACCGCAGCAACCGCGCGAAGGCTACGGCCCTAGTCGAGGCCGTCCAGGCGGTTGGCGGCAAGGCCTGTGCGCTGCCTGTCGACATCACGGTGTCGGATTCGGTGCAGGAGTTCTTCGCGGCCGCGGCGCGCGACGCCGGCGCCATCACGCACATCATTTCCGCGACCGGCCCACCGATTCCGCTGGCGCCGTTGCTCGAAGTCAGCGAGGCCGACTTCCGGCGCATCATGGATACCGACGTGCTGGGCACGTTCAACGTGCTGCGCCATGGCATTCCGGTCCTGCGGCATGCGGGCGGTGGCTCGATCACGGTGTTCGTCACGACGGCCGTGCTGCGCACGCTGGAGAACGACGGCATGTCGTCCGTGCCGAAGACGGCGGTGGCGGGCCTGGTACGGCTCGCGGCACGCGAGGCCGGGCCGCAGAACGTGCGCTGCAACGCCATCGCTCCGGGTGTCATCGATGCCGGCATCGTCCACAGTGCGTTCACGGTAAGCGATGTGGCGAAGCAGGTGATCGCCGCGTGCCTCGACCGCACGCCGATGCCGCGCTTGGGCAAGCCGGAGGAAGTGGCCGCACTTGCGGATTTCCTGTGCTCGGATGCGGCGGCCTACATCAACGGTCAGGTCATCGGCATCGACGGCGGCTACAGCGCCTGAGGTCTCACTTCTCGCCGACGCGCTGCACGGCGTAGTCGCCGGCTGCGAAACGGCGTCGCAGTTCCTTCTTGTCGATCTTGCCGACACTCGTGCGCGGCAGCTCCGCGACGGTCGCGAAGTACTCGGGTACGCCGAAGCGGGGCACGTGCGGTCGCACGAACTCGCGTAGCTCGCCCGGCGCGACGGACATCCCAGGCCGGTGGGCGACCAGCACGAGTGGCCGTTCTTCCCAGCGTGGATCAGGAATGCCGATGACCGCCACCTCGAACACGCTCGGGTGACGCGCGAGCGCATTCTCGAGTTCGACCGACGAAACCCACTCACCGCCGGACTTGATCACATCCTTGGTACGGTCGGTGATGCGCACATAGCCGCTTGCATCGATGCTGCCCACGTCGCCGGTGCGCAGCCAGCCATCGGCGGTGAAGGACTCCGGCGATGCGTGCTGATGGTATCCGCCGGTAACCCATGGGCCGTGCAGTTGCAGCTCACCGACGGTGGTGCCGTCATTAGGCAGAGGCGCACCGGCCTGGTCGACGATGCGCACCTCCATGCCGGGCACGGGGCGGCCGCTCATCGCGCGCCACGGGCTCTGCTGCTCGGGCGGGCAGTCGCGTGGCGGCACCGACAGACAGCACATCGGGCTGGTCTCGGTCATGCCCCAGCCCTGAAGCACGGGCACGCCCCAGCGTTCGCGCACGGCATCGATCAGCGCGGGCGACACGGCGGAGCCACCCGAGACGATGACGCGGAAGCAGCGCATGTCGAGCGGCTCGCTGCGATCGGCCTGCAGCAGGTCGTTGATCAGCGTCGGCACCACTGCGGTAAAGGTCGGCCGCTCGAGGTCGATCATGGCGCGGATGTTGGCCGGCTTGGTGTGAGTGCCGGGCAGCAACAAGTCGCTGCCAGCGAACCACGCCGAGAACGGCAGTCCCCAGGCGTTGGCGTGGAACATCGATGGCAGCAGCAGGATCCGGTCGGCCTGACAGATGCCGAAGGTGTCGTGTCCGAGCGTGCCGAGCGTATGCAGGAAAATCGAGCGATGGCTGTACACGACGCCCTTCGGATCTCCGGTCGTGCCGCTCGTGTAGCAAACGACGGCCGCAGAGCGCTCGTCGAGCGTGGGCCAGTCGAAGGCGCGGGGTGCTGCCGCAACGATGTCCTCGTAGCGGTGCAGGCGCACATTGACGGATGCGCCTGCAGCATCGACCTGCGAATTCGTATCGGCGACGACGATGACATGTCGCAGGCTCGGCACGCTGGCCAACACCGGTTGGAGCTGCGGCCACAGCGATGCATCGACGATCAGCGCCGCATCCTCGGCATGGCGCATGATGCCGGCGACCTGCTCGGGCAGCAGGCGAACGTTCAGCGTGTGCAGCACGGCGCCCATGGCCGGTATGGCCATGTAGCCCTCGAGATGCGCCTGGTGGTTCCAGCAGTAGGTGGCGACGCGTTCACCGCGTTGCACGCCGAGTGTCGCCAGCGCTGCGGCCAGCGAGGTCGCGCGCACGGCCACTTCTGCGAAGCTGGTGAAGCGGAACGCGATGCCGTCGAACGTGCCGACACGGCTCGTGCCGTGGATGCGCGCGCCGTGCCGCAGGATCATCTGCGTCGACAGCGGCAGGTCCATCATCGTGCTCTTCATGCCCCTGTCCTCAATCGCGCCAGCTGTGCTGCTTCCTCGAGCAGTGCGGGCACGTCGTATTCCAGTTTTCGCGAGTAGTCGTCGGCCACTTTGCCATGCCGGAACAGCACGTAGGCGCCTTCGACGATCGCGGCCAGGCGCCACAGCGCAAACACCCGGTAAAACTCGAAGTCTTCGATACCGAGCCCCGTTCTGCGCGACCAGCGCAGGGCCAGCGCGTCGCGGTTGATGCAGCCCGGGTGCTCGCGCGTGACCTGCTGCACGAAGGCGAACCCGGGCGGGTCGCCCTGGCGCGGACCCCAGAAAGCCAGCAGCAGTGCGAGATCTGCATAAGGATTACCGATGCTCGCGAGCTCCCAGTCGATGATCGCCGCGAGTCGAGGTGTGTCGCGGCGAAACAGCGTGTTGTCGAGATGGTAATCGCCGTGCATGACGGTGGCCGGCGGGGGTGGTGGCAAGCGCGACTGAAGCCAGTCGCCGAGTTCGGTGATGAGCGGCAACTCGCGCACCGACTCGGCTGCGCGCGCCTTGAGCCAGCGGTGAATCTGCTTTGCCACGTAGTCCTGCGGCGCATTGGGCGGCTCGACGCCGAGTGCCCGCCAGTCGAGCGTGTGCAGGGTCGCAAGAGCGTCGACGAGCTCCTCGCCCATCGCCTGCAGTGTGGGTGCATCCCCCGGGTAGGCGGGTGGCAGCTTCGTGCTGATGGATACGCCATCGACATGCGCGATGACCGCAAAGGGCACGCCGAGCACAGCCGTGTCCTCACAGAAGCCCAGGGCCTGCGGCACCGGCGCATGACCATGCAGCGCCTTCATCATCTGGTACTCGCGGCGCACGCCGCTGGCGGCGCTGGAAGATATGGCGTTGTCCGGTGGACGCCGCAGGACAGCGAGACCGTCGCGATGCCGGATCAACTGCGTGACGTTGGAGTTGCCGCCGCTGAGTCTGTCGCCGAGCCGGGCATCGTGGAGCCCGATGTGCGCGGCCAGCCAGTCTGTGAGGGTCAGCGTCGCGCTCATGCAGTGGCCCCGCGTCGCGTCGCCGTCAGAGCGCCGACATCATCCCGCCATCCGTCGGGATGGTCGCGCCCGTCATGTAGGTCGAACCCGCGACCCACCAGATCACCTCGGCGATCTCCTGGTCGGTGCCGACGCGACCGAGCGGGATGCGCGACACGAGCTGCTCGATGGCCTTCTCGTCGACCTGCGACGTCATCTCGGTCATGACGAGGCCGGGAATCACGAGGTTGACGCGAATCCGCCTGGGGGCGAGTTCGACGGCGAGCACCTGGGTCAGGCCCGAGAGTCCCGCCTTCGACGCGCCGTACGCGCTGTCGCCCGCGAAACCGCGGAACCCCACCACGGCACCGATGTTGACGATGGATGCACCTTCGCCCATGTGGGCGAGGCTGGCCTGGATGCAGTGCATCGGGCCTGAAAGATTGGTGTCGAGGACGGCGTTCCAGTCCTTGACGTCGAGCCGGTGCAGGCGGCGGCCGCGGTGCAGGCCGGCATTGTTGACCAGCACGTCGATACCGCCCCAACTGGCAGCTACGCGCTCTACGGCGCTGCGAACCTGCTCAGGCTGCGTGACGTCTGCCGCGATCAGCAGGGCATTGGGACCCAACTGCTGCGGCTCGGGGTTGTCGACGCGACGCGCGAGCACTGCAACGCGGTCGCCGCGCTCGAGGGCGTAGCGCGCTGTGGCCAGGCCGACGCCGCGCGATCCACCCGTGACTATCCATCTTCTGTTCATGCTCAACAAGAAAAGGGCGGCATGCGGTCGCAAGACCGCATGCCGCCCGGAGTCGATCAACGATTGCCGAAATTGTGCGAGACGCGCACACCGAAAGCCCGCGGCGCGCGCGCGGCGGCGTACGTCCACAAGCCGGGGAAGGTCACGCTCGTGCCGACGTCGTAGGCCTGGGTCCACGAATCATCGTCGGTCAGGTTCATGCCCCACAGCGTGAACGTCGTCTGGTTCAGCCGGTAGCCGATCGACGCGTCGAGCACTTCATGCGCCTTCACGCGGCTCTGCGGCGAGTTCAGGAAGGTGAGTTCCTGGTCGTCGACGTAGCGCAGGTCGGCCTGGATCCACATCGAGCCGTTGCCGACATTCCAGCTGTAGTTCGGCGAAATCGTGGCCGTCAGCTCGGGCGCGCGGCGCAGCTTCAGGTACGACAGGTCACGCCGGTTCACGGGCGTCGCCGGATCGGTATCCAGGAGCTCCTTGAACTTCGAGTCCAGCACGCCGAGGTTGCCGCCGAGCGTGAAGTTGTCGCTGATCTTCGCGAGGAAGTCGAGCTCGAGGCCCTTGATTTCGGCGCGGGCCGCGTTCGTGACGATCGTCTGCTGGCCGGTGCCGACCGTGGTCGGAACGCTCTGCTCTTCCTGCTTGTCGTCGTACTTCATCAGGAACACGGAACCGTTCAGGCGCACGCGGCCATTCATCCACTCCGTCTTCCAGCCGAGCTCGAAGTTGTCGACGGTTTCCGGATCGTAGGCAATGGAAGCGGCTTCGTAGGTGCCCGGGCGACCGTTGAAGCCGCCGGCGCGATAGCCTCTCGAGTACAGACCGTAGACCATCGCGTCGTCGTTGAGGCGATAACGCAGGTTCAGCTTCGGCGTGAACTCGCTCCAAGCCTTCGCGAACGGGTTGGCGAGGTTGCCACGGGTCGCGAGCTGCGGCATGCCGGCGTCGATCAGGCCGCTGTCCTTCTCATCGCGCGTGTAGCGACCGCCGACGGTCAGCGTCAGTGCGTCGGTCAGGCGATAGTCAGCTTCGAAGAACGCAGCACGCGATTCCGTGTTCTGCACGACCGTCTGGTCCACCGTGAGCACGGTGCCCATCGGCAGGCCGAACAGCAGGTCGCCGAAGCCGATGTAGCTGCGCAGGTCGATCCGGTAGTCCGACTCCCATGCATAGACGCCGACTGTGTAGTCGAGCCGGTCACCTGAGTGCACCCAGCGCAGTTCGTGGCTGGTCTGGTCCCAGGTCGCCGGGCGATCGGTGTGATACAGCGTCAGCGACGTGCCGTCCCAGTCCTGGAACACTTCTTCTTCGGTCGAGAAGCGGCCAAAGACGTATTCGATGCGGTTGCCTTCGTTGACATCCCAGCCGATGTTGGCGATGTGCAGGTCGCTGTCGAAGAAGGTCTGGTAAGTGCCGAGGCCGTTCTGCAGCACCGTATAGCGATCGCCTGACTGCGGGTTCTGTAGTCCCTGGGCACACTGGTTGTAGAAGAAGCACCAGGCTTGGTTGGGCTGTGCGACGTTCAGCACCGTGTTCGCATCCTGATCCTGCTGCGTGGTGTCGAACCGGTAAGAGATCTCGAGCGCTTCCGTGGGCCTCCAGGTGAAGCTAGGGCTGACCTGCAGGAACTCGACCTTTCCCACATCGGAGTTGCGGGTACGGTTGAAGAACCAGCCGTCGTTGTCGCGCTTTGCGGCGCCGAGCTTGAACGCGAACTTGTCGGACACGGCGAAGTTCACGTAGCCATCGAGTTGCAGGTCGCCATAGTTGCCCGCACCGGCCCGCACGGCGGCATCGAAGCCGTCGGTGCTGGCCTTGCCGCGCGTGACGTTGATGACGCCGCCGATCGAGTTGCGGCCGAACAGCGTGCCCTGCGGGCCGCGCAGGATTTCCATGCCCGTGAGATCGATGGCCTTGATCATGGCGCCGGAGTTGACACCGATGAAGATGCCGTCGACGACGACTCCGACCGTCGGGTCGAAGTTCTTCTCGACGTCCGTCGTGCCGACGCCGCGCACGGAAATGGCGGCGGGACTGCCAGGGCCCTGCTGCAGGTCGTTGATGATCACGTTCGGTGCGACGTTCGCAAACGTCTGCAGGTCGACGTCCGAGCGGCGCTGGATCTCTTCGACGCTAAGCGCGCTGATCGAGGTGCCGACGTCCTGCAGGTTCTCGGCACGCTTGCGTGCGGTGACGGTGATTTCTTCGAGTGCGCCTGAGTCGGCGGAATTCTCTGCGGCGCGCGCGGTTGTACTGAAACCACTCATTGCGACGACGCTGGCCGCCGCAAGAAGCACCATGGACTTCTCCATTGTCACTACCCCCTCATCCAAGACGTTTGCGAAAGTGCCCTGGGCTTTGCGCCGGTTCACGACGCAGGTAACAAGCCCCCTCAATGACCAGCGAGACGATAATCCGCTTGTTGTCGTCTAGCAAGTGAATCTATACTCGGACACGATTTCGCCGCGGGTGCGATCCCCGAAATCGGCGCCAACCGTTGTTTTTTTGCACCGCCGCAGTGCAGGGTCGCCGCACTGCGCTCCGGTCGATGGGTGAAAAATGGCCTGGAATTTCGAGACGGACCCTGACTTCCAACGCAAGCTCGACTGGATGAACGAGTTCGTGCGCACGGAAGTCGAACCCCTGGATCTCGTGTTCACGCACCCGGCCGACCCGTTTGACCCGGCGCGCAAAGGCGCCGCCGCCGCGATGGCGCCCCTGAAGAAGCGCACCCAGGAGCAGGGCTTGTGGGCCTGTCACCTCGGGCCGGAACTTGGTGGCCAGGGCTACGGGCAGGTCAAGCTCGGTCTGATGAACGAGATCCTCGGCCGCAGCCGCTTCGCATCGACGGTGTTCGGCTGCCAGGCGCCCGACACCGGTAACTCGGAGATCCTCGCCCGCTTCGGCACGCCGGAGCAGAAGAAGCGTTACCTCGAGCCGCTGCTCGCCGGGACGATTGCCTCCTGCTATTCGATGACGGAGCCGCAGGCCGGCGCCGATCCGGCGCAGTTCACGACCCGCGCCGAACTGGTCGGAGATCACTGGGTCATCAACGGCGAGAAGTGGTTTGCCTCGCACGCGGATTTCTCGAAGTTCCTGCTGGTGGTCGTGATCACGAATCCTGATGTGCCCGTCCACGAAGGCGCGTCGATCCTGATCGTCGATCGCGATGCGCCGGGGCTGGAGCTCATCCGCAACGTCGCCGTCGGTATGCGCGAGGAAATCGGCTCCGGCGTGCACGGCTACCTGCGGTTCAACAACTGTCGCGTGCCGCGCGACAACATCCTGGGCAAGCCGGGCCAGGGTTTCGAGGTCGCGCAGTCGCGCCTGGGCGGCGGGCGCATCCACCACGCGATGCGGACGGTGGGCCTGTTGAACCGCGCGCTGGACATGATGTGCGAGCGGGCCTTGAGCCGCACGACCAAGGGCGAACTGCTGTCCAAGAAGCAGATGACCCAGGAGAAGATCGCCGACTCCTACACGCAGATCACCCAGTTCCGGCTGCACGTGCTGTACGCGGCCTGGCTGATCGACAAGCACCAGGCCTACACGCGCGAAGTGCGCCGCGAGATCGCCGCCGTCAAGGCTGCCATGCCCGGCGTGCTGCGCGATGTGGTCTATCGGGCGCTGCATCTGCACGGCTCGCTCGGCATGTCGAATGAGACGCCGCTGATGCAGATGTGGGCGACCGTGCCCGAGATGGGCATCGTCGACGGACCGACGGAAGTGCACAAGATCAGCGTGGCCAAGGAAGTGCTGCGCGACCGCCGCGGCGCGGAACAGCTGTGGCCGAACTATTACCTGCCGGACGCCGTGCAGAAAGCGCGCGCGAAGCTGGCATGGGCAATCGAGCTCGACGTGGGAAATCACTAGCACGGCCTTGCCGGAACTCGGGGGAGGGGGACCATGGCTACGGACGCTCAACTGCAGGCGCTGCTGGCGCGCATCGATCAACTCGAGAGCCGCAACGCGATGCGGGATCTCGTCACCACCTATTGCCGCGCCTTCGATGGCGGCAATTTCCCGAACTTCCTCGGTATCTGGTGGGAAGACTGCGTCTGGGACATCGGGCCGCCGTTCGGTGCCTTCGAGGGCCATGCGGGCATCGAGAAGGCGGTCAAGGAGGTGCTGTGGCCGGTGTGGCGCGAGACGCACCACCTCACCAGCAACCTGCACGTCACATTCGCCGGCAAAGACGACGCGCACGGCGTCTGCGACGTGGACTGCATGGGCGCGACGCGCGACGACGTCGTGCAGATGATCAGCGCCACTTACCGCGATCACTTCCAGCGGCGCGGCGATGTCTGGCGCATCAAGCGGCGCGACGTGACCATCCACTACTTCAATCCGATCCCGGGTGCGCAGATGACGGCGCCGAAGGGGTGAGCGCGGCCAACGAGGGGGGCAAGACATGGCGTATGTGAGCACTGGGACGGGGCATCGGATCTACTTCGAGCATCACGCGGGCACCAAACTGCCGGTGCTGCTGGTCCACGGCTGGGGCACGAGTTGCCGCGTCTGGGACACGACGCTGAGCGCGCTGCTCGCCGCGGGTCATGAAGTCGTGACCTTCGACCAGCGCGGCTGCGGGCTGTCGGACAAGGATTTCCCGGCGAACACGATCAGCCTCGGCGCGAGCGATGCGCTGGCCGTGCTGCGTGAAGCTGGCGTGCGTCGCGCGGCCGTCAACGGCTGGTCGCTGGGCGGCGCCATCGCGACCGAGGTCGCCCACAAACTGGGCAGCAACTGTGCCGGGCTCGTGCTGACGGCGGCGGCGACACCGCGTTACGTGCAGGCGCCGGATTATCCGCACGGCAACCCGCCGGGTGGGCCCACCGCAACGGTCGAAGTGCTGCGGCAGGATCGCGCCAACTTCTTCGACGGGCTGACGAAGGCAGTCTGCGCCGTGCCGCCGTCGCAGGCGATGCACAACTGGATGTGGTCGATCTTCATGCAGACCTCGCCCTGCGCGGACACGGCCCTGGCTGATCTCGACAACCTGGACCAGCGTGCGGTGCTCAGTGCGATCGAAGCGCCGATCCTGTCGTTCGTCGGCACGCAGGATGTGTTCGTGCCGCCGGATGTCGGCCGTTCGATCGCGAAGTTTGCCCGGCGCCTGAAGACGGTCGAATTCGAGGGCTGCGGACACGCGCCCTTCATCGAAGACGCCCCGCGTTACCGGGCTGAATTGCTCAGTTTCCTCGGCACGCTGAATTGAACGGAGCGATTCCCATGGCGCGTCAGGTCAACTTTGGTCTGTGGTACGACTTCCGCAATCCACCGCAATGGCAGATGCCGTTCGAGCAGCTGTATGCCGAAAGCCTGGACCAGATCGTGGAGGCAGAGCGGTTGGGCTTCGATTCCGCGTGGATCACCGAACACCACTTCTGCGATGACGGGTACACGCCGTCGCCGATGGTCATCGGTGCGGCGATCGGTGCACGCACGAAGCGGCTGCACCTCGGCACGAACCTGATGGTGCTGCCGCTGCACAATCCGATCCGCGTGGCCGAGGATGCCGCGACGCTGTCGCTGCTGACTGGCGGGCGCTTCGATCTGGGCGTCGGGATCGGTTACCGCGAACTCGAGTTCCGCGAGTTCGGGCGCGAACTCAAGCATCGTCCCAGCCTGATCGAAGA
>CAZPJE010000245.1:0-11913 GCA_964586725.1 uncultured Steroidobacteraceae bacterium | reverse complement strand
GTGCTTGCGTCGTACCACGACGCCCCGCGTGCCCGTCGTCGTCTTCGCAGTCCTCATCCCTTGGCTCCTTCCGATTCACAGGAGCCCCAAGGTAACGATCGCTCTCGGCACCGCGAAGGACGTCGTGGTTTGGACGCTTACAGCAGGACGCTGGCGCATCGAGGAGTTCCACCGGTCGTGGAAGGCCGCCGATGCCGAAGATAACCGTCACCGTCCCGCCGGCCTGCCGGCCCCCCCTTCCGCCCGACAGGGTCGATCCGCTTGAACCGCGCCCGCCCCGCCGCCGCACCCACCACTGCCGCGACCCGCTCGTTCCGGCGCTTCCTGCTGGTCGGGGGCACCTGCACCGCGCTCCAGTACCTGCTGCTCGCGCTGCTGATCGACGGCCTGGGCTGGCGCCCGGTGCCGGCCTCCGGCGCTGCCTACGCCGCCGCGGTGATCCTCAACTACGAGCTGTCGCGCCGCTGGACCTTCCACGGCCGCCCGCCCGGGCTGCGCTCGCTGGCGCGCTTCGTCGCGGTGTCGACGCTCGGTCTCGGTGTCAACACGCTGCTGTTCGTGACGGCGCTGCGGCTGGGGGCGCCGCACTACCTGGTCGCGCAGATGCTCGCCACCGCGGTGACCATGGTGCTCGACTACACGCTGTATCAGGTCTGGGCGTTCCGGCACTGACCGGGCGCCAGCGGGGCGGTATCATCGGGCCCGCCGCAGGGCTCGACATCCCTTCGGCAGGCCGCGCGCCTGGCGGCGCCGCGCGCTTCCCGATCGGTCGCACACTGCACCGTCACATCATGCCCCGCACCCCCGTGTCGTCCATCCCCGGTGCGACCCGCATGCTCGCCTGCCTCGGCGCGTTCGCCGCGCTCGTGACGCTCGCCGGCTGCAGCAAGCCCGAGCCGCCGAAGCCCGCGGCGCGGCCGCCCGCCGAGGTCCGCGTGACCCCGTCCCGCTCCGAGACCATCCCGGTGGTCCAGGAGCACGTCGGACGGGTGGCGGCGTTCCGTTCGGTGGAGGTGCGGGCCCGCGTCGAGGGGATCCTGGAGAAGCGCCACTTCACGGAAGGTGCGGAGGTCAGGCGCGGCCAGCTGCTGTACACGATCGACCCGACCCCTTACCAGACGGTGCTGAACGATGCCCGTGCCGAGGTCGCGCGCGCCGAGGCCAACCTCGCCAACGCCCGCTCGCGCGAATCGCGGTATGCGCCGCTGGTGAAGGAGAACGCGATCAGCCGGCAGGACTACGACGATGCGGTCACGGCGGTCAAGCAGAACGAGGCGCTGCTGGCGGGTGCCCGCTCGGCGATCGAGCGGGCGCAGATCAACCTCGGCTACACGCGGGTGATCGCGAACGAGAGCGGGCGGATCGGTGCGACGCTGGTGCCCGAGGGCCGGCTGGTCGGCAAGGGCGAGGCGACGCACCTGACCACCATCGACCGACTCGAGCCGGTGTACGTGAACTTCACGATGGCCGACCGCGATGCGCTGGTCTTCAAGCGGGCGATGTCCTCGGGCGAGATACGCGAGGCCGACGGCGGCTCGCAGGCGCGCGTGTTCCTGCCCGACGGCACCCGCTACGACCGCCTCGGCAAGCTCGATTTCACCGAGTCGCAGGTCAATCCCAACACCGGCACGATCAGCCTGCGCGCGGTGATGCCCAACCCCGGCCAGAACCTGCTGCCGGGCATGTATGTGCGGGTCGAGTTCATCTCGGCCAAGCGCCCCGACACGATCCTGATCCCGCAGAAGGCGGTCATCAAGACACCCACCGGCCACATCGCCTGGATCGTGAACAAGGACGGCCGGGCCGAGCGGCGCGACCTGGTGGTCGGTGCCTGGCTGAAGGACGACTGGATCATCGAGAAGGGGCTGGGCGCGGGCGAGTCGGTGATCGTCGAGGGGCAGCAGCGGCTGCAGCCGGGCGTGCCGGTCAGGGCGGTGCCGTGGGTCCGTGCGGGGGCCGCGCCGGCAGCGTCGTCGCCGGCGGCCGCGCCGGCAGCGACGCCGCCCACCACCCGCACGCCCTGACGGCTGGCACATGGGATTCTTCGTCGACCGCCCGGTCTTCGCGATCGTCATCGCGGTGATCCTGTCCCTCGTCGGGGCGCTCGCCAGCACACAGCTCGCCGTCGAGCAGTATCCGAGCGTCGCGCCGCCGCAGGTCCAGGTGACGGCGATCTATCCGGGCGCCAGCCCCGAGACGCTCGAGACGACGGTGGCCGCGCCGCTCGAGCGCGAGATGAACGGCATCCCCGGACTGCTCTACATGCAGTCGACCTCGTCGGCGAGCGGGATGATGCAGCTCAGCGTGTTCTTCGAGCCCGGCACCGATCTCGCGATCGCCGCGGTCGAGGTCAGCAACCGCGCCAAGCGGGTCGAGCCGTTGCTGCCCCAGGAGGTGCTGCGCCAGGGGCTGCGGGTCGACAAGACCAACCCGCAGATCCTGCTGGTGGTCGTCATGCAGTCGGACGACCCGCGCTTCGACGCGACCTACATCGCCAACCTGGCCAACAGCCAGATCGTCAACGAGCTCAAGCGGCTGCCGGGCGCCGGCGACGTGACGCTGTTCGCCGCGCCGTACGCGATGCGGCTGTGGGCCGACCCCGACCGGCTGGCCAAGTACCGGCTGACCGTCAACGAGGTGATGGCCGCGGTCCGCGAGCAGAACCAGAACTTCCCGGTCGGGGAGATCGGCCAGGCGCCGGCCGACTCCGGCCAGTCGATGACCTTCCCGGTGCAGACCGCGGGCGGCCTGACCGACGTCGAGCAGTTCCGCGACATCGTCATCCGCTCGCTGCCCGACGGCTCGGTGGTGCGGGTGCGCGACGTGGCCCGCGTGGAGCTCGGCGCCGACGACTACCAGTTCGAGTCGCGCCTCGACGGCAAGCCCGCGGTGGCGATGGGCGTCTATCTGCGCCCGGGTGCGAATGCGCTCGATCTGGCTGGCAAGATCAAGGCCAAGATGGCCGAGATGGCCGCCGGCTTCCCGCCCGAGATCCGCTGGCAGGTGTCGTACGACACGACCAAGTTCGTCGACGCCTCGATCGAGCTGGTGGTGCACACCTTCATCGAGGCGTTCGTGCTGGTGCTGATCGTCGTCTACCTGTTCCTGGGCAGCCTGCGCGCGACGCTGATCCCGCTGCTGGCGATTCCGGTGTCGATCATCGGCACCTTCGCCGGGATGCTGCTGGCGGGCTTTTCGATCAACATGCTGACGCTGTTCGGCCTGGTGCTCGCGATCGGCATCGTGGTCGACGACGCGATCGTCGTGGTCGAGGCGGTCGAGAAGATCATGCACGACGAGCACCTCGAGGCACGGGCCGCGACCCGCAAGGCGATGCAGGGGATCGGCGGCGCGATCATCGGGGTCACCGCCGTGATCTGTGCGGTGTTCGTGCCGATCGCCTTCATGGGCGGTGTGACGGGCACGCTGTACAAGCAGTTCGCGATCACGATCACCATCTCGACGCTGCTCTCGGCGATCACCGCGCTCACGCTGACGCCGGCGCTGTGCGGGCTGATCCTGAAGCCCGGCATGACCAAGCCCCGGCCGATCCAGTGGTTCGACCGGATGTTCGGCAAGGTCACCGACGGCTACGTGGCCACGGTGCGCACGATCCTGTCGCGAAAGGCGGTGTCGCTGCTGGTCTACGGCGTGCTGATCGCCGGCATGGTGTTCCTGTTCCGCACGATCCCCGGCGGGTTCGTGCCCGAGGAGGACAAGGGCACGATCTATGTGGTGGTCGATGCACCCTCGGGCGCGTCGGCCGAGCGCACCCGCGAGGCGCTGAAGAAGGCCGAGGCGATCCTCGCCGCGGAGCCGACCGTGCAGGAATCGATCGCGATCCTCGGCTTCTCGATCTTCTATCGCTACGCCAACCAGGCCTTCGTGTTCGCCACGCTCAAGCCCTGGGACGAGCGCCACGGCGCCGACGAGCACGTGTCGGGCGTGCTCGCGCGCCTGAACCGCAAGCTCGCCGGCATCACCGAGGCGCGGGTGTTCGCGCTCAACGAGCCGCCGATCGCAGGCATGGGCTCGGTCGCGGGCTTCGACTACCGGCTGCTGTCGCTCGACGGCGACCGCGCCAAGCTCGACGCGGCCGTTGCCGAGGTGGTGGCCGCAGCGCAGCAGGATCCGGTGATGACCGGCGTGCGCAGCGTCGCCGCACCCGAGGTGCAGACGCTGTTCCTCGACATCGACCGCAACAAGGCCAAGGCGCTCGGCGTGCCGCTCGCCGACCTGTACGCCACGCTCGGCAGCCTGCTGGGATCGAGCTTCGTCAACCAGTTCACCGCCTTCGGCACCAGCCTGAAGGTCAAGCTGCAGGCCGAGCAGGCGTTCCGCTCCGACCCGGCGGCGCTGCAGCGCTTCCAGATCCGCAATGCGAACGGCGAACTGGTGCCGCTGTCGGCGCTGATGCGCACCGAGTGGCGCTCGGCGCCGATCGCGCTGACCCGCTACAACGGCTATCCGTCGGTGCAGCTGAACGGCGCCCCGGCACCGGGCCGCGCCTCGGGCGAGGCACTGCTGGCGATGGAGGCGATCTCGGCCGAGAAGCTGCCCGAGGGCACCAGCTTCGAGTGGACCGGGCAGTCGCTGCAGGAGCGCGTGGCGGGCTCGCAGGCGGCGGGCATCTTCGTGCTGTCGCTGGTGTTCGTGTTCCTGTTCCTGGCGGCGCTCTACGAGAGCTTCAGCCTGCCGGTGGCGGTGTTCCTGATCGTGCCGATCGCGATCCTCGGCGCGCTGGTGGCGCTGCTGCTGCGTGGCAGCCCGAACGACGTGTTCTTCCAGGTCAGCCTGATCACGCTGGTCGGACTGGCGGGCAAGAACGGCATCCTGATCGTCGAGTTCGCCAAGCAGCAGTACGAGGCCGGCATGTCGGCGATGGAGGCCGCGATCGACGCCGGGCGCCAGCGGCTGCGCCCGATCGTGATGACCTCGCTGGCGTTCATCCTGGGTGTGCTGCCGCTGGTCAAGGCCGACGGTGCGGGGGCGGCGACCCAGCACTCGGTGGGCACCGGCATCCTGGGCGGCATGCTCGCCGCGACGCTGATCGGCGTGTTCTTCACGCCGCTGTTCTACTTCCTGGTGATGACCTGGCTGGGCGGCAGGCGCCCGCCGCCGGGTCACGGAGGCGCCGCGCACGATGCACCGGCTTCGCACGCTGCACCCGCGGGGCACGCTGCGCCGCCTTCTTCCGCTTCTTCCGCTTCTCCAGCGTCCGCCCCTCCCCTCGCGACCGGGGGTCATCCGTGATCGGGCCGCCGCGTCGAATCGGCCCGGCAGCGCTGATGCTGGCCCTGGCAGCGCTGCTCGCCGCCTGTGCGGCGAGCTCGCCGCAGCCCGAGCCGCCGGTCGTGACGCCACCGCTGCCCGCAGGCTGGGGTGGCCCCGTTGCACCGGCGGCGAGCCTCGCCGAGCGGCCGTGGGCGGCGCTGTTCCGCAACGGCGAGATCGAGGCACTGATCGACGAGGCACTGCGCAACAACCGAGACCTGCGGATCGCGGCCGAGCGCATCGAGATCGCCCGCGCGCAGTACGGCATCGCGCGCGCGGCGCTCGTGCCCTCGGTCGGCGCCGACGCGAGCGTCACCTCGCAGCGCGGCCCCACCGCGTTCGATCCCGACAGCAACCGCCGCGGCGGGAGCTATCGCGCGGGCCTCGCGGTGCCGGCCTGGGAGATCGACCTGTGGGGCCGGATCCGATCGCTGTCCGACGCGGCGCTGCGCAACGTCGAGGCCACCGAGTCGCAGCGCCGGTTCGTCGAGATCAGCCTGATCGCGCAGGTCGCCCAGCAGTACCTCGACCTGCTCGAGGTCGATCAGCAGCTGGCGGTCTCGCGCCGCACCGCGCAGACCCGTCGCGACGGCCTGCGGCTGGTGCAGCTGCGCTTCGATGCCGGCGTGGTGTCGATGGTCGACGTGACGCAGGCGCAGTCCTCGCTCGCGCAGGCAGAGCAGGCGATCGCGGCGCTCGAGCGGCGCCGCTCACTCGGCGAACACGCGCTGTCGCTGCTGATCGGCCGCAATCCCGGCCCGCTGCCGCGCACGCGCACGCTCGAGGAGGTCGCGTTCCCGTCCGAGCTGCCGGCCGGCATCCCGTCGGACCTGCTGCGGCGGCGCCCCGACATCATCGCCGCCGAGCGGGTCGTGGCCGCCAGCGCCGCCGATGTCGATGCCGCGCGCAAGGCGTTCCTGCCGACGGTGTCGCTGACCGGCTTCCTGGGGGTGATCAGCCCGCAGCTCTCGCAGCTGCTCGACGCCGGCCGGGCGGGCTACGCGGTCACGCCGGCGATCACGCTGCCGCTGTTCACCGGCGGGCGCCTCGACGCCAACCTGGACGGCGCCGCCGCCCGCCAGCGGATCGCGATCGACGAGTACGGCCGCTCGGTGCAGGGTGCGCTGCGCGAGGTCGAGGACGCGCTGGTGAGCTTCCAGCGGCGCCGCGAGGAGCGCGCCGCGCTCGAGCGGCTGGTGGCGGCCAATCGCGAGCGGCTGCGCCTGGTGGACCTGCGCTACATCACCGGGATCTCGAGCTACTTCGAGGTGCTCGACTCGCAGCGGGTGCTGTTCGATTCCGAGCTGTCGCTCGCGCAGGCGACCGCCGCCACCTACGCATCGGTGATCCAGCTGTATCGCGCGCTGGGCGGCGGCTGGGATCCCGGCCCGGTGCAGGCGGCGGCCCCGGCCGCACGCTGACTGACGCGCCGGCGGCACCCCGTCAGGTGCAGGCCAGCCGCTCCACGCGGCACTCGGTGCCGCCAGCCTGCCGGCGCTGCTGCAGCGCGCGCTGCGCGGCCTGGGTGCGCGATCGCCGCCAGCCCGTCGAAGCCCTTCCTCATGTCCGTCACGCCCGCGGCCAGCCCCACCCGCGTGCCCGCTGGCAGCCCGATCATCCGCGCGGCATCGAAAAGATCAGCGCGCTCAGTATCGGCTCGTCGACGCAGCCGCTCACGCGCATCACGCCCCGCGGCGTCTCGATCTCCACACGTACCTCGCGCGGACTCGCGTCACGTTCGCCCAGCGTCGCCTGCCCCGCGGCCGGAATCACCACCGGGATCATCGACGGCCTCGGCACACTGCCGGCCGCGAGCGTACCGGCACGGTGCCGCACCACCCACTTGCGCACCATGTTCGCGTTCAGACCGTGCTTCAGCGCCACGCTCGACAGCGTCGCGCCAGCCACCGAGCACTCCGCGACGATCGCGAGCTTCTGCTCGATCGGGAAGTACCGCCTCGGACCATGGCGCCACGCCTGCGCCTCGTCAACGGCACGCTTCGAGTTCCTGACCTTGGCGTCCGTCTGCGTCATGGCGCATGCGATCTTCCGGTCCGCTTATCACCCGCTCAAGTGGGTCTGGACCGGACGGTTACCCAGCACCGTGGTCGCCGTGAAGAACGGGCTGGAGCCGCCGCCCGCGGGCACGAACAGCGCCTGCGGCTCGAGACCGCTCCAACTCGCCGTGAGCGTGCCACCGCGTTGCGGCTTGTCGGCCTGCGCGAGCGCGGATCCGCCCGACATGCCGGCCGCGATCGTCAATGCGAGGGTCAGGGAGCGAGCGAAGCGGAGCATGGAGTCCTCGGCGTGGGGTGCGCGGGCGGCTTGCGCGCGACGGACCACAGTGTCCGAGCGTCGGGTACCCCACGAGAACAGAGAAGTTCCGAGAACGTTAGTCGGGGCGGCGGAAGGGTCTCATCGGGCGTCGTTCCCGGCTTCGGCCGGCCCCCCGCGCAGGCGCACGTCGTGCTGTGGCAGCGGCACCTCGATGCCCGCTTCGGCCAGGCCATCGCGGATCCGAATCGCCAGTTCGCTGCGCACCTGCACCCAGTCGGCGCTCTCGGTCGTCCAGGCGCGGACGCTGAAGTCGAGCGCGCCAGCGGTCAGGCCGGTCATGATGGCGTGGGGGGCGGGCGCGAACGACACGCCGTCGACCGAGCGCGCGATCTGCACCAGCAGATCGATCGTGCGCCTCGGGTCGGCACCGTAGACCGTGCTGAGCTCGACGCTGATGCGTCGGCGCGTGCCGGTCAGTGTCCAGTTGACCAGCTTGTCGGCGAGCAGCATGCCGTTGGGCACGACCACGTCGGCGCCGTCGAACGTCGCGAGCGTCGTCGCGCGCAGGCCGATTTCGCGCACCTGCCCGACCATCCCTGCCACCTCGACCGTGTCGCCGCGCTGGATCGGCCGCTCGAACATCATGATCATGCCCGCGACGAAGTTGCGCACGATGTCCTGCAGGCCGAAGCCGATGCCCACGCCCAGCGCACCGAACACCAGTGTCAGCTGGCCGACCTGGAATCCCGCCGCGGCCAGCGCTGCCAGCAGCCCCAGGAACAGGACGACGTAGTAACTCAGCGAGGAGACGCTGTTGCCCACGCCGCGCGGCAGCGACAGCGTCGGCAGGATGTCCTCGGCCAGCACCTGACGGATCAGCCGGGCAAGCCAGAACGCGGCCCAGGTGGCGAGTGCGAACGACACCAGGCTGCCCAGGGTGAGCGAGAGCTCTCCCAGCTTGAACTCGTGGGTCAGCACGGTGATCGCCAACGACGACACCGGACGATAGACGCGGAACGACTGAAGCGTGAACAGCAGCCAGGCGACGGCCAGCGCGGCGCGTCCGACGTTGAGCGCCGCCGGGGCCAGCGAGCCGGCGTAGCGCGCCGACAGCCGTGCGGCGGTCGGCCCGGCCAGCAGCACCTGGAACAGCGCCAGCGCGACCCGGCTGCCGGCGTACAGCGCCAGCGCCGCGTAGCTGCTGGTGAGCGTCGCCGTCACCAGCATGCCGGAGAGCGAGACGTTGCCCAGCACGTTGGCCGCGGCGGCCGCGGCCAGCACGGCGCAGGCGGTCCACGCGACCAGCTTCCAGGTGCCCGCCTGCAGGCGGCTGGCGCCGGCGGCCGCGCCACGACGTGCGCCCACGAGGTGCCACGCCATCGTCGCCAGCATCAGCAGGGTGACGGCCAGCAGCAGCAGACGGTTCAGCAGCGGGTCGTCGACCAGCAGCGACACCGCCAGGTTCAGCAGGTAGAAGACGGCGCTGAGGTAGGCCCACGGTCCGACCAGGCTCAGCGGCTGCCGCTGCAGCAGACCCAGCACGGGGATCCAGGCGAGCAGGTAGACCAGGTGCTGGCGCAGGTTCGGCCCCTGCAACCCGTAGAGCACCGCGCCGCCGGCCACCAGCAGCAGCCATGCCGCCCAGGTCTGCGACAGCGCCTGCAGCGCGTGCTCGCTCAGCTGGTTGGCGGCGACCAGCGCCCTCGCGCGCCGTCGCAGCCAGAACATCATCGGTAGCGACGCGATCGTCAGGATGCCGAGCAACGGGAGCAGGCGGGCACGCGCGGCGTCGTAGTCGCGGGCGAAGGCGGTCTCGATCGCGAGGCTGCGCCGCAGGCCGGCGGCAACCGGCTCCTGGACTGCGGCCTCGCGCGCAGCCTGCCACAATGGCGGTGCGTCCATCGTCACCAGGCGCCGGTCCTGGTCGGCCACCTCCTCGACGACCTCGGTGACCCCCTTCTGCACCGCTGCCGACAGCGCGCTCGCCTTGCGGCCCAGGTCGAGCAGCCTGGCCAGCGGGTCGGCGAGCAGCCCCTGCGCGCGCTCGATCTGCGCGGCCATTTCCTCCGATCGCTGCCGCAGCGCCGGCGTCAGTTCGGGCTCCTGACTCGTGGCCAGCCACGCGGCACGGCGCGTGGCCAGTGCGGCGGCGTCCTCGGACGCCGTGTTGGTCACTCGCGTCAGGTCGGCGCGGATCTGCGTCAGCTGGCGCTCGTGCAGCAGCCAGTGCCGCTCCACGCTTTCCAGCCGCTGCACCGACAGCAGCGACAGGTTGCCACCCTGGGCCAGCGCGGTCAGCTGGTCGATCGGCTCGGCCTTGCGCGCCAGGGTCTGCTCGATCTTCAGCACCTTGTCGGACGCCTGCGCGCGCCGTTGCACGGCCTGTACGAACTTCTCGTCCGCGTCGGCGCGTGCCGGGATGTCGGCCGCAGCGATGACCGGGCTGCGCTCGGCAGGTGCGTCGCCGGCGGGCGTCGCCGCCTGTGCCGCGGTCGGCACCATGCCGAGCAGCGCCAGCAGCAGGCAGAGCACCACGGTCGCGAGCCGGCCCGGCCCGACCGCGGGCGGCCTCGGCGGATGGGCGTGCCGGCAGGCCCGCACGTGGCAGCCTGCAGGACTCACTTGCCGGCCACGGTCTCGCTCGACACCACGAGGTCGAGCACGTAGGTGACCGGGGGCCGCCCGGCAGGGCCCGGCCTGCGCGCGTAGCGGTCGATGCGAAGCACGTTGCGCACGCCGGGGGTGTGCGCGTAGCCCTCGATCCGATCGGCGAAGGTCCGCCAGGGTCCCGGCGTGCCCTTGCGCAGGCCCTTCTCGTCGAAGCGCACTTCGCGCACGCGCAGACAGCGGCCCGCTTCGCCCGAGGGCAGCGTGCACTCCACCGTCTGTTCGGCGACTTCGAGGAAGGTTCGCTTCGGCGGCCCGTAAAGGCTGCGCAGCGTCGGCTGCCCGCTGAAGGTCAGGACCTGGTTCGACGCGGTCGACAGGCGCAGGCTGGGCGATTCACCGCGGGTCACCTCCACGCCCAGCGGCTGCTCCAGCGCCGCCGCGAGCGCCGCGTCGGCCACCATCAACGCGGGCTCGCAGGCCTTCATCGTCGCTGCCAGGCGGCCGATCGCGAGCTGCGTCCGCGGGCTGAGATGCCAGCTGCCGTTCATCTGGTTGCAGGCGCCCCGGATGCTCAGTCGCGCGCCGGCGAAGTCCATCACGATCGGGTGGCCCGCCGGCAGCAGCGCCTCGATCGGCCGGCCGGCGGCATCGCCGGCCGATTGCAGCGTCCACTGGTGATCCTGCAGCGTCCTGACCACCGCCGGGTCGGCCGCGCGACGCGGCGGCGACGCCTGCGCAGTCGCGTCGCACGGCAGCGCGAGGGCGAGCGCGCCGACGCACGAGGCGGCGAGAAGGACGGTGCGCGCAAGGGGCCGCGCGTGGAGGGCGCGCGCGTGCCTGGAAGAGGACGGGTCGATCATCTCTGGGCTCTCCGCAACTCGTTCCTTCCGCTGTGCTTCGTCGACAGGGGCGCGGGCGAGCGATGCGCTGGCTGAGCCGCATACTACCCGGTCGCCACCGCGGCCATCTCCCGTCGCTTTCGATCGGTCTGTGGACAGACTTCGCGCCTTGGTGTACAGCACGATGCTGCTGCTCGTCGGGGGCTGGGTGCTGCGCGTCGGCAAGGCGATCTCCGCCCCCCCCTCCCCCCCCCCGCGGCGATCGACGTCATCGGCTTCCCGTTCGCCTACCCGGTGATGCCCAACGAGGAGCGGGCGCTGACGCTGGCGCCGCAGTACCGGCAGTCGCAGCGGGCGGCGATCCAGCGCGTTGCGGTGAGCTACGGCGTGATGCGGCTGTTCGGGCTGGAGTTCGCTGCGCTGTGGGCGGTGCTGACGGGGTTCCTCAACTTCGTGCCCTGCGTCGGCTCGGTGCTCGGCGTGGTGCTTCCCGGGCTGATGACGACGGTGCAGTTCGCCATCGGCAACTGCCTCGACCCCTGCGCGATGGGCAACTCGCTCAACCTCAGCCCGTTCGCCATCCTCGTCAGCCTGGCAGCGTGGTCCGAACCGCGGGGCGTGCCCGGTGCCTTCCTCGTGGCGCCGATCACCGCCATCCTGGCGATCGTCTTCTCCGAGTTCCCGGGCACGCGGCCGATCACCATGCTGCGGTCGAGGAACGGTCGGCTCTGAGTCCGAGCGGGCGCCCCCGACTCCGAGCCGGCGCCTCTCGTCGTCCGCGGCGACCGGTGAGCCGACGCGGCCGCCGGTGAACGGTGCCTCACGCCAGGGCCTTGGCCTTGAGCTTGTCGAACTCCGCCTGGTCGATCGTGCCGGCATCGAGCAGCGCCTTCGCCTCGGCGATCTCGGCGGC
>CAZPJE010000244.1:0-33585 GCA_964586725.1 uncultured Steroidobacteraceae bacterium | reverse complement strand
AGCGCATGCTCGGCTTCCGTCGAACCGATACCCCAGGCAAAGGCGCCCATCGCGCCCTGCGTGCAGGTGTGGCTGTCGGGACATACCACCGTCGCGCCGGGCAGCACGATGCCGAGTTCCGGCGAGATCACGTGCACGATGCCCTGGTCGGGATCGCGCACGTCGAACAGGAGGATGCCGGACTCGTGCGCCTCGGCGCGCGTCTCGACGATGAACGCCGTGCCGCCCGGCATCCGGGTCGCATCGCCGCGGCCGGGAAAGGTATCGACGATATGGTCCATCGTGCAGAACACGCGCGCCGGGTCGACGACCCGTCGGCCGCGCTCATGCAGGCTCTTCAGCGCGATCGAACCCGTGCGCTCGTGCAGAAAAATGCGATCGATCGCGATCAGCGCAGCATCGCCCGGCAACTCGGCAACGACGTGCTGCGACCAGAGTTTTTCGAACAGCGTGGTCATCCGCCCACTGTACCCGGCCCCTCCAGGGCAGTCAGCCCCGCGGTGGTGGCCGGCGCGGCCCGCAGGCGAGTCGAGCGGCGCGCCTGTTGCGGCGCGGATTCGATGCGCGGCAGCAGGCGTTCGATCAGGTCGAGGCCGCGGTTCAGCTCATCGGCATCGAGCACCGAAGCGGCCGCGACCCGCGACCACCAGGACGCCTCGCGGCGATCGAGTTCGGCGACTGCGTTCTCACCGGCCTCCGTCAGGAACAGCAGTGGCGCGCGACTGTGGTCCGGATTGGATGCGCTGCCGATCAGGCCGCGCTCGGTCAACAGGCGCGCGCTGCGGCGCACGCTCTGGCGTCGCAGACCCAGGCGTCGAGCCGTCTGCGCGATGGTCAGGCGCCTGCCATCGGACAGCGCTGCCAGCACTGCCCAGAGGCCGCTGGTCAGGTCCAGGTCGGCCGACAGGGCATCTGCCATGTCGACAAGTGCACCGTTCAGGCGAAACGTGGCGAGCACGAGGCGGCGAAACGCCGCGCGCTCGGGACTCATCGGCACCGGGGGCTTCTTGACCATGCGCAGCAGTCTGTCTGGATGACAGTCTGCTGTCAATCTACTGCCACGACTTCAGGATCAGGGACCTACGGCCGGCTCATAGCCGGGCCGCGACCCGGGCAATGTCCTCCGGGGCATTGACGTCCGGACCCGGCGCCTCGACCGCGGTGGCGACACGGATCTCCATGCCGGCCTGCAGCGCCCGCAGTTGTTCGAGCTTCTCGCAGTCCTCGAGGCTGGCGACCGGCATCGCGGCCAACCGCTGCAAGGCCCCGACGCGATACGCGTACAGGCCGATATGCCGCCGCGCGAGCGCGAACTCGCGCTGGCTCGCGAGGCCCGCCACAGCGCCTTCGCGGGACCAGGGAATGGGCGCGCGGCTGAAGTACAACGCCCGGCCATCGTCGGCACAGACGACCTTGACGACATTGGTATCGAGCAGATCCTCGAGTCGCTGGAGCGGCGCGCACAGCGTGGCCAGCGCCGCTGCGGGGTGCGCGGCGAGCAGCTGCGCGACCTGGGTCAGCAGCGCGATCGGCATCAGGGGCTCGTCACCCTGCAGATTGACGACGATGGCATCGTCGCCCCACCCCGCGCGTTGCGCGACCTCGGCGATGCGATCGGTGCCGGACGCGTGGCTCGCTGCGGTCAGCATCACGGTGGCGCCGAAGTCGCGGGCCGCGTGTTCGATGCGCGCGTCGTCGGTCGCGATGATCACCTCGCTCGCGCCACTCTGCCGGGCGCGCTCGTGCACCCACTGCAGCATCGGCCGACCCGCCAGCAATGCGAGCGGTTTGCCGGGGAACCGGCTCGAGGCATAGCGAGCCGGAATGACGATCCGGAAACTCATGCGCTCAGCGCTCGAGGAGCGGATCCCCGGGAGTCAAGGCCCGCGCTTCTTCCTCGAGCATGACCGGCACACCGTCGCGGATCGGGAATGCCAGCCGGTCGAGCCTGCAGACGAGCACTGACTGCTCGCGGTGGTGCACCAGCGGCCCCTTGCAGAGCGGGCAGGCGAGAATCTCAAGCAGTCGTGTGTCCATGATGTTCCTGTTGCGTCAGCCGCCCGACGGCGCTGCCGGTGCACGCGCCTGGGCCTCGATCTGGGCCAGCAGCTGCTGCCAGCCGAGCGCCTCGAACTGCGCTCGCACCGGCACCTGCCAGCCCGCGACGCCGTCGAGGCGCTCGCATTTTACGCCATCCTTCTCGGTCATGAGGATTTCGCCGGGCGTCGCGAAAACGAGGTCGCTCGCGACGAACGCGTGGTGATCGGAGAACGGATGCTCGATGACCTCGAGGCCGGCCGCGCGCAGCGTGCCGAAGAAGCGCGCCGGATGCCCGATGCCGGCGACGGCATGCACGGGCGCTCCCGCAAACGACGCCAGCGGCCGCCGCAGGCCCGCCCCGGCACCGGCCGGGCGCAGCGCAACGGCTTCGTCGGCGACCAGATCGACGCGCAGCGAATCGCGCGCTGGCGTGAGATGCGCCAGTTGCTCGAGGCAGCGCTCCGACGGCGCGCCGTTGAGGATGATCCAGTCGACTTCGCGCAGCCGCGCGGCCGGCTCCCGCAGCGGCCCCGCCGGCAGAAGGTGCGCATTGCCGAGGCCGCGCGCGCCGTCGACCACGGCGATCTCGAGCGAGCGGCCGAGGCGGTAGTGCTGCAGGCCGTCGTCGCTGAGGACGACATCCACGCCGAGTTCCAGCAGGGCGCGTGCCGCCGCCACCCGATCGACGCAAACCGCGACCGGCACGCCGGTGGCGCGCGCGATCAACGCGGGTTCGTCGCCGTGCAGGGCGGGATCCGGCGAGCGCAGCGCGTCGCCCGACTGCAGCACTGAGACACCGCCGCTGCGGCGCCCGCCGTAACCGCGCGTGATGACGCCGCAGCGCAGGCCACGCGAACTCAGTTCCCGCGCCAGCGCGATGATGACCGGCGTCTTGCCGGTGCCACCGACACTGAGGTTCCCGACCACCACGACCGGCGTCTCGAACGCCGTGACCGCCTGCGAGCCCTGCGCATAGCGGCGCCGGCGCGCGCCGACGACGGCCTTGAAAGGTTGCTCGAGCAGCCGCAGCCACCAGGGTGGTGGCGCCTGCGCATACCAGATGCGCTGCAGCGCAGCCGCGATCACACGTTGAACTGCAGCCGGTGCAGCTGCGCATACAGGCCGCCGCGCGCGATCAGCTCCGCGTGGCTGCCCTGCTCCGCGACCCGGCCGTCGTCGATGACGGCGATCCGGTCCGCCGACTCGATCGTCGACAGCCGGTGCGCGATGATCAGCACCGTGCGACCGCGCATCAGCGATTCGAGCGCCGACTGGATGCGCCGCTCGGACTCGGTATCGAGCGCCGAGGTCGCCTCGTCGAGGATCAGCACTGGCGCATCCTTCAGCAGCGCGCGCGCGATCGAGATGCGCTGCCGCTGCCCGCCCGACAGTTGCGCGCCGCGGTCGCCGATCTCGGTATCGAGCCCCAGCGGCAAGTCGGCCGCGAACTCGAGCACATAGGCCGCGCGCGCCGCCGCTTCGATCTCGGCATCCGTGGCTTCCGGACGACCGAAAGCGATGTTGGCGCGGATCGTGTCGTTGAACAGCACGACATCCTGGCTGACGAGGCTGACCTGGCGCCGCAGGTCGACGAGTCGGTAGTCGCGGACATCGAAGCCGTCGAGCTTGACCACGCCGCGCTGCGGCTCATAGAGCCGTGGCAGCAAGCCGACGAGCGTGGACTTGCCGCCGCCTGACTTGCCGACGATGGCCACCTTCTGGCCCGCCGCCACCCGCAGCGTGACGTCGCTGAGCACGGCACCCTTGTCAGCACTGTATGCAAACGTGATCGACTCGAAGTCGATGTCGCCGCGCGCGCGGACGAGCGCCCGCTGCCCGGCATCCGATTCGATCGGCTGATCGAGGATCTCGAACACGCTGGCGCCGGCCGCGATGCCGGCCTGCAACGGCGCGAAGATGTTGACGAGGCGGCGCAGCGGCGCGGTGATCAGCAGCATCGCGGTCAGGAAAGCCATGAACTCGTCGACGCGCAGGTCCTCGTTGAAGACCTGCGCGATCGAGTAGTACAGGATGCCGGCAAGCCCGAACGCCGCGATCAGCTGCACCACCGGATTGGTGATCGCGCGCGTGCTGATCAATCGCATGTGGCTGTGGCGGTTGTACTCGTTGACCTGTTCGAAGCGCCGCGCCTGGAACTGCTCCGCGTTGAACACCTTGATCAGGCGATGCGCGTCCAGCGATTCGCGCGTGACGCGCGTGACGTCGCCCATCGAGTTCTGGATGCGCTGGCTGTAGCGCCGGAACAGGCGGTTGACGAACTGGACGATCCACGCCAGCGGCGGGCCCAGCAGCAGCACGAGCGTCGCGAGCCGCCAGTTCAGGTAGAACAGCATGCCGAGCAGGCCGATGATGGTCATCGTGTCGCGGATCAGCGAGGTGATCGCCGTCGTGCAGGCTTCGGCCACCAGCTCGATGTTGTAGGTGAGCTTCGAGAGCATCTGCGCGCCGACGGCCGTGTCGTGGTAGGAGGTCGGCAGTCGCAGGTAATGCTCGAACAGCTCGCGCCGCAGCGATTTGATGACCTGCCGCCCGACCCAGCCGGGAAAATAGTTGGACACGTAATCGCCGACCCCGCGCAGCGTGAACAGCGCGATGGCGCCGAGCGGCACGATCCAAAGCACGCGCGGATCCTTGTCGATGAAAGCGCCGCCCAGGAACACCTTGACGAGCCAGGCCATCGCCGTGTCCATCGCGGCGAACAGCCCCATGCCGAGCACGCCGATCATGAACATGCCGAGATGCGGCCGGGCGTAGGTGAGCAGGCGGCGGTAGACCTTGCCCGGCTCGATGATCGTCGGCGGCTGCGGGCTCGTCACGGCTGCCCGGGCGCCGCCGACGCCGGCACGGTCGCGATGTCGATGGCAGTGAATCCGAGCCGGCCGGCTACGTCGAGCGCCGTGACCACGGCCTGATGTGACGCGCGCGCATCGGCGCGGATCGTGACCGTCGCGCTGCGGTCGTCGCCGGCCGTTCGCACCAGCGCGGCGCGCAGCGTGTCGGCGCTGGCATTGATCAGGTCGCGTCCGTTCAGCCGGTAGCCGCCCGCCTCGGTCACCGTGATCACGAACGCTTCGCCCGCGGGCGGCGTGCCGTCCCGGTTCGAGACTTCGGGAAGCCGGATGCGCAGGCTGGTCTCGTCGACGAAGGTCGACGACAGCATGAAGAACACCACCAGCATCAACACGACGTCGATCAGCGAGACGAGGTTGAGCTCGGGTTCCTCGGGACGCCGTGGCTTCAGATTCATGCGGCCGCCGCGTCCCGCTGCTGCGTGCGCTCGACGGCGTCGGCGAGCTGGATCGCGTTCTTTTCCATGTCGATGACGATGCTCTCGACGCGGCCACGCAGGTAGCGGTAGGCGATCAGCGCGGGGATCGCGACCAGCAGACCGGCCGCGGTCGTGATCAGCGCCTCGCTGATGCCGCCCGACAGCATCCTTGGATCGCCCATGCCACCCTCGGTGATGGCGTTGAAGGCCTTGATGATGCCGGTCACGGTGCCGAGCAACCCGAGCAGCGGCGTGACGCTGGCGATGGTGCCGAGCGTATTGAGAAAGCGTTCCAGCTCATGCACGACGTGGCGGCCGGTGTCCTCGAGCCGCTCCATCATGACCTCGCGGGGACGGTGCCGGTTCGCAAGTCCCGCCGCGAGCACGCGCCCGAGCGGCGAGTTCTGCTCCAGCGCGACAATGACTTTGTCATTGATCTGGTTGTTGTCGACCAGCTGCCAGACCTTCTGCAGCAGACCGCGCGGCATCACGCGCTGCGCAGACAACGTCCAGAGCCGCTCGCCGACGATGGCAATCGCCGCGATCGAGCACAGGATGATCGGCCACATCAGCGGACCTCCGGCCCGCACGATCTCCCACATCGATGGTGCACCCCAAGCAAGGACAGCGTCGAATCATACCGGACGTCCCGCTGCTTCACAGCACCGGAGTCGCTCGGCGCGGCACGCGCCAGCGCGGCGCCCAGCCGCGGTCGAGCATGGCGGTGACGCGGAGAGACTGCCGTGGCGCGAGCTCGATGGCCAGCGGACCGGACACCGATGGCAGGTGCACGTCGTCCGGACTGATTCGATAGGTCCGCGCGAGCGCACGCTGCGCCAGCGCATCACGCCCGACGCTCGACACCAGCATGGCGGGCCGCACGGCCTGCGCCCAGGCACCCGCATCCCGCCGGGCGCGCAGCGCGCCGATCAGGACGTCGGCGCGCACCCGCTCGGGCGCGTGCGCCCAGGCGGCCAGGTCGACGCCAGTGGCTGCGCCGATCCACAGCGCCGAGCGATCCCCCGCCGTAATCCGCACGGCGCAGGCGCCGGCGGCACGCGCATGGGCTCCGACGGCGAGTTCGGCGCCAAGCCACTCGACCAGCACGCCATCGAGGCGGCGCGCAGCACGCGGCGGGCAACTGCGCACCGGCTCGGGCGCGCCGCGCCACTCGGTGCCGACCCAGATCTCGCGTATCGGCAGCGCGGCGAGCAGCCGTGCCGCCGCCGGCACCTCGAACGCAGTCGCGCGCGCCACGACCAGCGCATCGAGCCGGTGGACGCGCGTGCGCCGCAGCCACGGCAACACGTGGCGCTCGACGCTGTGGCCAGCCCGATCACGCCCGCCACCAGTGCCGAGCAGCAGCGCATGGTTGCGCGTCCGTAGCAGCATCGCGCCGGCGTCGCCGACGTCGAGCACCGTCAGCGTGGCGCGGCCAAACGCAGGCCCCGCCGTGGCCGCGGCGATCAGCGGCAGCACCGCCAACAGCGCGACGCCGCGCAGTCGCGCCGGCACCGGCAACAGCGAACCGCCGAGCAGCGCCGCGGCGAGCCACCACCAGGGCCAGGGTGCGGACGTGGCCAGCGTTGAGCCCGGCAGATCGGCGATGGCGCGCAGCGCCGGCCAGAGGCCGCCGTGCAGCCAGGTTGCTGCGTCGAAAGCCAGCGCCTGCAGCGGCGCGGCAAACGGCGGCAGCAGCGCGCCGATCAGTGCGAGCGGCACGAGCACAAACGAAAACACCGGGATCGCGACCAGGTTCACGACGAAGCCGGCGATCGACACGGCATCGAACAGCAGCAGCGTCAGCGGCATCAACGCGACGCCGATCCAGGCCTGCTCGCGCAGCAGCGCACCGCCACCGTGCAGCAGCGTGCCGGTCGGCGTCGCTGGTCGCGGCATGGTGGCGCGCAACTGCAGCGGCGCCATCAAGGCCGCGAGCGCACCGAACGACAGCCAGAAGCCGATGTCGAGGGTGGCGAGTGGGTCGATCAGGACGACAGCGATCGCCGCTCCGCCGAGGGTGTCCCAGCGCGACGTGACGCGGCCGGTCAGCCGCGCAAGCAGCACGATCGCGAGCATCGCGACCGTGCGTTGCGTCGGGATCGAGAAGCCTGCCAGCAGGCTGTAGGCAGCCGCTGCAACGAAGCCGCAGGACAGCGCAACGGTTTCGCGGCGCGACCGCTGCAGCACAGGTGGCAGCCAGAGCCGAGGCCAGGCCCAGCGCACACCGCCGGCAACCAGCCACGCGAACAGCGTCACGTGCAGCCCGGAAATCGCCACGAGGTGGGTGATGCCGGTGGCGGCGAACACGCGCCATTGCTCGCGGCTCATCGCGGCGGTGTCGCCGATCGCGAGTGCGACCCACAGCGCCGCGGCATCACGCTCGCCGACGTGACGCAACACGCGCTCCCGCAGCGCTGCGCGCAACGGCTGCAGTCCCGGCAACGCGGACGCGAGCCGGCCGTTCAGCGGCGAGTCGATCACCGTTGCACGACCATGAACGCGCTGTAGCAGCCATTGCCGCTCGAGGTCGACGCCGCCCGGGTTCAGGCGCGCGCGCGGCGACGCTGGCGCGACGACGAAGCGCCAGCGCTCTCCGACCCGCGGGCGCGAAGGCCCGAACGCGCCCGACAGGCGCAAGCGCAGCTCACGTCCGGCGAGCGACGCCGGCGCGAGTGTCACGGCACCGACATCTGCGACCCACTCGCCACCGCGAGCGGCCGGCAGCGTGTCGACGTCCACCGCCACGAGCACGCGCGTGCCGTCGGCCTCTGCCGGCCAGCGCGCCGCGAGATAGGCATCGACGCAGGTAGTGGCCAGCCACGCGCCCAGCGCGGCCGACGCCGCGGGCGCGAGGCGGGGTCGCCACACGGCAGCAAGCGCTGCCACGAGCAGCAGCGCGAGCGATGCAAGCTGTGACAGGGGTAGCAGTGTCGCCGCGCCACTGCCGGCAAGCAGCGCCACGCCATGAGCGGCGATGCTAGATTGACGGCACACGATGGACCGGCAACGACTTCGCGAAATGCGGCGCGGACTGCACGACCTGCAGCAACGGTGGTACATGCAGCCGCTGCGCGGGCTGCTGCTCGATGCGCGGCTGTGGTCGCTGCAGCGGCGCAGCATCACGCTCGCCTTCGGCTGCGGCCTCGCGCTGTGCTTCCTGCCGCTGCCGGTTCAGGTGCCGTTCGCGGTGGTGCTCGCGATCATCGCGCGGCTCAATATTCCCGTGATTGTCGCGACCACCCTGCTGGTGAATCCGCTGACCGTGGTGCCGGTCTATTACGTCGCCTACCGGATCGGTGCCGCGGTGCTCGGCGTGCCGCCCGGTGAATTCAGCTTCGAGCTCTCCTGGGACTGGCTGCAGCATGGACTCGGGCCGCTGTGGCGGCCGTTCCTGGTGGGTTGCGCGATCTGTGGCACAACCGCCGGACTGACAGGCTGGGGCCTGCTCGAGTACGTGTGGCGGCGACGCGTGCGGCAGAAATACCGCGACCGTCGCGGCCCCTCAATCCCCCAAGATGACGGATTCGCGTAGAAATCCGTCGACCAAGCTTACCGCTCGGTCCATGCGGCGCGCGAGCCGCAGGTCATGCGTGACGATCACGAGGCTGGTGCCGCGCTCGCGGTTCAGCTCGAGCATGAGGTCGAAGACCGCCGCCGCGTTCGCGCCGTCGAGGTTGCCGGTCGGCTCGTCGGCGAGCACGACCCGCGGCTCGCTGACGAGCGCGCGGGCCACGGCGGCGCGCTGGCGCTCGCCGCCCGACAGTTCCCCCGGCTTGTGATCGAGGCGCGCGCCGAGCCCGACGCGCTCGAGGACCGCTGCGGCGCTCGCACGCGCCGCCGCGATCGGCGTGCGCCGGACCAGCAGCGGCATGGCGACGTTCTCGAGCGCGCTGAACTCCGGCAGCAGGTGGTGGAACTGGTAGACGAAGCCGAGCGTGCGGTTGCGCAGTGCGCCGCGCTCGGCCTCGCGCAGCGCCTGCAGTGGCTGACCGTCCAGCAGCACTTCGCCGCTGGTCGGCTGGTCGAGGCCGCCCAGGATCTGCAGCAGCGTCGTCTTGCCCGAGCCGGACGCGCCGACGATCGCCAGGCGTTCGCCTGCGCGCACCTGCAGGTCGACGCCGCGCAGCACTTCGAGCTGCGCGCTGCCTTCGCGGAATGCGCGGCGCACGCCGCGCGCCTCGAGCACGATGTCAGTCATGGCGCAGTGCCTCGGCCGGCGCCGTGCGCGCGGCCTGCCAGGCGGGATACAAGGTAGCGATGGCGCACAACACGAACGCCACGCCGCACACCTGCAGCACGTCCCCCCACTCGATGTAGGCCGGCAGCTCATTCATGAAATAGACCTTCTCGTCGAGAAAACGAAAACCGACGATCGACTCGAGCAGCGCGACGAGCCGCTCGACGTTCAGCGACACCAACGCGCCCAGCGCCGCGCCGCCCAGCGTACCGGCGAGGCCGATCAACGTGCCCTGCAGCGCGAACGCGGCCAGCACGTTGCGCGGCCCGGCACCGAGCGTGCGCAGGATCGCGATGTCCGCCTGCTTCTCCTTGACGATCATGACGAGCGTCGAGACGATGTTGAAGGCGGCCACGAACACGATCATCAGCAGGATCACGAACAGCACCGACTTGGTCAGCTCGATCGACTGGAAGAAGTTGGCATGGTTGCGGGTCCAGTCGCTGACGAAGAACCCGCCGCCCAGCTGCAGCGCGAGTTCGCGGACGAGCTGCGGCGCGGCGAACGGGTCTTCGAGTTCGAGGCGAATGCCGCTGACCCGGTCGCCGAGCCGGTACAGGCGCGCCGCGTCAGCAATGTGCACGAGCGCGAGCCCGCGATCGAACTCGTACATGCCGGTTTCGACGATGCCGGCTACCGTGAAGCGACGCATGCGCGGCTTGATGCCATCCGGCGTGGCGGTCGCCTCCGGGGCCATCACGATCACGGCATCGCCCATGGCGGCGCCGAGGTCGCGCGCGAGCGCGCTGCCCAGGATGATCTGCCACTGCCCCGCGCGCAGGTCCGTCAGCGCGCCGCCGACGAGCCGTGTGGCAAGTCCGGCGGTAGCGCTTTCGAGTTGCGGATCGACGCCGCGGACCGCGGCCGCCAGCACGCGCGGCCCGCGCGAGATCATCGCCTGTGCCTCGACGAACGGCACGGCGCCGCGCACGCCCGGCAGGCCCTGCGCGGCACTGCGCGCGGCGCGCCAGTCAGGCAGCGCGCCTTCGAGGCCCGTCAGCGTCGCGTGCGAGGTCACAGCCAGGATGCGCGAGCGCAGTTCGCGCTCGAAGCCGTTCATGACCGACAGCACGACGATCAGCACCGCCACGCCCAGCGTCAAACCGAGCACCGACATGGCGGCCACGAAGGACACGAAGCCACGGCGCTGCGCGCCGCGCAGGTAGCGGGTGCCTATCATCCATTCGTAGGAGCGCAGCGGGTTCATTCGTAACGCAGCGCCTCGGCCGGCGCGACCCTCGCGGCGCGCAGCGCCGGATACACGGTGGCGAGCGCGGTCAGCAGCAACGCCGTGCCGGCGATCCAGGCGACGTTGACCCACTGCAGCTCGGACGGAAAGCCCGTGATCGCATAGACCTCGGGGCTGAAGATCTGCAGGCCGGTGAGGCGCTCGAAGAAGCCGACGATGCTCTCGATGCGCAGCGCCACGAGCACGCCGGCCGTGACGCCGAGCGCGACCCCGAGCCAGCCGATCACGAGTCCCTGCGTCGCGAACACGGCCATGATCGTGCGCGGCGATGCGCCGAGCGTGCGCAGGATCGCGATGTCGGTGCGCTTGTCGGTGACCACCATGACCAGCATCGCGACGATGCTGAACGCGGCGACCGCCACGACCAGCATCAGCATCAGCGCCGTCATCGTTTTTTCGATCCGGATGGCGCGAAAGTAGTTCGCGTTGTCCTGCGACCAGTCGCGCACGTCCCAGGCCGCGCCAAGCCGGGCCTGCAGCGCCGCGGCACCGGCGGGCGCGGCGAGCGGATCCGTGAACCGCAGCCGCAGGCCGCGCGCGCGACCGTCAGCGCCGGCCAGCGACTCGACGTCGGCGAGTGCCGCCATCATCAGCACGCCATCGTGGTCCTGCAGCCCGATCTGGAACACCCCGGCGACCTCGAGTTCGCGCAGCCGCGGACTGGGCGTGCCGTCGGCGTCGACTCCCGGCACCAGCAGCGTGATCCGGTCACCCGTCGCGAGCCCCAGTTGCTGCGCGATGGCGCTACCGACGATGACCCGGTCGGAGCCTGGCACGAGGTCCTCGAGCCGCCCGGCGAGCAGCGCGCCGGCCGCCTCGGACACCTCGCGTTCAAGGGCAGTGTCTATGCCCCGCAGCAGCACGGGCAGCATGTCGGGCGTGTGCACGGCGAGCGCCTGCAATTCGATGTAAGGCGCGGCCGCCTGCAGGCGCGGTGTCGCAGCGGCCGTCGCGGCCATGCGCTGCCAGTCGGACCCCGCGGGCGCGGCAGTCGCCGCCGGCACCACGCGCGCATGCGCGGACAGCGCGAGCAGGCGGTCGCGCAGTTCGCCCTCCAGCCCGTTCATGACCGACAGGATCACGATCAGCACCATGACGCCGACCGCGACGCCAAGCAGCGACACCCAGGTGATGAACGATACGAAGAAGCCGTGGGAACGCGCGCGGACGTAGCGCAGACCGACGAACAGGGACAGCGGATGGAACATCTAGGACAACAGCCGGCGCGCCGCTGGCGGGGCGCAGCCCCGAGGTCCTGCATTCTACCCGCAGCCCCGCGCCGCTGCCGAAACGATGACGCAGTTCACGTTCACCCGGATCGCGCGCGATCGACCGCAGGTCACGGGTGCTATATTGCCAGGCTGTCAGACCGGACCTGGAGCCGCCCATGACCCGCCGTCTCAGCCTGCTCGTCGCCCTGCTTGCGGCCACTGCGACCGCACCCGCATCGGCCGAACTCGTCGTCGTCGACGGCGCCGTGCAGCTGCGGCCCGCTGACATCGAGACCCCGCGCCGCGGCACGCGCATGAGCGACGTCGAGGCGCGCTTCGGTGCGCCCACCTCCCGCAGCCCGGCGGTCGGCGAACCGCCGATCACCCGCTGGGAGTACGCCGGTTTCACGGTCTATTTCGAACGCGACCTCGTGCTGCACGCAGTCGTCCGCGGCGGCTGAGCGACCGCAACACGCGGCGCTTTCGGCGCCGCGGATTCGGGTAAGCTTCGCGCCCGCGATGCTGAGCCCGCTGCTGCCAGATTCCTCCCGTCCCCGCGTCCGCTGGCACCAGTTGCACGGCAGCGCGGCCTCGCTGCTGCTGGCCGAAGCCGCGGCCAGCGCGCCCGCGCCGCTGCTCGTCATCGCCGCCGACACCCGCGAGCTCGACCGGCTGCGCGCCGAGATCGCCTTTTTCTCGAGCGGCGCCCTGCCCGTCCTCGCCCTGCCCGACTGGGAAGTCCTGCCCTACGACGTCTTCTCGCCGCATCCGGACATCGTCTCGGAGCGGCTGCAGACCCTGGCCGCGCTGCCCACCCTGACGCGCGGCATCCTGCTCGTGACGGCCGAGACACTGGCGCTGCGACTGCCGCCACTGGCCTACGTCGGCGGGCGCAGCTTCTCGCTGCAGGTCGGCGATACGCTCGCCCTCGAAGCGTTTCGGTTGCGGCTGACCGAGTCCGGCTATGCCAGCGTCGGCCAGGTGGGCGCGCCCGGCGAATACGCGCTGCGCGGTTCGCTGCTCGACGTGTTCCCGATGGGCGCCGTCGCGCCGCTGCGCATCGACCTGTTCGACGACCAGATCGAGGCGATCCGTAGCTTCGATCCATTGACCCAGCGCTCCGGCGAGGCGCTGCAGGCCGTGCGACTGCTGCCGGCGCGCGAGCTGCCGCTCGACGCCGACGCCGTGCGCGCCTTCCGCCGGCGCTGGCGCACGCGTTTCGAAGGCGACCCGACCCGCAGTGTGATCTACCGCGGTGTCAGCGACGGCCTGGCTCCGGCTGGCATCGAGTTCTACCTGCCGCTGTTCTTCGACAGCACGGCGACGCTGTTCGACTATCTGCCGCCGAACTGCGTGCAGGTCGCCGACGACGGTCTCGAAGCCGCCATCCAGGCGACCGCGGCATCGATCGCCGCCCGCTACGAGGAGCGGCGCCATGACATCGAGCGCCCGCTGCTCGCACCGGAGGAGCTGTACCTCGGCCCGGATGAGCTGCTGGCCGCGCTGGGCGCACGCCCGACGATCGAACTGCGGCGCTTCAAGACGGAGCAACCCGACGACGCGACCCAGCGCCACTATCCGACCCAGCTGCCGCGTGAGCTGCGGCTCGACCTCCGGGCGGACCAGCCGCTCGCGCCGTTGCGCGCGCTGCTGCAGGAATTCCCGGGCCGCGCGCTGCTCGCGGTCGACTCGCCCGGCCGCCGCGAGGTCATCGGCGAACTGCTGCGCGGCGCCGGCATCGACGCGCGCGTGTTCGACGGCTGGGCAGAGTTCCTCGCCAGCGACGCGCCGCTCGGCATCGCCATCGCGCCCGAGATGGCTGGCCTGCAGATCAACGAGCCACCGCTGCTGGTGCTGCCCGAGGCCGCGCTGCTCGGCAGCCGCGCGCGCCAGGAACGGCGGCGCCGCAAGTCGGCGTCCGATCCTAACGCCATACTGCGCGATATCCAGAGCCTGACCGCGGGCGCACCCGTGGTGCACGAAACCTACGGCGTCGGCCGCTATGTAGGACTGCAGTCGCTGACCGTGGGCGACCAGGCCGGCGAGTTCGTCGTGCTGGAGTACCAGGGTGGCGACCGGCTCTACGTGCCGGTGCATTCACTGCACCTGATTAGCCGCTATACCGGTGCGGCACCCGAATCCGCGCCGCTGCACAAGCTCGGCACGGACCAATGGTCGAAGGCGCGCCGCAAGGCCGCCGAGAAGATCCGCGACGTCGCCGCCGAGCTGCTCGACCTCTACGCGCGCCGCAAGGCCCACAGCGCGCGTCCGCTCGCGGTCGGCGATCTTGAGTACCAGAGCTTCGCCAACGCGTTTCCGTTCGAGGAAACGGCGGACCAGGCCGAGGCCATCAGCAAGGTGCTGCAGGACCTCGCCGGCGCGCAGCCGATGGACCGGATCGTCTGCGGCGACGTCGGGTTCGGCAAGACGGAAGTCGCGATGCGCGCAGCCTTCGTCGCCGTGCAGGCCGGCAAGCAGGTGGCCGTGCTGGTGCCGACGACGCTGCTCGCCCAGCAGCACTACAACAACTTCCGCGACCGCTTCGCCGACTGGCCGGTGCGCATCGAGGTGCTGTCGCGCTTTCGCACCGGCAAGGAAGTCGATGCGGTCACGGCCGCGATCGAGAGCGGCGGCGTCGACATCGTCATCGCCACGCATCGGCTGCTGCATGCGCAGGTGCGCTTTCGCGACCTCGGCCTGATCATCATCGACGAGGAACACCGCTTCGGCGTGCGCGACAAGGAGAAGCTCAAGGCGCTGCGCAGCGAAGTGCACGTGCTGACGCTGACGGCGACGCCGATCCCGCGCACGCTGAACATGGCGCTCGGCGGCCTGCGCGAGCTGTCGCTGATCACGACGCCGCCGGCGGAGCGGCTTGCGATCAAGACTTTCGTGACGGAGTGGCACGATGCCTCGCTGCGCGAGGCGATCCTGCGCGAACTGCGGCGCGGCGGCCAGGTGTACTTCGTCCACAACGAGATCCGCGACATCGAGAAGATCGCGGCCGAGATCCAGAAACTCGTCCCCGAAGCCAGCGTGCGCGTCGGCCACGGCCAGATGCGCGAACGCGAGCTCGAGCAGCTGATGGTCGACTTCTACCATCGCCGCTTCAACATCCTGCTGTGCACGACCATCATCGAGAGCGGCATCGATGTCCCGACGGCGAACACCATCATCATCAACCGCGCCGACCGCTTCGGGCTCGCCCAGCTGCACCAGCTGCGCGGCCGCGTCGGGCGTTCGCACCACCGCGCCTATGCCTACCTGATCACGCCGCCGCGCAAGGCGCTGAGCCAGGATGCGCTCAAGCGCCTCGAAGCGCTCGAGTCGCTCGAGGACCTGGGCGCAGGCTTCGTGCTCGCGACCCACGACCTCGAGATCCGCGGCGCTGGCGAACTGCTCGGCGAAGGCCAGAGCGGCGAGATGACCGAGGTCGGACTCGCGATGTACCTCGACATGCTGGACCGCGCCGTGCAGGCGCTGCGCGCCGGCCGCGAACCGGCGCTCGATGCGCCACTGTCAGGCCAGGCGGAAGTGGAGATGCGCGTGCCGGCGCTGTTCCCGGAGGAGTATGTCGGGGACGTGCACCTGCGCCTGTCGCTCTACAAGCGCATCGCTGCCGCGCCCGGCGACACCGAGATCGACGACCTGACGACCGAAATCGTCGATCGCTTCGGCGAGCTGCCGTCGCAGGCGGCCAATCTGCTGCGGATCGCGCGGTTGCGCGTGCGGGCGCGTCGCCTCGGCATCCGCCGGATGGATTTCGGCGGACACGGCGGCCACCTCGTGTTCGAAGCGCAGAACTCGGTCGACCCGAAGGCGGTCATCCGGCTGATCCAGGACCGCTCGCGGCGGTTTCGGATGGATGGGCCCCTGAAGCTGCGCGTGACGGAAGACCTCGACACCGACGCCGAGCGCTTCGAGTTCGCCACCGGGCTGCTGGCGCAGCTCGAAGGCGGGCCATCGGCTATCATTCGGCCATGAGCGTCCGGTCCCGCTTACGCCATCGACGGCTCCTGGGGAGCCTGTTCGCCCTGCTCGCGGCGCTGCTGCCGGGCATGGCCCTGCCGCAGGCTACGCAGCCGGTCTACCGCGTCGAGATCATCGTGTTCCGCGCCACCGGCGGCCCTGCAGCCGCCGAGGATTGGGCGACCTCGGCAACCAAGTCTGCGCGTGGTCCGGTCACGGAGGGCGAGCGTGGTGGCGCGGCGCAAGTCGGCCGCTTCGTGAGCCGCATTCCGGCCGCTGAACTGCAGCTCGGCGACCTGCGGGCCAAACTGGCCTCAAGTGGCGCCTGGCAGCCGCTGGCGCATGTCGGCTGGATGCAGACCGCGAGCTCCTGGGGCTCGCGCGCCGGCTTCACGACCAGCCAGATCGGCATCAACGTTCCCGGTCTGTCAGGCGTCGTTTACCTCGAGCGCGGCAGCTATCTGCACCTCGGTTTCGGCCTGCGTTACGCGGGCGCGTCGATCTATGCACTCAACGAAACGCGGCGCGTGAAGTTCTACGAACGCAACTATTACGATCACCCGGCGTTCGGCGTGATCGCGCTCGTGACACCCGCGCAGGGCGGGCGGCCGCCCGGACGCTAGGCCCCGGCACCGCGTCCCGTCAGGCCTGCAAGGTCAACGGCGGCGGCGCGGCGGCGCGAGCAAGCAGTTCCTGCCCCGCCAGCCAGCGCGGCTGCTGCCGCAGCTGCGCCGCACTCGCCAGCGGTCGCCCGCGCAGCCGGGCGCGGCGCATCGCCGCGGCCGGGTCGACCGGCACCTCGAGCCGCCGCAGCACCTCGAGCACGCTCGCGCGGTCGTTGCAGATCGGCAGCACGTCGCAGCCGGCCGCGAGGGCGAGCCGCGAGCGCTCCACGACATCACCCACGGCCGCAGCGGCGCCCTTCATCGACAGGTCGTCGGCGAACACCGCGCCCTGGAAGCGCATTTCCTCGCGCAGCACGCCGCGGATCCAGCGCGGCGACAGGCTCGCTGGCAAACTGTCGAGCTCCGGGAACACGACGTGCGAGACCATCACGCCGGCGAGACCGTTCTCGATCAACAGCCGGTACGGCGCAAGATCGGCATCCATGTCGACCAGCGCGCGCCGATCGACGGGCATCTGCAGGTGCGAGTCGGCGACGACCGCGCCATGCCCGGGGAAATGCTTGGCGGTCGCGACCATGCCCGCATCGCGCATGCCGTGCATCCAGGCGACGGCAAGCTGGCCGACGGCGCCCGCGCGCGCATGGAAGGCCCGGTCGCCGATGACTTCGCTGACGCCGTAATCGAGGTC
Source organism: uncultured Steroidobacteraceae bacterium (assembly GCA_964586725.1). Lineage (GTDB taxonomy): Bacteria > Pseudomonadota > Gammaproteobacteria > Steroidobacterales > Steroidobacteraceae > UBA964. The sequence goes on along the minus strand of CAZPJE010000244.1, from coordinate 16,273 downwards.
GACGCAGGGTGCGAACGACAGGTCGATGCCGACCGCGCGCAGTTCAGCGGCCATCATCCAGCCGAGTTCGCGCGCCCAGTCGAGTCCGCTGCGGGCCTCGCGGTCGAACTCATGGCCCAGCCGGCGCGCTGGCGGCAACACCGAGAAACCGCTGCGAAAGCGCTGCACCCGGCCGCCCTCCTGGTCGACGCCGATGATGGGCGCGGGATTGCGGGTCGACTGGATGGCCGCAACGAGTTCGGTGAGCTGCACCGGGTCGCGATAATTGCGCGTGAACAGGATCACGCTGCCGACCAGCGGATGCTGCAACAGCTCGCGCTCCTCCGATGAGAGTTCGGTGCCGAGCAGGTCCATCATGACGGGGCCGAGGGTCATCAGCGTCTCCTTGCGGCGCCGGGCTCGAGCACGACGATCGACTCGACATGCGTCGTGTGCGGGAACATGTCGATGACGCCGGCACGCAGCAGCCGCCAGCCATGCTGCTGCACCAGCTCGCCGACGTCGCGCGCCAGGCTGCCGGGGTGGCAGGAAATGTACACGATGCGCTGCGCTGCGAGGCGCGCGACCAGCGGCAGCACTTCGCGCGCGCCGGCGCGGGGCGGGTCGAGCAGCACGTGGCTGTAGCCATCGCGCGCCCAGGCCGGCTCGCCCAGCGCTTCGTCCATCAGGTTCGCGACATGGAACTGCGTGTTGCCGAGACCGTTGCGGCGCGCGTTGCCGCGCGCGCGCTCGACGAGCCCGGCATCTCCCTCGACGCCGACCACGCTGCCGGCGCTGCGCGCGACCGGCAGCGTGAAGTTGCCGAGACCGCAGAACAGATCGAGCACGCGGGAGTCCGCATCGACGCCCAGCTGCTCGAGCGCGAGGTCGACCATGCGCTCGTTGATCGCGGCGTTCACCTGCACGAAGTCACTCGCCAGGAACTCGTACTCGAGATCGAACCGCGGCAGGCGGTAGACGAGCGGCGCCGGCGCGGTGCCATCGAGTTGCCGGATCGTCTCCAGCCCGCCGGGCTGCAGCAGGATCCTGCACTGGTGGCGGGATTCGAATGCGCTGAAGGCCTCGAGATCCGCGGGCGACGGCGGCTCGAGCACGCGCATCACCAGCGTCGCGATGTCGCCAACCGCGACCTCGATCTGCGGCAGCGCCTCGCGGATCGACAGGCCCTCGATCAGCGCCGCGAGCGGCGTGATCAGGCGATCCACTGGCGGCACCAGGATCTCGCAGCCGGCGAGATCGGCGACGAACGGCCCGGCACGCTCGCGGAAGCCGACCAGGGTCCGGCCTTTCTTGCGCACGTGCTTCGCGCCGAGGCGGGCGCGGCGCCGATAATTCCAGACCGGGCCCGCGAGCGGCGGCAGCCACTCGGCAGGCTCGACCTGCCCGATCCGTGCCAGCGCATCCGCGAGCTCCTGCTGCTTCAGCGCCAGTTGCGCGGCCGGTTCGAGGTGCTGCAGCGCGCAGCCGCCGCACAGGCCGAAGTGCGCGCAGCGCGGCGCGACGCGATCGGGCGACGCCTGCAGCACTTCGACCAGCTTTGCCGCATCGTGATTCCGGTGACGCGCGTGCCGCTGGAAGCGAACGCGCTCGCCGGGCAGCGCGCCATCGACGAAAGCCGCCTTGCCGTCGCGACAGACGCCAGCGCCATCATGGCTGAGCCCGCTGATCTCGCCCTCCTCGATGGGAGCGAGCGCGGCAGTGCGGCTGCGGCGCGTCATTCGGAGCTCTCGGCCCAGGCTTCGAGGAACTGCAGGAAGTGCGGCTCGGCGGATTCCTCGAGCAACTGCCGGACGCGATCGTTCTCTTCCTCTTCGCGCTCCGCGGTCAACCGGCCCCGCATCCGCTCGAAGCGCAGGAAGATCAACCAGGTGTTCAGGACATCGGTCTCGCAGTAGCGCCGGATCCCGGCGCGATCGCCCGCGAGCCATGCATCCCATACCTGCGCGCCCGAAAAGCCGAGCTTGCCTGGCAAACCCAGCAGGCCCGCGACGCTAGCGAGTGACGCGCGGGCGCGCGCCTGGTAGCCGGACACGACGTCCATGACATCGATGTGCCGCCAGTGATAGCGGGACAGGTAGTTGTTGAAGCGGAAGCTCTGGTCCTCCGCGCCGGTTTCCCAGTAGCGCGGCGCCGCGATGCCCCAGCGCATGGCGCGATAGTGCAGCACCGGCAGGTCGAAACCGCCGCCATTCCAGGACACGAGATCCGGCGTGTAGCGATCGATGCCATCGAAGAAGCGCTGCACGAGCTCGGCCTCCGGCGCCTGTTCATCGCCGAGGCTCCACACCTTGAGCTGGTCACGCGAGCGCAAGACGCAGGAGATCGCGACGACCCGATGCTGCTCGAGGGGCAGGAACTCTCTGCCGCGCGTGCTGCGCGCCAGCGCGAACATCGCCTTGCCGATCTGCTCGTCGGCGAGCCCGTCGAGCCCCAGCACGCGGCGGCCGAAGTCGACGTCGGGCACCGTCTCGATGTCGAACACCAGCGTGTTCATGCGCCCGCCTTCATCAGCACTGCCACCGCCACGATCAAGCCGGCTTCGTCGGTCAGCGTGACGTGGCCGTCGCCGATGCCCAGGCCCCGTCGCACGCCTTCGCCACGCGGCGAGTAGACCACTTCCGGCCGACCCCACTCGTTCTGCACGACGCCGATGTCGCGGATCCACACACCATGCGCGAATCCCGTGCCCATCGCCTTGACGATGGCTTCCTTGGCCGCGAAGCGCATCGCGAGGAAGCGCTCGGGGCGCCGCGTGCGCGCCAGCTGGGCGCGCTCCGCCGGCATCAGCAGCCGCTCGACGAAGCGGCCGCCGAAACGCGCGTAGACCGCGTTGACGCGCTTCGCCTCCAGCACGTCGACGCCGATGCCGAAGATCACGCGCGCGCCGCCTGCATCAGCGCGCGCATGTCGCGCACGGCGGCGTCGAGGCCACTGAACAGCGCGCGCGCGATCAGCGCGTGGCCGATGTTCAGCTCGACGATCTGCTCGATCGCGGCCACCGGCTGCACGTTGTGGTAGTGCAGCCCGTGCCCCGCATGCACCTCGAGGCCAAGTGACGCGCCGAGCTTGGCGCCCGCGCGCAGCCGCTCCAGCTCGACGGCGCGCGCCGCGCCCTCCGCCTCGGCGTAGCAGCCGGTATGCAGTTCGATGACCGGCGCGCCGACCGCCACCGCCGCCTCGATCTGGCGCGGATCCGGATCGATGAACAGGGCAACGCGGATGCCCGCGCAAGCGAGCACCGCGCAACTCTCGCGCAGGCGTGCCTGCTGGCCGGCGACCTCGAGGCCGCCCTCGGTCGTCACTTCAGCGCGGCGCTCCGGCACGAAGCAGCAGTCCTTCGGCTTGACGCGACGGGCGATGTCGATCATTTCCTCCGTCACCGCCAGTTCCAGGTTCATGCGCGTCTGCAGCAGCGCGGCCAACGCGAATACGTCGGCATCCTGGATATGGCGCCGATCCTCACGCAGATGTACCGTGATGCTGTCGGCGCCGGCCTGCTCGGCGGCCAGGGCCGCATGGACCGGGTCCGGGTAACGCGCGCGGCGCGCCTGCCGCACCGTGGCGACATGATCGATGTTCACTCCGAGGGCAATCGACGACATTCCGAGTTCCTCCAACATGAATCGCGGGGCTCAGGCCTCGCGCGAGCGGCCACGCCGGCCGCTGATCGAGCGGGCCACGCTGCGCGTGAGCAGCTCGCGCCCCTCGAGCAGCGGCACGAGCGCTGCGCGCAGCAGCTTGCGCGCATCGTCGAGGCTGCGCGGTGCATCGAGGACTTCGCCATGCAGGTCGAGCAGAGACTGCCCGAGCAAGGTCGACTCCTCCTGTGGCGGGGCATCCACCGCATAGCAACCGACCGCAGCGCTGAAATGATACCGCTGCGCAGCGTCGACCGGCTCGCCGGTACGCGCGTCGCGCAGCAGGTCGACACCGTAGCCCAAGGCCTCCAGCAGCCGTTTTTCGAACAGCCGCAAGGCGGCGGGCACGGGCGCGCCACGCCGGAGCGTGGCGACCGCCTGCTCGTAGACGTCGTAGAGCCCCGGCTGCGGGTCGTGCCGCGTGGTCAGCTTCAGCACCAGTTCGTTCAGGTAGTAGGCCGGCATGACCGCCGCCGGCGGCAGCAATGGCGCCGCCACAGCCTCGGCGCGCGTCAATTGCCCCGCGTCGCCGCGACCTGTCCACGCGACCAGCAGCGGCTGGAACGGCAGCAGGATCGACGCCAGCGGCGCCTTGCCGCCCCGTACGCCGCGCGCGAACAGTGTCAACCTGCCCTGGTCGCGCGTGAACACTTCGAGGATGCGACTGGTGTCGCGATAGGGCCGGTGATGCAGCACGAAGGCCGGGTGCAGCGTTTCGCGGGCGCGCTCCGCGCTCATTCGAGCCCGAGGGCCCGCAGCGCCTGCGCGTTGTCGGCCCAGTCCTCCCGCACTTTCACCCACAGCGTCAGGTGGAACCGATCGCCGGTCAGCGCGTTGAGCTCACGGCGCGCCGCGCCGCCGACCCGCTTGAGCCGCTCGCCGCCGGCGCCGATGACGATCGGCTTCTGGCCTTCGCGATCCACCCAGATGATCGCCGAGACGACGCGCTGCCCCTCTTCTTCGGTCAGCGATTCGATTTCCACCGCAATGCCGTACGGCACTTCCTGGTTCAGTTCCAGCGTCAGCTTCTCGCGTATCGTCTCCGCGATCCGGAACCGCAGGTCGCGGTCCGTGACCGTCTCCTCTGGGAACAGCTGCGGCGACTCCGGCAGGTGCTTCGCGATCACGTCGACCAGCCGCTCGACGTTCTGCCCCTTCTGCGCCGACAGCGGCACGATGTCTAGGAACTCGGCGCGAGTGGCCAGTTTGGCCAGGTAGGGCAACAGCTGGTCGCGCGGCTTGGCCTTGTCGACCTTGTTGACGACTGCAACGACCGGCCTGCCGCTGCGGCGAATCCGCTCGAGCGCGGCTTCATCCTCATCGGTCCAGCGCAGCGCCTCGACGACGAAGACGACAACATCCGCATCGCCGAGGGCCGAGGCGGCGGTCCGGTTCATGGCGCGGTTCAGCGCGCGCGTCTCGCCGCGATGCAGACCAGGCGTGTCGACAAACGCGATCTGCACGCCGGGACGGTTGATGACACCGAGCACGCGATGGCGCGTGGTCTGTGGACGCGGCGTGACGATCGACAGCTTCTGTCCGCACAGTGCGTTCAGCAGCGTCGACTTGCCGACGTTGGGCCGGCCGACCAGCGCGGCGAATCCGGCGTGCAACGACCTGGCTGGCGACTCTTCGGACGAATTCATGGCGATCCTTCTATCTGGTCGAGCACGCGCTGCGCGGCCTCCTGCTCGGCGCGCCGGCGACTCTTGCCTTCGCCACGGGCCACCCGCTGCAGCGCGTCGACGCGACACTCGACGCAGAAATGCTGGTCGTGCGGCTCACCCTCGACCGATTCGACGGTGTAACTGGGCAGCGGCAGCGACCGCGCCTGCAGGTACTCCTGCAGGCGGGTCTTGGAATCCTTCAGGCTCGCGAGGTCGGGCGCGCTCGCGATGCGCCCGCCCAGCAGACCGAGCACCATGGTGCGCGCGGTCTCCAGCCCGGCATCGAGATAGACCGCACCGATCAGCGCTTCGAGCGCATCGGCGATGATCGACTGACGACGAAATCCGCCCGTCTTGAGTTCGCCGGACCCGAGCAGCAGGCGCTCGCCCAGGCCGATCCGCTGCGCGACCTCGGCCAGCGGCTCGGCGCTGACAACCCGCGCGCGCAGCCGACTCAGATCACCCTCGCTGGCGCTGGGATAAAGGCGATACAGCTGCTCGGCGACGATCAGGTTCAGCACCGAATCGCCGAGGAATTCCAGGCGCTCGTTGTTGCGGCTGGACGCGCTGCGATGCGTCAGCGCGGCGGCCAGCAGGGCGGGATCACGAAACGCGTGCCCGAACTCGCGCCTGAGCCATTCTTCCGCCGAGTCCGCTGGCATCAGTGCACGGCAGACGTCAGGGAATGACGACGGACTGCTCGAACTCGACCAGCAGCGAAACGTTGTAGACGAGAGGCACGACCTCGTCGTACGCGGCTGCGATCTCCCAGCCCTCGCCCGTCTTGCGGATCGTCAGGTCCTTGTAGTCCGGGTAATCGATGTACTCGATGTTGAAGCGCCTGCCCAGCGCCGCACGCAGCGAAGACTGGCCGACCGAGGACTGCCCCTGGTACTCCTGGCGCGTCTGCTCCAGCACCCGCGACACCTTGGTCGCGTTCAGGTAGATGGGCGTGAGCCGGATGCCGGCGTACACCAGGATGGCGACCGGCACGAGCAGAATGATCCAACCGAGGAATGTGATCCCGCGTTGACGGCGATGCATGCAACCTCCCATTCAATCGATCGCGACGCCGATTCGGCTCCACTGCGGGCCGCCTGCTCGTTGCAGGTCCCAATTGAACCAGATTCGGGTGGCCTTGCCGACCAACAGCGTCTCATCCACGAAGCCGAAGTAGCGCCCGTCCGTGCTGTTGTCGCGGTTGTCGCCCACCATCAGGTAGCTGCGCTCAGGGACCCGCATCTGACGGTCGCCGGAATCGGCAGCGCGCCCATCCTCCGGCTCGCTGCAGACATAGCCTTGGGCGATCTCGCGGTCGCAGCTGGCCAGCGGCAACGTCACGATCGACTCCCCGGTAAGGCAGTGCAGCACCTCGTGCTCGTGGTCACCCAGCCGCTCACGTGCCAGTCGCATGTTGGCGTAGCAGCCATCGTTGTAGCGGCCCACGGCTTCGAAAGGCACCGGCTCGCCGTTGATGATCAGCCGGTCGTCGCGCACCTCGACCAGGTCGCCCGGCAGGCCCACGACGCGCTTGATGTAGTTGATGCCAGGGTCTTCCGGATAGCGGAACACGGCGATATCGCCGCGCTGCGGGCTGCCGGACTCATAGAACAGCTTGTGACTGACGGGCCAGCGCAGCCCGTAGCTGAACTTGTTGACCACGATGAAATCGCCATCGAGCAGCGTCGGCATCATCGAATCGGAAGGAATCCGGTACGGCTCGAACAGGAACGAGCGCAGCACCAACAGCACGGCGGCCACCGGAAAGAAACTGCGCGCGTAGTCGACGGTGCCAGGCTCGGTGATCGCCGCCGGTTCGCGGCCGGAGCTGCGCGCCAGCGACTCGCGCCAGCGCCGCAGCAGGAAATGGTCGATGGCCCAGACCACGCCCGAGACGACCGTGATCGCGACGAGCACCGCGCTGAAGTCCATGCGCTCGGCGGTCAGCAGCCGGTAGACGGCGGCGATGATCAGCACCGGCAGCGCGAAGTACAGCACCCGCATGACCGCGGGATCCGGCGTCGGTTCGCCGCTGGCGGTCGGCGCCGCCGCCGCCTGCCGTCGCGGCCGCAGGAACCAGTCGTCGACGATGCAGACGATCGCGACGGGCAGCGCCAGCGTCGCGAGCAGAGCGATGAGCTGCTGCAGCAGCATGCTTACTTGCGCCCGATCTGCAGCACGGCCAGGAATGCCTCCTGCGGGATATCGACCGAGCCCACCTGCTTCATGCGCTTCTTGCCTTCCTTCTGCTTTTCCAGAAGCTTGCGCTTGCGCGAAATGTCGCCGCCGTAGCACTTCGCGAGCACGTTCTTGCGCAGCGCCTTGACGGTCGCGCGCGCGATGACGTGGCTGCCGATCGCCGCCTGCACCGCTACTTCGAACATCTGCCGCGGGATCAGCTCCTGCATCTTGTCGACCAGCTCGCGCCCGCGCTGATAGGCGTTCTCGCGATGCACGATGATCGACAACGCATCGACCTTGTCGCCGTTGATCAGCATGTCGAGCTTGACGAGCGGCGCTGCCTCGAAGTGGCTGAACTCGTAGTCGAAAGACGCATAGCCGCGGCTCGACGACTTCAACCGGTCGAAGAAGTCCAGCACGACCTCGGCCAGTGGCAGTTCGTACTGCAGCGACACCTGGCTCGCGAGGTACTGCATCTTCTTCTGCCGGCCGCGCTTCTCGTTGCACAGCTGCAGGACCGGACCGACATACTCGGGCGGCACGAGGATGTTCGCGATGATGATGGGCTCGCGCACCTCGGCGACGTCATTGGGCGGCGGCAGCTTCGCGGGGTTGTCGACGAAGATGGTCTTGCCGTCGCTGGTCGCGACCTCATACACCACCGTCGGCGCGCTGGTCACGAGTTCGAGGTTGTACTCGCGCTCGAGCCGCTCCTGCACGATGTCCATGTGCAGCAGGCCCAGGAAGCCGATCCGGAAGCCGAAGCCGAGCGCGCCCGAGACCTCGGGCTCGTAGTGCAGCGCCGAGTCGTTTAGCCGCAGCTTGGAGAGCGCGTCGCGGAAGGATTCGTAGTCCTCGCTGTTGACCGGAAACAGCCCGGCGAACACGCGCGGCTTGATCTGCTTGAAGCCGGCCAGCGGCGCGGCGCAGGGTCGCGCATCGAGCGTGATGGTGTCACCGACCGGCGCGCCATCGATGTCCTTGATGCCGGCGATGACGAAACCCGCCTCGCCGGCGGCCAGCTCGCGCGCCGGCACGGACTTCGGCGTGAAGCGCCCGAGCTTGTCGACCTGCCACCAGCGACCCGTCGACATCACACGGATCTTGTCGCCAGTGCGCAGCGTGCCGTTGAAGATGCGGACCAGGGACACGACGCCGACGTAGTTGTCGAACCAGGAGTCGACGATCAGCGCCTGCAGCGGCGCCTCGGGGTCACCCTTGGGCTCGGGGATGCGCGCGACGATGGCTCCCAGCAGTTCATCGACGCCCTCACCTGTCTTGGCGCTGACCAGCACGGCATCGGCGGCGTCGATGCCGATGATCTCCTCGATCTCGCGCTTGACCTTGGGCGGATCCGCGGAAGGCAGGTCGATCTTGTTGATGACCGGCAGCACCTCGAGCCCCTGCTCGATGGCCGTGTAACAGTTCGCGACGCTCTGCGCCTCGACGCCCTGCGAGGCATCGACGACCAGCAGCGCGCCATCGCAGGCCGCGAGCGACCGTGAAACCTCGTACGAGAAGTCGACGTGCCCCGGCGTGTCGATGATGTTGAACTGGTAGCGCTGGCCGTTCTTGGCGTCGTAATACAGCGTGACGCTCTGTGCCTTGATCGTGATGCCGCGCTCGCGCTCCAGTTCCATCGAGTCGAGCACTTGGTCCTGCATCTCGCGCGCGGCCAGGCCGCCGCAGATCTGGATCAGGCGGTCAGCGAGCGTCGACTTGCCGTGGTCGACGTGGGCAATGATCGAAAAGTTGCGGATGTTGGGCATGAAGCCATCAAGTATAGCGGCCCGGCGTCAACGCGGCCGGAACAGCCGCCGGATTTCCACCGGATCGAGGCGCGTGGTGGCAATGGGCTGGCCGTCCCAGAGCAGAACCGGGATCTTGAGTCCGTAACGACGCTGCCAGTCTGGCTCGGAGTCGACATCGGCCAGCGTGAGGGGCGGCAAATGCAGCGTCTGCCCAAGGTCCAGCAGTTCTGCATGCAGCGTCTCGCACAGCTCGCAGCCCTCCCGCACCAGCAGCAGCAGCCCTGAGCCGCCGCCTTTGGACGGTTGCGCCTCGGTCATCGGGCCTGCGCCTCAGCGGCGCGGATCGGTCGGGGCGAGCGCCGGCACCGTCGAGGGCCGCCGCAGCGCTTCCGGGCCGCTCGGTGGGTCGGCAGCGGGACGACCCTGCGGCGCCGCACTGCCCTGCTCCGGGCGCGCACGCTCAGCCTGCATCGGGCTGCCCAAGGCTGGGGCCGCCTCGGACCGCGCTTGCGGCCGCACGGTCGTCGCGATCATCCGGACGGTGCCGGCGGGCACCTCGCCGACCGCCGTGACCAGATGGCCGTCGATGCGAGTCGAATACGCCGCCGACGGCCCGATCTGCGTCGCGCCGGTCAGCAATGTGCCGGACTGGCCGTCAGCCGCGTTCTGGATGAACACCGACACTGACGCCACCCCGTCGGAATACACGAGGTGCGACACGGGCCGCTCGATACCCGGCAGCCGCTGTTCCGACCGCTTCGTCATGCGGAATCCCGGCGGCAGGCGCCCGACGGCCCAGGTCGGTGCGGCCGCGCTGGCGGGCTCGGAGGTCGGCAACGCGCCCGCGCCTGCGACCAAGCCCTGACTCACGCTAAGGCCATCGTGGCGCAACCAGCGGTACCCGGCCGTGGCCGTCTGCGACTGGAACGCACTGTCCGGAATCCGTGCCGGCAGGGTGAGGCTCGCGAACACGATCTGCTCGATCACCCGCCCCGATCCATCGCACAGCTGCGTCTTCAGCGGCATCGCTGTTCTCTCGTCGATCCAGAGGCGATAGCCATAGCGATAGGCATCGCGGGGCCTGACGACGACGAGCCGCGCGTCGCGCCCCATCAACCGGGTCGTCTCGGCCGGATCCACTTCATAGTAACTGGCAGTCGTCGCGTCGAAGCGCGGCAGGTTGCCGAGCAGCGGCGCCGGGGATGACGACCGCTCGACCAGCACGGTGCGCTGGTCCGGCAGGATGCAAGTCAGTTCGGTGCCGTTACGGATGAACTCGCGCCCTGAACCGTCCAGTGACACCAGCCGCTCGTGGACCTGCCCGCCTTCGATGCGATGGATGATCCGCAGCGTCTCGACGCGACCGTCGCGCACGTGGAAAAACGTGCCGTCGTAATTGCGCGAACTCAAGGCCTCGTTCATGCGCTGCAACCACGGGTAGGCGTCTTCGCCGGCGGCCGCCCAGGGGGCGAAGCAAGCTCCGAGCACCAACGCCCAGGGGCACCAGGCAGCACGGCGCGCGCTGCGCGCGCGCGGCGGTGCGAGTGTTCGCGGCATCGGAATCACGGCGCGTCCTCGCGGGTGCGCGGCGCAACGCTGGCGGGAACACTGGGGGCAACGTCCGGGGACGTGCTGGGGGCAGCTGGCGCCGTCTCGGCCGGCACGACGCTGCCGTCGCCGGCAACCAGCGCCGACAGCATGCCGCGCCGCGACAGCGAACCACTGAACTCGCTGTGCGCGACCACGAAATTCGCGAGCTGCGCCGACGACATCGGCCGACCCGTCGCCGCCGGCACGGCCGGCACGACGTAGCTGTCCGGCTCGCCGGCTGCCGCCGGGGCGAGCACGATCTCCGCGTCGGCGGCGCCCTGGCCGAGGGACGCGAACGCCGGCGCCGGCGTCACGACCTCGACGGGCTCCGCGACGACTGCACCGCTCGCAGCCACCGCGGGCGCCGCATCTCCGGGGGTGACCGGCGTGCGCTGCAGCCACACGAGCGATAGCGCGGCGACGCCGGCAGCGATCCCCGACGCGAGCAGCGGTTTCGTCCAGTGCCGGCGCGCGGGCGCCACCGCCGCGTCGACCGGCGCCTCACTCGCGAGCGCCGCCTGCACGCGGGCCGCAACGCTGTCGCGAGCCGAGCGCACGCTGATGGGGTCCCCGCGCAGCGCCGCACCGATCAGCGCATAGCGGCTCCACTGCTGCTGCAGCGCCGGATCCGCCGACACGCGCCGCGCGAGCAGCTCGCACTCCGCGGCGGGCAGTGCGTCATCGAACATCGCCGACAACTGGGTCTTCTGGTCCGTCACCTGCGGCGAGCCCGATTCCGATTGCGTCATACCAGCTCCTCCGAGCGGCCAAGGCCGCCCTCGAAAACATCCTTCAGGCGCGCGTCGATCGCCTCGCGCGCGCGGAAAATCCGTGACCTGACCGTGCCGACCGGGCAGTCCATCGCGGCCGCGATCTCCTCGTAGGAGAGGCCCTCGAGTTCACGCAGCACGATGGCCGTGCGCAGGTCCTCCGGCAGCGCCTCGATCGCGGCGTTGACGGTGGCGCGAATCTCCTCCGTCATCGCGAGCGCTTCGGGCGTCGCGGTGTCTTTCATCCTGCCCTGCGACTCGTAGATCTCGGCACGGTCACCGTTGTCGAGTTCATAGGCAATGGGACTGCGGTCGCGCGATGCCACGGCATTCTTGGCGGTGTTGATCGCGATGCGATACAGCCACGTGTAGAACGCACTGTCACCCCTGAACTGGGGCAACGCGCGGTAGGCCTTGATGAAGGCTTCCTGCGCGACATCTTCCGCTTCCGCCTGACCGCGCACATAGCGCATGACCAGCTTCACCACCTTGTGCTGGTACTTCAGTACCAGCACGTCGAAGGCCCGCTTGTCGCCGCTCTGGACGCGGCGCACGAGTGACAGATCACTTTCCTCGGCGTTCATCGGCGCTGCGTCCCTGTCGGTAGTCCGGCCGGAAGCTGGCCCATGTCGCCGGCTGAATAGACCCTGAATCCAAACCGAAGTTCGCCGCGAACCGGCCATTCGGTGATTTTTTGCGTGAAGCAGGTCGCCACGCCGGCGGATGCCAGCAGTTCATGTCCGACCTGCGGTGATCGCGGCCCGCAGGCGGCGCGCAGCAGCCCGGTCGAGACGGCGTGTGGCGACCCAGCACCAGACGCTGCCGGCCTGCGCTTCGAAGCGCAGCAGCCACCCTGCATACGGGAGCCGCCCGGCAGCGGCAAGGCGCAGGCCCGGCCAGACCGGTTCGCCGTCGAAGTGCCATGCGGGGCTCGTGGCGCGCGGCAATCGCAGCTCCCCGGGGCGACGCGTCCAACGACCGCTCCGGCAGTGCCGCGCGAGGATCTGCAGCGCGAGCGCAGCGGCTGCAGCGCGCGCGGCGAACGGCAGCCCGGTGGCGAGCAGCAACGCGGCGGCGGCCCAAAGTCCCCATAACCAAGGCAGCGGGCCGAGGCCGAGTTCGGCGGGGATGCGGCGCGGCGCCGCATCAGCATTGCAGCATCCGCTCGACGACGCCGGCGGCGACTGGATCGGGGTGGCGTTCACCCTGCAGCAGATACCCGGCGAGCTGCGGATCCTGCAACGCGAGCAACTGGCTGAATGCAGCCCTTTCGGCGCTGGACGCGCCCGCCCAGTCGCGCTCCAGCCAGCGCGTCATCAGCACGTCGAGCTCGCGCATGCCGCGCCGGCATTGCCAGCGCAGCCGCGACAGTTCAGTGGTATCCGCCATCACGCCGCGCCCGGCTGACCCAGGTAGATCAGTGCTGCCGCTCCGCCATTGCCTGCTTGATCTCTGCGATGGCCTTGGCGGGATTGAGGTCCTTCGGACAGGCCTCGGTGCAGTTCATGATCGTGTGGCAGCGGTACAGCTTGAACGGATCCTCGAGCGCATCGAGGCGCTCGCCACGCGATTCATCGCGACTGTCGATGATCCACCGATAGGCCGCCAGCAGAGCCGCGGGGCCGAGATAGCGATCACCGTTCCACCAGTAGCTGGGGCAGGACGTCGAGCAGCAGGCGCACAGGATGCAGGCCGACGGACGGTCGATCTTCTCCTGGTCCTCGGGCGACTGCAGCCGCTCGCGATCCGGCGGCGCAGGCGTGCGCGTCTGCAGCCAGGGCTTCACCGAGGCGTACTGCGCGTAGAAGTTCGTGAGGTCGGGAACGAGATCCTTGACCACCGGCATGTGCGGCAGCGGATAGATCTTGACGTCGCCTTTGACGTCCGCGCACGCCTTGGTGCAGGCCAGCGTGATGACGCCGTCGATATTCATCGCGCAGCTGCCGCTGATGCCCTCGCGGCAGGAGCGGCGGAACGTCAGCGTCGAGTCGATCTCGTTCTTGATCTTGATCAGGGCGTCGAGAACCATCGGGCCGCAACTGGCCATGTCGACTTCGTAGCTGTCGATGCGCGGGTTCTCGCCCGAGTTCGGGTCGAACCGGTAGATGCGGAACGTCCGCAGCTTGCCGGAGGAACCGGCCGCGGCGCGATGCACCTTGCCGTTCTTGTTGATGCGCGAATTGGCGGGAAGCGTGAACTCAGCCATGCCTGTCTACCTTCGAATGCGAATCTGCGATCAGTACGTGCGGGCCTTGGGCGGGATCGGCTCGACGTCGCTGGTCAGTGTGTTGAGGTGCACGTCGCGGTACTCGATCGCGACCTTGCCCCGCTCGTCGACGAACGCCAGCGTGTGCTTGAGCCAGTTGACGTCGTCACGGTCCTTGAAATCCTCGCGCGCGTGCGCGCCGCGGCTCTCCTTGCGATTCTCCGCCGAGCGGATCGTCGCGACCGCCTGCCCCAGCAGGTTGTCGAGCTCGAGCGTTTCGATCAGGTCGGTGTTCCAGATCAGGCCGCGGTCCTGGATGCCGACGTCCGCGAACGATTCGAACGTCCGGTCGAGCTTCGCGCAGCCCTCGGCCAGCGACGTGCCGGTGCGGAACACGGCCGCGTCCGACTGCATGATCTTCTGCATCTCGAGCCGCACCGCCGCCGTCGGGCGTTCGCCCTTGGCATGCCGGAAACGGTCCAGGCGCAGCACGGCGACTTCTCCGGCCTCCTTCGACAGCGGCTTCTGCGGCGCGCCCGGCTTGATGACGGTGGCCGCGTGCCGCGCGGCCTCGCGCCCGAAGACAACGAGATCGAGCAGCGAATTGGAGCCGAGCCGGTTCGCGCCGTGCACCGACACGCAGGCGGCCTCACCGACCGCCATCAGGCCCGGCACGATGCTTTCGGCGTCGCTGCCCTTCTTTGTGACCACCTCGCCATGCACGTTGCAGGGGATTCCTCCCATGTTGTAATGCACGGTCGGCAGCACCGGAATCGGCTCGCGGTTGACGTCGACGCCGGCGAAGATGCGCGCCGTCTCGGCGATGCCCGGCAGGCGCTGCTTGATGACCTCGGGCCCGAGGTGCTCGAGATGCAGGTGGATGTGATCGGCCTGCGCGCCGACACCACGGCCTTCGCGGATCTCGATCGTCATCGAACGCGACACGACGTCGCGCGACGCCAGGTCCTTGGCGTTCGGCGCGTAGCGCTCCATGAAGCGCTCGCCCTTGGAATTCGTCAGGTAGCCGCCCTCGCCGCGCGAACCCTCGGTGATCAGGCAGCCCGAGCCGTAGATGCCGGTCGGATGGAACTGCACGAACTCCATGTCCTGTAGCGGCAGCCCGGCGCGCAGCGCCATGCCACCGCCGTCGCCGGTGCAGGTGTGCGCCGACGTGCACGAGAAGTACGCGCGACCGTAGCCGCCCGTGGCGAGGATCACCGTCTGCGCGCGGAAGCGGTGCAGCGTGCCCTCGGCCATGTTGAGCGCCACGACGCCGCGGCACTCACCGTTCTCCATGATCAGGTCGATCGCGAAGTACTCGATGAAGAACTCGGCTTCGTTCTTGATCGACTGCTGGTACAGCGTGTGCAGCATCGCGTGGCCGGTGCGATCGGCCGCGGCGCAGGTGCGCTGCGCGATGCCCTTGCCGTAGTTCGTCGTCATGCCGCCAAACGGCCGCTGGTAGATGCGCCCTTCCTGCGTGCGCGAGAACGGCACGCCATAGTGCTCGAGCTCGATGACGGCCGCGGGCGCCTCCTTGCACATGAACTCGATCGCGTCCTGGTCACCGAGCCAGTCGGAGCCCTTGATGGTGTCGTAGAAATGGAAGCGCCAGTCGTCCTCGCCCATGTTGCCGAGAGCCGCCGAGATGCCGCCCTGCGCCGCCACCGTGTGGCTGCGGGTCGGAAACACCTTGGTCAGGCAGGCGGTGGACAGTCCCGCTTCGGCAAGGCCGAGCGTCGCGCGCAGCCCGGCACCGCCGGCGCCGACCACGACGACGTCATAGGTGTGATCGATGAAGGAATACTCACTCATGACAATGCGACCTTGAAGATGGCGAACACGCAAGCAACGGCCACGATGCCGTGTGCGAACTGCGACGCGAGCAGCGACGCGATCTTGATTCCCTTGCCGTGCACGTAGTCCTCGATGACCACCTGCACGCCGGACACCGAGTGGTGGCAGGTCACGAGCACGAGCAGCGTCAACCAGACCGGCGTCCAGCCGGAGCCGATCCAGGCGCGCACCGCGGCTTGCTCGAACGAGGGCAGCCCGACGAGCGCGAACACGAACCACAGCGTCAGCGGCACGAGCGCGATCGACGTGACGCGTTGCAGCCACCAGTGATGCGCGCCGCCCTTCGCGGCGCCGCTGCCGAGCGCGCGACCCAACGGGGTGCGCAACGAAGCGCGCGTCTGGCTCGACCCGCTCATGCCGCACCTCCGGTGCGCGCGAACAGCAGCCAGGCGAACACGGCGAACAGCAGCAGCGTCGCGACGATCGCGATGGTTGCGCTGCGCCGCGCTTCGGGCTTCTCCATGCCGATGCCGGCATCCCAGGTCAGGTGCCGGACGCCGTTGTGGCGACAGCCCTCCAGGATGTTGAGGAATCCGGCAAGATTCGAGTCCACGTAGGCTTGCGGATTTGTGAGGGAATAACGCACGCCGGCCTGCGCCGCAAGATGCACCAC
>CAZPJE010000243.1:0-3732 GCA_964586725.1 uncultured Steroidobacteraceae bacterium | reverse complement strand
CACGGCGGGTGCTGCGGCGACGTTCTCGGCGGCCGCCAGCGGCGTACCGTCACCCACGGTGCAGTGGCAGGTCAGCACTGACGGCGGCGCTTCGTATGCCAACATCACCGGTGCGACCTCCGGCAGCTACACGACGCCGGCGACGGTGCCCGGCGATGAAGGCCGACGCTACCGGCTGGTGGCGACCAATTCGCAGGGCTCGGCCAACAGCGCCGCCGGCGTGCTGTATGTCTATGCGGCGCCTGCCGTGACCAATCCGGTCGACGCGAGCGTGATCGCGGGCCAGACCGCGACGTTCAGCGTGACCGTCTCGGGCGGGCAGGGCGCAGCGGCGCTGCAATGGCAGCGCGCCGAGGCCGCGACACCGACGACCTTCGTCGACATCGCCGGCGCGACCGGCGCGAGCTACACGACCCCGGCCACCGTCGCGGGCGACAACAACGCGCGCTTCCGCGTGCGCTGGAGCAACAGCTCCAACGATCCGGCGCCGGCGGCGATCAGCAACAACGGCACGAGCAATTCGGCCACGCTGACCGTGCAGAACGCGATCACGGCGACCCAGGTCGTCGCGGGTTATGAGTGGAGCATCGTGCGACGGTCCGACGGCACGGTCTGGGCATGGGGTTGGCAGCACAACGCCAATGGCACTGTGTCGCAGAGCGTGCCGGTCGGCCAGGAAGCGCGACGGCCCGTGCAGATGTACCCGCCCGTGCTGACGGCAGTGCGCGCGGTCGCCGGCTGGTATGACGGCTGGTATGCGTTGATGGAAGACGGGCGCGTGCTGCACTGGGGCAATGCCCGCGGCGCGTCGGATGGCCGCGGCACCGACGGCAACGGCAGCCTCACCGGTTCCGTGCCGCAGTTCCGCTACAACGGGTCGCCTGTCCCGATGCTCGAGATCGTCTCCGGTACACCGCAGCCAGTCGACCGCGTCTGCTCGATCGCCGCAACCGAGGGCACGCTGATCATGATCCGCGCCATCGATGACGCGGGCACGACGACGAACTGCAACGCCGGCTCGGCGAAGACCGTCTGGTGGGTCGGGACCTACACGGGCTTCTCGGCGGATTCCACGCGAGTCGTCGCCAAGATCCCCGGCCTGCCGCAATCCGGTGCGGGAGGCTATTCGCCGCCCGCCGTCGTGACCGGTGGGCAGTCGGTTTCCGGCAGCCCACCGGTGGCGATCGCGCTCGAGGATGGTCGTGCCTACGGCATCGGAACCAACCCTTACAACGGCTTCGGCATGCCGGCACCCGTTCCCGGACGTGTCGGCAGCGTGGCCGGACCGCAACTGCTGCCGGCTGCCTGGGGCAGCCTGCGCGGCTTCGCCTTCAGCTTCTACTACTCGCTGTTCGGCATCCGCACGGATGGCACGGTGTTCGCGAGCGGTTACAGCAACAACACCGAGCTCGGCACCGGTGATGTCCCGGCGGGCACCTACAACGGCCCGCTGCAGGTGATCGGCGAAGCCTGCACCGCGACGCCGTGCACGAGCTTCCTGACGGGCGTCGATGCGATCGTGTCGACCAACTCCCTCGCGACGCTCGCGCTGCGCAGCGGCCAGATCTACGGCTGGGGCCGCAACCTCAACGGACTGCTGGGTCTGCCTTCGGGCACGCCCTCACAGGTGCCGTACCCGCGCCTGGTGCCCGCCAGCGTTGCGATGACCTCGATCTCGGCATCCAACATCCACGCGCTGGCGATCGGGCCCGGCAACGCAGTTTACAGCTGGGGCAGTGGCCTGCGCGGCGCGCTGGGTGATGGGGTGGACGGCAATACCCGCACGAGTCCGCAGCTCGTGACGTTGCCCTGACGGGCGCGGGCGGCGGGTTGGTGCAGCCCGTCGCCCGAACTCGCTAGACTGTGACGCATGGCCCTGATCGAAGTCGTGATCGTCGAGGATGACGCGAAGTTCCGCGGCGCCTTCGCACGTTTGATCGAGGCGACGGTCGACATGGACCTGGTCGGCACGGCCGCGAGCCTCGCGCAGGGCTTCGACCTGATGCGCCGGCGCGTGCCCGATGTGCTGCTGGTCGATCTGGATCTGCCCGACGGCTCGGGGCTCGATCTGATCCGCCACGTCGCCGAGCGCAGCGACAGCTGCGACATCATGGTCATCACCGTGTTCGGCGACGAGCGGCACGTGATCGAGTCGATCGAGGCGGGCGCGAGCGGCTACCTGCTGAAGGACGCGCTGCCGACCGACTTCATCGATCAGATCCGCGTGCTGCACGCCGGTGGGAGTCCGATCAGCCCGGTGATCGCGCGCCAGCTGCTGGCGCGCTTCGTCGCGCCAGGCCCGGTCGCGACGCCGGATGCGCCTGAACTGTCCGAGCGTGAGCACGCGGTGCTGAGCCTCGTGACGAAGGGCTTCTCGTACCAGGAGATCGCGGGCCTGCTGCGTGTGTCACCGCACACGGTGCTGACCTACGTGAAGCGCATCTATCGCAAGCTGCGAGTCGGCTCCAAGACCGAAGCCGTGTACGAGGCGCGCAAGCTCGGCCTGCTGCGGGACTGACGCGATGCGAGTGCTGCCTGCGCGGGTCGTGTCAGCACTGGCCTGCCTGCTGGTCGCGGCGGGTTGTACCGTCGCAGATCGACCGGAGCACCGCATCGAGGCGGCGCAGATGGTCATCGAACCCACGCCCGCGGACGTCGTGATCGATCCCGATCGCAACCGACGCCTGGTGTTGCCCGGCGCCGCTGCGAACTGGCAGCCGGTGCAGCTGCCGCTGCGCGTGCCGCGCGGCCAGGCGGCGCCCGGCGAGCCCGATACCGATACCCATCGCGTCTGGATCCGGATCCGTTACATGGTGCCTCAGGGGCAAGTGGAGCCGCTTGCGATCTACCTGCCGCGGTTGATGGCGGGCCTCGGCACCGATGACGTCCTGATCGATGGCGAGCGCATCGAATCCGGGCTCGGTCCCGGCGGAGTGCAGTGGAACGTTCCGTTCCTGCTCGCGGTTCCGGAAGCCGCGCAGCGCCGCGGCAGCTTCGAAGTGCTGGTCTCGTTCTGGAACTGGCGCGAGGCGGGCTTCATGGTTGCCGCGCCCTACATCGGGCCGATCTCCGAGTTGCGCCCGCTGGCCGACGAGCGCCGCTTCTACACCTCGGATGCACCGCGCGGCATGGCCTATGCACTTGCGGTGCTGGGGCTGTTCGCGTTCGGCTCGTGGCTGCGCCGCAGGGCCGAAACCACCTATCTGCTGTTCGCCGTCGCGTCTGCAGTCTGGTACCTGCGCTCGCTGCACTACTACACCGGCGTGCCGAACGAGTGGATGGGCGTGTTCTGGTGGGTGTCGCTGAACTCGCTGAGCTGGTTGATGCTGCTGGTGTACCAGTTCGCGATGCGCTTCCAGAGCCGGGCCTCGCCGCTGCTCGAGCGCAGCCTGATCGGGCTGGTCGTGCTGACCAGTTGCGTGACCCTGCCGTTCATGCCGCTCACCCAGGCCCAGTCGACCGGCATCGCCTATGGTTCGCAGCTGCTGGTCGCGCTCGCCGTGACGGGCTGGCTCACGCTCGATGCGTTGCGGCGCGGCGCGATCGAGACGCAGCTGCTGGTCATCGCGCTGTGGGTCAACCTTGGCTTCGGCGCCCACGACCTGCTGCTGCACCGCTTCCTGCTCGACGCCGAGCATCTGTTCCTGATGCCGTACGGCGCGCTGTTCCTGTTCTGCGCCTTCCTGTTCGCAGTGACGCGCCGCTACGCGGCGGCGCTCAACGAAACCGAGC
>CAZPJE010000242.1:0-21936 GCA_964586725.1 uncultured Steroidobacteraceae bacterium | reverse complement strand
CTGCTGCGCCAGGTCGGCATCAAAGCGGGTCACGGGTTCCGCAACGCGCCGCAGCCGCGGATCCGGATACTCGAGGATGCTGAGGACCGCCATCGACGGCGTCCCGCGGCGCGCTAGACGGAACGCTGCGGCGCAAGCCGCAGCAACGGCCACAGCGTGGCCACGGTTGCCAGCAACAGCAGCACTTCGATGCCGAACACGGCTGTGTAGGCAACCGCCATGCCGCTCAAGCCACCGGGCAGCTGGCTGCCGGCGGTCACGCCGATGATCACGTCGCGCAGGATGCTGCTGAGCGCGACGGCGACACCGGCCGCAGTTGCCTGGATCGCGCCCCATGCACCGAGCGCGAGGCCGACCTGTTCGCGGGGCGCGAGTGCCATCGTCGCCGTCAGCGTGCCGTGGCCGAACAAACCTGCCCCGAACCCGACCCCGAACGCGCCGGCAACGAACAGCAGCGCGGAGTCCCACGGTGCGGAGGCAATGACCAACGCGAACGCCGGCAATCCACACAGGGCACCGAGCATCGCCAGGCGCAGGGCATGCATGCCGCGGCTCAGCACGCGCGACGCGAGCGCAAATCCGAGCAGCGTGCCGAACGCGACGGCGGCGGTCAGCTTGGTCGTCGATGCGACAGTCAGGCCGAGCACCTGCCCACCATAGGGCTCGAGCAGGATGTCGGCCATGCCGAAGGCCATCGTGCCGAGCGCCAGGGCGGCCAATCGTCGCCGTGCGTGCGCGACGCTGCTGAAGCGCGCCCAGGCGTCCCGGAAACGCGGCGACTCAGCCGGCCAAGCCTGGCCGCGCCGCGGCCGCCGCACTTCCTGCTTCCAAAGTGCGGTGATGTTCAGGATCAGCGTCAACACGGCACAACCCTGGATCACCTGCACGAGCCGCGCAGAGGTGAAGTCGACCAGCAGCGCGCCAAAAACGAGTGCGCTCAGGATCATGCCGACCAGCAGCATGACGTACATCAGACCGACGACGCGTGGCTGCGACTCCTGCGGCGCGAGGTCGGTCGCGAGCGCCAGGCCCACGGTCTGGGTGATGTGCACTCCGGCACCGACCAGCAGGAACGCGATTCCGGCGGCAGCGGGGCCGATCCAGGCCGGCGCTTGAGCGGCCTGGCCACCACCGCCGAGCACCAGCAATGCGAACGGCATGATCGAGAGGCCACCGAACTGCAACAACGTCCCCTTCCAGATGAAGGGCACACGACGCCATCCCAGCTCGGAGCGGTGATTGTCGGACCGGAATCCCACCAGCGCGCGGAACGGCGCGAACAGCAGCGGCAGCGCAAGCATCACGCCCACCACCGAGGCAGGCACAGACAGTTCAACGATCATCACGCGATTCAGCGTGCCGACCAGCAGCACCAGCGCCATGCCGCAGGAAACCTGAAACAGGGAAAGCCGCAGCAGGCGGCTCAGCGGCAGATCAGGCGTCGCTGCGTCGGCAAACGGCAGGAACTTCGGGCCATGACTGACCCAGCTGTCGACAATCCTGCGGCTGAAACTGCTCATTCAGAAGAATCGACGCCCAGACAGCGAATGGGGGTCGGAACCAGGTGGCCCGACCCCCAACGCTGACCGAGAGCGGTCGACGAGCCTCAGCGGCTCGCGACGACCGTCGACTCAGGCGCGGCGGGCGCAGCCGCTGCAACCGGAGCCGCACCGCCCTGGAGGAAAGCCTTGAACCAGGTGGTGTTGTTGAGAATCGAAAAGTGAACCGAGAGCGACGCCAGGATCAGCGCCACGAAGAACAGCGGGATCCCCACCGTCGGCTTCAGAACCAGCCACATTCTTGCGTTATTCATGTTGTGCGCTCTCCGTTCAGCCGAGCCACGGCGTGTAGATGTACGCAAGCAGATGCGCGATCGCGGAGATCACGAAGAAGATTCGTGTTCCATCGATGATCTGCTTGTGCAGTTCTTCAGCCTCGGGAAGCGTTAGACCTGACGGCCATACGCGGTTTGGATCTGATGCCATAGCGTGTTACCCCATCGACAACTTACGTGCGAGACCCGCACGCGGGTTGACCGTCGCTGCGCTTCGCAGGAGACGGAAAGCGGCGGGCGCGCGTCGCAGACCAAAGAGCGTCATGCAGGCGCGGCCCAACATCTGTGAATTCTAGAAAATGTACATTTGAATTGTCAATTCAAGGTGTCTAGTTTTTGTTACATGCATCCCACTACTTCCACAGCAGCGGCAGCCCGAGTGCCGACGACAAGGGCGTCGGCGAGCTCGACAGCTTCGGCTCGCCAAAAACGAAGGCCCCGGACTTCAGCTCCGGCAGGCCCAGCGAACCGAACAGCGTCCAGCGACGGCGGATGATCACGGGCGCGACCAGAAAGGCAGACAACGGCGCCGTCGCGCGTATCACCACGGGCAGCTTCAGGGCCGAAGACAGCGGCGCGTACTCGTCCCACGGGGTCAGGCGGTCGGTGTCGACGACAACGCCGCTGTCGACGGTGTCGCCACCCTCCTCCAGCAGCGCTTCGGCGACGCTGCCGCGGCCGAACGGCGGCAACATGCTGACCAGCGCCTGACCGCGCCGGATCCGCTCCGCGTACACGATGGCGTGCGCCTTGAGCACGTAACCGGACATGATCGAGGACAGCACCGGATCGTCCGACGCGGCGCCGCGCGGGGCATTCGGCGGCGGCGTGGACGAAGCCGTGACCATGTTGATCAGCTCATCTTCGAAACCCCAGTCGGTGAGTCTCTTGACGGCTGCGGTCGCGGCGGCGGGCGAGGAAAACATGCGAACGATCGGGCTACTCATCAACGCTCTCCCTCAGAGGCTGACCGATTGCACGAGCGCGCCGCTGGCGCGACACGCGAGTCTCGGTGCCAAGGTTTGTGAAGCAAACATGCGGTGTCGCCCAGTCACGAGCGCGCCTCATCGGCGCACACCGGCTGAGCGCGGACGAACGCTCAGCACGCTCGTCTGCAACGGAATGCGGGTCGCCAGCCGCCGGGGCGGATCAAAGCCCGCCGCTGCGAGCAGCTGCGCGAGCTGCGCGACGGAACGAGCCTGGCCGCGGCCCATGGCCAGCAGGTAGAACCCGAAGTACGCGCCGCCGACCGTCTCCGCGCCCGCGGTCTCGGCGAGCGGCTCGGCAATGACCAGCGTGCCCTCGTCGGGAAGGATGCGGCGGATCGCGCGCAGCACGGCCAGCACGCGCTCGTCGTCATGATCGTGGAGCACGCGCACCAGAGACACCACGTCGGCACCCTGCGGCAGGGGATCGCGCAGGAAGTCGCCGCCGATCGCACGCGCGCGCGACGCAAGCCTGGCGGCTTCGAAGCGCTGCTGCGCCTGCGCGGCGACAGCCGGCAGATCGAACAACTGCAAGTGCAGTGCATCATGCCGGGCGGCGACCGCCGCCGCGAACGTGCCGTCGCCGCCGCCAACATCGAGCAGGCAGCGATGGCGGCCGAAATCGTAGGCCGCCAGCACTTCCTCGCTGATCAGCGTCTGCGACGCGGACATCAGCTGCGTGTACTCGTTGACCTCCGCGGTCGACACGGACGACGGCGAGGCTGCGGTCGCGTAAGGCCAGTAACGCGACAGCTGCGTGGGCTCGGCGTCGCCGCGCAGCAAGGCCACCGGATCACGCAGGTCTGAGTACAGCATCGGGTGGTGCCTGACCATCGCGACGATTCCAGGATTACCGAGGATCGCCGCACCCAGCGGACCGAGACCATAGCGATCGGGGCCGCGCGACTCGAGCAATCGCAGTGAGGCAGCCGCCTCGAGCAGACGACGCGCGGCATCGAGCCCGAGGCCGGTTCGATGCGCGAACGCAGCCACGCCAAGCGGCCCGCCCGCGAGAATCCGGAAGGCATCGAGCTGCACACATGCGAGCAGCACCTGCGAATAGACAAAGCCGGCGGCAAGGTCGAACACTGCGCGCGCGTGTCGGCGCGCCAGCGGGCGCGTCAACGGGAACGCCGCAGCCCACTGCTGGAATCGCGCGCTCGAAATCAGTGCATCGCGCCAGCCGCGAACGACGTCGAGTACGGAACGAGACACCGGCATGGGTGGATTGGCCGTAGACATGACTGCGGCGCTGCCTCGATTCACGCCGCCCGGCGCATCAGTTCGGCCGGCAGGAGACGCTGAACCTCGAGACGGATCAACGAGCGCAGGGTCGCGGCGCCGGCGCACGCCGGAATCGCAGCCACTGCTTCGTCGACCAGCGCACCGAAGCGGCTGATCGACTGCGCGACACCCATCTCGGCGACGCAGTTGGGCCGGCCGAGAGAGGCGTCCCGTCCCGCGGACTTGCCCAGTTCCTCGGTCGACGCGAGCACGTCGCGGATGTCGTCCGCCACCTGGTAGGCCTCGCCGAGGCAGTCCCCGAGCCGTTGCCAGAGGCGTGGATCCGCGCCCGCCGCGAGCGAACCGATCGTCGTCGCCGCGATGAACAGGGCACCGGTCTTCTGGCGCTGGTAGGCCGAGAGAGGCGCGGCCGCCTCGCACTCCCACGCCTGGCCGGAGGCGATGCCGGTCGGCGCCCCCGCTGCGCGCGCGAGTGCGCCGATGACCGCAGGGAGATGCTCCGGGCAAGCCGCCATGCCGCGAGCCGCAGTCTGGAACGCCAGCACGATGAGCGCGTCGCCGGTCAACACCGCGATCCGCTCGCCGTACTCCCGATGCACTGAAGGCCGACCACGACGCAGCGGCGCCGCGTCGAAGCAGGGCAGATCGTCGTGTACCAGTGACGCGCAGTGGATCAGTTCGATGGCGGCCGCCGCGTCGAACAACCAGCCGGCGTCGCAGCCCGACCCGAGACCCACCGCCGCGCACAGTCGCGGCCGGACTCTGGCACCGCCCGGGAACACGGCGTGGCGCATGGCGGCCGCGAGGGACGGCGCGCAACCGTCCGCTTCGCAGGATGCCACCGCCGCCTCGAGCGCCTGCTCGATCCTGATCAGCACGTCCATCAGGAACGCTCCCGGCGAACTGTAAGGTTCGCTTGTCAGTCTAGTTGTCAGGCACTATAGACACCTCCCGACCATCGCGTCAACGCCACTGGAAGCCTGCGCCGTGCCCGAAGCGTCCCCGCCCGTCAGCCCGATGCGTTTCGACCTCCCGCTGCCACTAAACGGATACGCCTGGTGGTACCTCGACGCATTGAGTGACGACGGTCAGCACGGCCTGACGCTGATCGCGATGCTGGGCTGCGTGTTCTCGCCCTACTACGCCAGCGCGCGCCGGCGCGGCCAGGCGGAACCGCTCGAGCATTGCGCCATGAACATGGCGCTGTACGGCGCAACCGGGCGGCGCTGGGCGATGACCGAGCGCCCGCAACGGGATGTACAGCGCTCCGCCAGCCAGCTGACGATCGGCCCCAGCGCACTGCTGTGGCGCGATGGTGCGCTCGAAGTGCAGATCGACGAACGGACCGCGCCGTGGCCGCGCCCGTTGCGCGGCCGCATCAGGGTTCAGCCGCGCGCCGTGACAGCGCAGCGCTTCAACCTCGACGCTGCGGGCCGGCATCGCTGGCGTCCGATCGCGCCGCAGGCGCGGGTCGAGGTGGAGTTCACGGAGCCCACGATCGCGTGGAGTGGCGACGGGTACCTCGACTCCAACGATGGCGATGCACCGCTGGAAGCAGATTTCTCGAGTTGGACGTGGTCGCGGGGCCTGCGTGGCACGCGTGCAACCGTGCTCTATGACATCGAGCGTCGTGACGGTTCGGAGCTCAATCTGGCACTGGACTTCGATCGCGATGGCGGCATGAGCGTCATCGAACCACCGCCGCGAGCCGAACTGCCGAGCACAGCGTGGCGCGTCGCGCGCAGCACGCGCAGCGATGCGGGATCAGCGCCCCGCGTCGACGACACGCTCGAGGACGGACCGTTCTACGCACGCTCTGTACTTGCGACGACGGTGGGCGGAGAACCGATGCAGGTGGTTCACGAGAGCCTGTGCCTGAAACGGTTCGCCTCGCGCTGGGTCCAGGCGCTGCTGCCGGTCAGGATGCCGCGCGCGTGGCGCGATCGCGCTCCTCGAGCCGCTCGAACAGGTCGATGACGCCGATCAGTTGATCCCGCAAGCTTCGCGAACCGGTGGGTGCACTGCGCTGCTCGACGCCAAGACCAGCGTCGAACCGCACGACCGATTCGACGAGGAATTCGGCCTCGGGCAGCACAGGGAATGAACGCGGCACTTGCGGCCGCGCGGCAGCGGACAGCGCGCGTGCCACGAGCATGGCCTTGCGCCCAGGCGAAACGACGGCGCGACTGGAGATCGAATCGCCGCCTCGGCGCGCGACTTCCCGGCCAATCTCGGCATACATGAGGCGAGCGGCGTGGATGGCTGGACGGCAACCGAGCGGCAACGCCGCGACGCCTTCCGCGGCACGCTCATAGAACAGTTCGGCGGACGCGAGCAAGCGATGCACGACTGCCCCCAACCCGGGGCTGAATGACGGCGCAGCGAGCAAGCCATCGGGATCGATGCCGGCTTCGCACAACCAATCCAGCGGCAGGTACAGGCGACCAGCGCGCGCATCCTCGCCGACGTCCCGCGCGATGTTGGACAGCTGCATCGCGACGCCGAGATCCGCCGCGCGCGCCAACGCCTGCGGCGCGCGCGCGCCCATCAGCAGCGCCATCATCACGCCGACGGTGCCTGCGACCCGCACCGCGTACCCATGCACCTGCGACAAGGTGTCATAACGACGCCGCGTGGAATCCCAGGCGAACCCTTCCAGCAAGGCGAGCGGAATCTCCTTGGGTATCGCGAACTCATCGACCGTAGCGGCAATAGCGCGGTCGGCGGCGATCGGCAGCGGCTCGCCTGCGTAGGCGCGATCGAGCCGGCGTTGAAGTTCCGCGAGGGCACGGGCCGGATCGCCAGACTCGTCGATCATGTCGTCGGCGAGGCGGCAGAATGCGTACAGCGCGAGCGCCGGTAGTCGCACGCGCTCGGGAAGCAGCAGCGAAGCGGCATGGAAGGTGCGTGAGCCGCCGCGGATCGCCGCCATGCAGGCCGCACGATCGCCCGCGCCCGCGAGCACGGTGTCGGCTGGTTCGGCCGAGTGCTCCCCGGCTTCGCTGTTGATGAGCTGAGTATCCATTCCGATTCAGCTTAGTGCAGCAGCCCGCAGCTGCGCAATCGCCAGCTCACGGACCGTCGTACCAACCGACATCCAGCGTCGCCACCTCGCCGAAAGTGCAGCCGCGACGCATGGATTCACGAATGATGCCGAACGAGGTCGCGGGCATGCTGATGAACGGCCAGGGATCCGAGCGCTCCCAGGTCACGTCGCGAGCGCGCCACAACGCCGTGAGATTGGCGGTGAAGCGGCTGCGATCGTGCAGCAGAGAACGCTGCGTCTCGGTGAGGCATGGATACAACTGCTGCAGCAATAACTCACGCCGCAGTTGCGGCGGCGGAGCGGAATCCGGCTCGAGGATCGCGCGGGCGAGGCTCTCGGACTGCACGAAGTGCAGGCCGCTGGTCGCGCGCGGATTGCATTCGATGCCCCACGGCCGGCCGGCGCAGTCGACGACGAAGTCGAAGGAAATGAAGCCGCTGAAGTCGATTCGCTCGACGAACTGCGCCACCCAGCGCTCGATCGCCGACTGGTCAGACAGCCTCTCGAAGCACACGGCGACAGTCCCGGACATCACCGCGCCGCGATAGACGACGGTGATGACCGGGCGGCCCCGATGCGCGTACGTGAAGCTGCTCATCACGCTGCCGGCGACGTACTCTTGGACGATGCTGCGCCCGGCGTCGGACGGAATCGGCGCACCGCGATCCAGAACCCGCACCCCGCGTCCCGAACACGAGTAGACGGGCTTGATCACGTAACGCGCATCGGCAGCGATCTGCCGCGCCAGCGGCGCGTCGCTGGGCGCCGTGCGCGGCGCGTCGACGCCCAGTCGGGCGCACACTGCCGTGAAGCGCAGCTTGTCGTGCAGCTCGAGCAGCGCCTCATGCGGCATTGCCAGCATCCGGACCTGCGCCGGCAACCGCGGCGCGAGCCGCGAAGCGTGCAGAATCTCTTCGGACACCGGAACGACGAGGCCGATCGCCTCGCGCTCGACGATGGTGGCGAGATCGCGCAGGTACTGCTCCCGATCCGTACTCGGCGCCGTCACCTGATAGCTGCGCGCCACGTGGCGCGACGCGCCGGTGACATGACTCTTGAAAGGTTCCGCCACGATCACCCGATGACCTAGCGCAGCGAAGCCCCGTGCGAGGTCGAGTGCCTTCGGCAGTCGACCGAGCGTGAGCAGGACCGCCGGCTGGCTAGCCATGACGCCGCCTCGCTCGGCAGGTGATCTGCTCGGCTGGCCGGGTCGTCAGGCGCGCGACGGGCCGCACCCGCGCGGCGTTCAGCACTTCGAAGTCGTAGCTGCGGACCAGCCGCGCCATGATCAGTGCGGCCTCGGTGGTCGCAAACCCCGCGCCCATGCAGACGCGCGGCCCCAGGCCGAACGGCAGGTAGGAGCCTGGCACGATGTCGCGCTCGCGATCCGGCGCGAACCGATCCGGGTCGAAGGCGTGCGGCTCGCGCCAGTAATCGGCATGCCGGTGTATCGTCCATGGCGAGATCATGATCAACGCGCCGCGCTTGACGCGATGCCTGCCGATGCGCCCAGGCGCGAGCGCCACGCGCGGCAGGAACGTGATCGGCGGGTAAAGCCGCAGCGCCTCGCGGAACACGTTGCGCACGTAGGCGAGCCGGCGCACGTGCTCGAACTGCACCGGGCCGTCGCCCGCCACGGCATCAACTTCCGCGCGCATGCGCTCAAGCACCTCGGGCTGGGTCGCGAGGATGAAGAACACCCACGTCAGCACGCTCGCGGTGGTCTCGTGGCCCGCGAGGAACATAACGCCGAGCTGGTCGATCAGCTCCTCGCGCGAGAAGCCCTCGCCAAGCTCGAGATCGCGGCCGGCCGCGACGGCCGAGGCGATGTCGTCGAAATCGGCCCCCGCGAGCAGGTGGCTGTCGAGCAGGCTACCGAGATGGGCGCGGATCTGGCGGCAGGCCGATTCGACCTCGGGACGCTGCGGCGTCCGCGTCCAGGCCGGATCGAGGATCAGCCGGTGTATCTGCACCTGCGCGACGCTGCGCTCGAACAACGTGAACGCCTCGAACACATCGCGCGCGACCTGCGATTGCAGCGAGGTCGAGAACACAGTCCGGCAGATCACGTCGGCCGTGAGATGGCTCATCGCGAGGTCGAGCGAGAACTCCTCGCCGGCATCGATCTGCTGCCCGAGGCGGCGCTCGTAGTCGTCGACGGCGGCCGACATCGAGCCGAACGCGTGGCTCAGACGCATGTGGGAGAACGCCGGATCGATCATGCGCCGCTGACGGCGCCATGTCGCGCCGCTGGAGACGAAGATCGAATTGCCGATCAGCGGTTCCAGGGCCGCAACCATCAAGTCGCTCTTCGGATAGACCTGCTGCTCGTCGTCGAGGATGGCGCGCACCAGCTCGGGTTCGTTGACCATCAAGATGGAGCGCCGCGAGTAGCCCAGATGCCCGACCTTCATCCGGTACGCGGCCGCGGGCAACAGCGCCAGCAGATCGCCGTCGCCGCGCCAGATCGCGCGCAGCAGCGCGATGACGGCAGGCAACGGCTGCGGCCTGGGCGGAACGTACACGGTCATGCTCCTGCGATGCGCTTGCGGCGAAGCGAGGATTCTATGGCAACAGAGCGCCGGGTCTCCAATCTGCGGCCGCGACGATCTTTACAAGCCGCCGACCCGCGGCGCAGGATACTGCCGTGACGCTCTTCAAGATCCTCATTGCGGCGCACATCACCACCGGCATCGTCGGCCTTTTCGCGTTCTGGGTGCCGGTGGTCACGCGCAAAGGCAGTACCCGGCACAAGTTCTGGGGTGCCGTGTTCAATCGAACCATGCTCGCCACGGCAACGTTCGCGGTTGGCATGAGCCTGTGCACGCTCTACGATCCGATCGGCACGCACCCGCACATCACACCGGACATCGGCGATCGCGACATGATCGTCGCGATCTTCGGCTGGATGATGCTCGGGCTCGCGCTGCTCACCATCAACCTCGTCTGGTATGGCTGGCAGTGCATCACGCATCGCGCGAACCACGCGGGCAATCTCGAGTGGCGCAACATCCTGCTGCAGGTGCTGCTGATCGCCGCGTCGCTGAATTGCGCGTGGCAGGCCTATGCGCTGCAACAGCCGCTGATCCTCGGCATGACTGCCATCGGCCTGGCGACTGCCGGCACCAACCTGTGGTTCCTGTACAAGCCGCAGCGCGGCCGCATGGACTGGCTGCTCGAGCACATCAAGGCGCTGGTCGGCGCAGGCATCTCCGTCTACACGGCGTTCTTCGCCTTTGGCGCAGTGCGCACCTTTCCCGAGCTCGCACTGCACCCGGGCCTGTGGGCCGTGCCGCTGACCGTGGGACTCGCGCTCATCATCTACCACCAGCGCGATGTCGTGCGTCGCAGTCAAGTGGTGGACCGTCGCACCGAACTGACGTCCTGACGTCGCGTCAGACCCGCGCCCGACATGCAACGCGATCGGATCATCGTGATCGGCGCAGGAGTCGGCGGGCTCTGCGCAGCGATCGATCTGGCGCGACGCGGCGCGCAGGTCACGGTGCTCGAACGTGCCGCATCTCCGGGCGGCAAGATGCGCGAGGTCCGGGTGGCCGGCATGCCCGTCGATGCCGGGCCGACCGTATTCACGATGCGCTGGATCTTCGAGCAGCTGTTCGCCGATGCCGGTGAGTCGCTCGAGCGCGCACTGGAACTCGCGCCGGCCGACGTGCTCGCGCGCCACGCCTGGAGCGGCGGCGGCACGCTGGACCTGCACGCGGACGTCGAGCGATCCGCCGAGGCGATCGAGCGCTTCGCGAACGCAGCCGAGGCGCAGGGCTATCGCGATTTCTGCGCTCGCAGCGCCGACATCTATCGGACGCTGGCACCGACGTTCATCGCCGCCCAGCGCCCCTCGCCGCTCGAGCTGGTGCGGCGCGTCGGGCTGCGGCGGCTTGACGCCATGTGGCGAACGGCGCCATTCAGCACGTTGTGGCGCGCGCTCGGCGAACATTTCCGCGACCCCAGGCTGCGGCAGCTGTTCGGACGCTACGCGACCTACTGCGGCTCGTCACCGCTGACGGCACCCGCAACGCTGATGCTCGTCGCGCACGTCGAGCAGGACGGCGTCTGGCAGGTACGCGGCGGCATGCGAGCGGTCGCCGCTGCGCTCGCGGGACTTGCCCAACGCCAGGGCGCGTTGCTGCGCTACCAGGCCGACGTCGCCGAGATCCGCACCACACACGGGCGTGTCTGCGGCGTCACGCTCGCGGATGGCGAGCAGATCGATGCGGACGCCGTCGTATTCAACGGCGACGTATCAGCGCTGGGCCAGGGCCTGCTGGGTCCGGCTGCGGGCGACGCGGCGCCGGTGACAGCGCGCGCGGCGCGTTCTCTCTCGGCTGTGACGTGGTGCCTGCATGTCGCGACCCGCGGTTTCGACCTCGAACACCACAACGTGTTCTTTGCGGCCGACTATCCGGCAGAGTTTCGCGCGATCTTCGGCGCGCGCGACATTGTCGCGACGCCGACCGTCTACCTGTGCGCACAGGATCGAGGCCAGTTCGGCCAGGTTGCCGCGGGTGCCCGCGAGCGCATGCTGATGCTGATCAACGCGCCGCCCGACGGCGACCTGCGCACCTGGTCGGACGGCGACGTCGCGCAACTCGCCGCACGCTGCCGCTCGCTTTTGCGCAGTTGCGGTCTGGAGCTCGACTGGAGCGACGACAGCGTCGTCGCGACGACCCCCCTCGGCTTCGGACGACTGTTTCCAGGCAGCGGCGGTGCGCTGTACGGGCGGGCCAGCGCCGGGATGATGGCCACGTTCGAGCGCCCCGGCGCGCGCAGCCGTATGCCCGGTCTATACCTGGCCGGCGGCTCCGTGCATCCAGGGCCGGGCGTGCCGATGGCCGCGATGTCCGGCAGGCTCGCCGCGGCCCGGCTGCTCGAGGACCGCGCTGCCCGTGCGAACTGAAGCGGCCGCCGGTGCCGCGGTCAGGACAGAACGCCCGGGTCGGGCACGACCTGATCGAGAATCTGCGCGGAGCTCAACACGCCCGGTAGTCCGGCTCCGGGATGGGTGCCGGCGCCGACCAGATACAGGCCTCGAACCTCCTCGCTGATGTTGTGCGGCCGGAACCAGGCGCTCTGGAACAGCTTCGGCTCGAGCGCAAAAGCGGCCCCGTTCACCGACAGCAGCCGGTCTCTAAAGCCCTGTGGCGTCAGCATGTGCGAAGTCGCGAGGTTGTCGCCCAGGCCCGGCAGCAAAGTCTGCTCGAGCCGCTGCTGCACGCGCTGGCGGAACGGTTCCGCGCGAGCGTTCCAGTCGACGCCGCTGCCCAGATGCGGCACCGGCGCGAGGACGTAGAAGGCATCGCATCCTCCCGGCGCGAGGCTCGGGTCGGTGGCAGTCGGTCGATGCAGATAGAGGCTGAAATCCTCGGCCAGCGTCTTGTGGATGAAGATGTCGTCGAGCAGCTCGCGATAGCGCGGGCCCAGCACCATCGTGTGGT
The DNA here is from genome assembly GCA_964586725.1 of uncultured Steroidobacteraceae bacterium. Classification (GTDB taxonomy): domain Bacteria; phylum Pseudomonadota; class Gammaproteobacteria; order Steroidobacterales; family Steroidobacteraceae; genus UBA964. The sequence goes on along the minus strand of CAZPJE010000242.1, from coordinate 9,372 downwards.
GGTGCACCGACTCATAGCGGCGGCGCGTGCCGAAGTACCACACGAACAGACTCATGGAATAATCGGCACGCGCGAGCTTGCGATCGGTCCACCGGCGTCGCGCGTGGTTGCGCAGCAGCTGCTGGTACGTCCAGGCCGCGTCCGCATTCGACACGATGACGTCCGCCCGCAGCACTTCCCCGGAATCGAGGCGCACGCCGATCGCGCGCCCCTGCTCCACGAGGATCTCGTCGACCGTGGCGCCCGTGCGAATCGTGCCACCGACGCCGTTGATCAGCTCGACCAAGCCGCGCACGAGCGAGCCCATGCCACCCTCGGCGTAGTGCACGCCGAAGCTGCGCTCGAGGTGCGCGATCAGGCAGTAGTAGGCAGTGGTGGTGAACGGATTGCCGCCGATCAGCAGCGGATGGAAGCTGAACAACAGGCGGAGCTTGGGATTGCGAAAGTAGCGACTGACCTCCGAGTAGACGGAGCGCTGCCCGCCGAGCCGCAACAGGTCAGGAGCGGCCTTGACGAGCGTGCGCAGCTCGTGAAACGGCTGCGCGGCGAGTTCGGCGAACGCGACCTGGTAGATGTCTCGGCTGACTTCCAGGAAGCGCATGAAACCGGGAACGTCTTCGGGTTCGATGCGCGCGATCTGCGCGCGCATCGCATCGAGATCCGCCGTATAGCTGAAGACGTCGCCGTCATCGAAGCGCACCTGGTAGAACGGATCGATGCTGCGGATGCGGACGCTGTCGGACATGCGCTTGCCGCATCGTGCCCACAGGTCCTCGAACAGGTGCGGCGCCGTGATGATGGTCGGGCCCGCATCGAACGTGAAGCCGTCCTGGCGATGCACGTAGGCCCGGCCTCCTGGCGCATCGAGCTGCTCCAGCACCGTGACCTGATAGCCCCGCGCCCCGAGCCGCACCGCGGCCGCGAGGCCGCCGAAGCCGGAGCCGATCACCAGCGCGCGCGGAGCCTCAGCGCCCATCGCGGCGCTCCACCATGCGGCGCACGCGGCGCACCGACAATGCAACCACGAGAACGACGACCGGAATGCTGATCACGGTCGTCAGCGATGCGTTCAGCGGTACGTGCATCGATTCGAGTCCCTTCGCAAGATAGTTCACCAGACCCACAACGTAATACGTGACCGCCGCGACGGACAATCCCTCGACCGTGCTCTGCAGGCGCAGCTGCAGCGCGGCGCGCTTGTCCATCGATTCGAGCAGCGCCTGGTTCTGCTGTTCGCGCGTCATGTCGATGCGCGTCGACAGCAGCTGCGTGGCCCGGGCCACGCGTTCCTGCAGCGACTGCTGTCGGTTCGACACCGCGCGGCAGGTGTTCATCGCGGGCGCGAGCCGGCGCTCCATGAAGCCCTGAAAGGTCTGCAGGCCCTCGAGCCGCCCTTCGCGCAGTTCGCCGATGCGGCGCTTGACCAGGTCGTAGTAGGCCGCAGCGGCGCCGAACCGGTAGTGCTTCTGCTCTTCGCGGCTGTCGATCTCCGCTTCGAGCCGGGTCAGTCGCTCGAGCAGAGCACCCTCGTCGGCAGTGCGGCTCGCCGCCAGGGTGTCGGTTATCTGCGCCAGCTCCTGCTCCCGCTTCGTCAGGAACGGACCGAGTTCGCGCGCCACCGGCAACGCCATCAGCGCCAGCATCCGGTAGGTATCGATCTCGAGCAGGCGTTGCACGACACGACCGGTCTGGCGCGAGCCCATCGTGTGGTTGACGATGTGCCAGCGGCTGTAGCCATCGGGATGGATCCGAAAATCGGTCAGTGCGGTCGCCGCGGAATCGGTGATCGTCGAACCGACCAGCGTGTTGCCCGCGAAACACTCGGCCGCGAGCTGTTCGTAACTGATGGCATCGGCGCTGCCCCTGACGACGACCGCGCGCGCTGCGACGAGCAGCTCGCCCGGCAGGAATTCGACCCATTCCGGCGGCGCGCTGCCAAGCGGCGGATCGGCAAATCCCGGCGCGAACTCGCCAGGGAACACGAACATGTAGCGCGCAAACTCCGTGTGCCGCTCCCAGGTCAACCGGAACGGACCGAGATCCGCGCTGAAGTGGTTGACGTCCGGCGCCGGCGGCGCGACGCCATGGCGACGGGCGAGGTCGCCCACCATCTGCCACTCGAGGTCACGGTTCGACCAGGGCGACAGCAGCGCGAGGTAAGTCAGGCGCAGCGGCGCGACGAGCGCATCGGGTGGCCGCGCGTGCACTTCGTCGTTGAGTTCGTGACGCAGTGGATGATTGCCGGGGAGCATGTACAGCAAGATACCGACAACGCCCGCGGCGCGCTATCGCTGCGCGCCGCTGATCAGTCCGTGCAGACTGACTCGATCAACGCGGCAACGCGCTCGGGTTGCTCCTCATGGGCCAGATGGCCCAGATCGTCGAACGTGATGCTCTGCGCAGCGGGCAGCAGGCGCTGGACATCCGCCGCATGCGACGGCGGGATCATCCGATCGCGTCCGCCCGACACCAGTGTCAGCGGCACCGGCAGCCGCGCGATCTCGCGTTCGAGCGGCCGGACATCCCAGCGCGCCATCATGTCGAGGGCCGCGCCGACGTGCGCCGGCCGGCTTGCGAGCCGCTGGTACAACTCGACGCCGCGCGCATCGAGCGTCGAACCCGTCTGCTCCATCATCCGCGCGAACGTGGCCGGCTGCGAGGCCTGCCAGGCGAACAGTCGCGGCACGAGTGGATTGCCGACGAACAATCGCGCGAGTGGCGCAAACAGCGGACTGCGCAGCCCGCCGAGCGGCAGCAGCGCGCCGTTGAGACTGACGAGCCGGCGCGGCCGCAGCCGCCCATCGAGGCACATGCGGGCGAGCACCGCGGCGCCGGCGGAATGTCCGACCGCCCACACCGGTTCCATTCGGAGCACATCGAGCAGCGCGCGCACGGCTTCCGCCATGCCGGGCAACGACAGCCGGTCGGCGTCCGCGCAGCGCGTGAAGCCATGACCGGGCAGGTCAGGTGCGATGACGAGATAGCGACGCGCGAGCCGCGGTGCGAGATCCCGCCACGAGTGCGTCGAAGCGCCCGTGCCATGGATCAGTAGCATGGCCGGGCCTTGCCCGAACTGCTGCACATGCCAGCGCATTCCGCCGGCCTGCACGAAGCGGCTGGCGGCGCGATTCGGCCAGTCGAGGCCCAGGGTGTTCCAGTCAGGGTCAGCGCTGCTGCTCATGGGTGCCCGGTGGTTCGCAGGACGCCAGCGTAACGCAGCCGCCCGGCGTCGAGCTCGATCTCGAAGCCGGCGCGCGCCGGCCACTCGTCGCGATGGTGCGCGCTCATGACGACCGCAACGCCCTGCGCGATCAGGCGATCGATGTCGCTACGAATCGCGGCGCGGGCCGCCGGATCGAGTCCGGCGCAGGGTTCATCCAGCAGCAGCAGGCGTGGTCGCGCGAGCGCCGCGCGAGCGAGCAGCACGCGGCGCGCCGTGCCCCAGGACAGCGCGTGGAAGGAATCATCCGCGCGCGACTCCAGGCCCACGGCGCCGAGCAGACTCAGGGCGCGACGCCGCTCGGCGGCGCGCACCGGTGCATCGAGCCCGACGCTGTTGCGCAGGCCGGAGACGACCACGTCTAGCGCGCTTGCAGAGCGCGGCTGCAGCGCATGCTGATGCGGCGCGACGAAGCCACTGCGGCGCTGGAACACTTCGAGCGGCACGCCGGGTACGACGCCGCGCCGGCGCACCTCCCCACCGCGCGCGACTGGCAGGTCGCCCCAGATCGCGCGCAACAGCGTCGTCTTGCCCGCACCGTTCGCGCCATGCACGACCCAGCCCTCGCCCGCCCCGAGCGTGAACTGCAGGTCGTGCAGGATGGGCTGCCAGTCGATGAACACGCTGGCGCGCTCGAACTCGACCAGCACCGTGCGCCGCCGCAACGGCGCCAGCGGCGGCGCCGCGACCAACAGTGGCGCGGTGCCGCGCCGGGTTGCGCGCGGCACTGCGGCGCTGCGCCGTCGCGAGAGCCTGCCATCGACAAGCTCGACATGGCGCGTCGCTGACCGCGGGGCTTCGTCAGGGCGATGCGTCGCGAGCACCCAGTTGTGGCGCCGTCCGGGACCTTCGAACCAGCGGGCGAGCTGCGCGCGATGCGCGGCATCGAGACCCCCGAACAGCTCATCGAGCAGCAGCCACTGCGGCTGGCTGGCCAGCGCGCGCGCCAGCAGCGTCAACCGGCGCTGGCCATAGGACAAGGCCAGGAAGCGGCGCCGCGCGAGTCGCTCGAGGCCGAACTCGCGCAGCAGGCGCGCGACGCGGCGGCGCTCGATCTCCCGCAGCGGACGATCCGGGATGTCGGTCTGCGTGCAACCGGTGGCGATGACGCTGCGCACGGTGAAGTTCCAGCCATAACGTTCGTAGCGCTCCTGGCGCTCGGGCCCGAGATACGCGATGGCGTTCTCGAACTCGACGGGCCCGTGGTGCCATTGCCCGTCGTGCCACTGCCCGCGCCACCGATAGCGCCGGCACGACACGCCATCCGGATCCGGCCAGACGGCGCCGGCCACGAGCTTCAGCAGTTGCGTCTTGCCTGCGCCGTTGGCGCCAGTCAGGACCCAGCGCTCGCCGGGACGCAGTCGCCAGTCGAGCTGGTCGAGCACGCGCCGCCCGTCGCGGTGCAGCGAAACCCGGCGCAACTGCACCTCGATGCCGCGCCCGGGCGCGGACCCGGATTCAGCCGCCAAACCAGCGGTCTCCGTCGCGCCCCGCCCGACCCTCGCGCATGAGCTTGATCAGGTGCGCTTCGAGCGTCAGTCGCGCGAGCCCGTGCAGGGCCCGCGGCGTGTCGGCGTATACGACCTCGACCAGCGCCGCGAGATCAGCGCTGCCCTGGCTCGCGAGCGCCGCGATGACTTTCGCCTCGCGCCGCAGTCGATGCGCGATCAGCGCATCGATGACCGCGTGCGGCTCGCGCAGCAGCCGGCCATGGCCCGGCGCGATGCCCGCCAGCACTAGCTCACGCAGGCGGCGCAGCGCTTCGAGGTAGTGCTGCATGTCGCCATCCGGAGCAAGGATCACCGGCGTCATGCCATCGAGGATGTGATCGCCCGAGAACAGCAGCCCTGCTGGTTCGAGCAGATAGCAGACGTGGTTCGAGGCATGCCCCGGGGTGTCGATCGCGCGCAGCAGCTCATTCGCCCCTGGCGCCTCGAAGAGCTGGTCGCGCTGCGGCACGATGTCCGGCCGGAAGCCCGTGTCCTGCCGTCCGTCCGGCGGACCCGGTCGTCCGACCAGCTGCGCGCCGGTCGCGGCGGCCAGCCGCTGCGCGAGCGGCGAGTGGTCGCGATGCGTGTGCGTGACGAAGATCCAGCGCGGCGCCGGCGCAATCGCCAGCAGCGCCGCGGCATGCTGCGGATCGTCGGGGCCCGGATCGATGACCGCCCAGCCGGCGGCGCCGAGCACGTAACTGTTGGTGCCCGGGCCTGTCATCGCCGATGCGTTCGGCGCGACGACACGGCGCACGCCAGGCGAGATTTCGACGGGCACGCCCGGGCGGAATTCGGCCAGATCCATGATGCGCGCAGTCTACCGCGCTATAGTTCGCGCATGCGCTTCGATCGCACCGACCAACGCATCCTCGAGACCCTGCAGCGCGACGGCCGCGTGTCGCACGTCGAGCTCGCGCGGCTGATCGGGCTGACGCCGACGCCCGTCGCGCGGCGCGTCCGCGAGCTCGAGAATGCCGGCGTGATCCAGGGCTACGCGGCCATCGTCGATCCGCGCAAGGTCGGTCATTCGATCCAGGCCTTCGTGCAGATCAAGCTCGAGCAGCACACCGACGAGATTGCCGAACGCTTCCGGCGCACGCTGCAGGAACGGCCCGAGGTCATGGCCTGCTATGCGATGACGGGCGACATGGATTTCCTGCTGCACGTCGTCGTGCACGACATCGACGCGCTGTCGGATTTCACGCTGCGCCGCCTGCTGCGCATTCCCGGCGTGCGCGACGTGCGTTCCAGCATCGTCCTAGACACCATCAAGCGATCGGTGCAGGTGCCGGTCGGAGAGTCCGCATGATTCCTGCCACGCGCGATCTACTGCAGCAGGCCTGGGTCGTCGACGACCTCGAGACCGCCGCGACCCGCTTCTCGAAGATGCTCGGCATCGGCCCGTTCTTCCTGGCCGATTACAAGCCGGAGTTCTTCACCGATGTCACCTACCGCGGCGCGCCTGCGCAGCTCGGGATGCGCACGGCCATCTGCTACGCCGGCGCGGTGCAGATCGAACTGATCCAGCCGACCGTCGCCGGACCCACCTGCTACCGGGACACGGTGCCGGCCGGGCGCGAGGGCTTTCACCACCTGTGTTTCTGGACGCACGACATCGAGCGCGACATCGCGGACCATGTCGCGCGCGGCAGCGTGGTCGCAAACCGCGGCCGCGTGCGCAAGGGCCCGGCGTTCGCCTACCTCGATGCCACCGCCCAGATCGGCTGCATGATCGAACTGCTCGAGTACTCGCCCGGCCTCGCCGGCGTGTTCGACGGCTGGCGCGACACCTGCGCGCGTTGGCAGGGCGGCGAACTGTTCGTGCGTCGCTGACCGATGAGCGCGGCTGTGCGTGTGCTGGTGCTCGGCGCCACGGGTGACCAGGGCGCCGCCCAGGTCGAGGCCGCGCAGGCGGCGGGGTTCGAGGTCGCGGCCGCAGCGCGCGACCCCGCGCGCGCCGGCGCGCTGCTGCCCGCGGGCACGGTGCTGCGCGCCGTGGATTTCAACGACGCGGCGAGCCTCGCCCGCGCCGTGCAGGACATCGACGTCCTGTTCGCGAATTTTCCGTCCAGCTCGTTCAACGACGGCGCGACGCTCGAGCGGCAGGCCGCCGCGGTCGCGGCGGCGGCGCGCGCGGCCGGCACGCCGCTCGTGCTGTTCAACACGTCGATGCCGCTGCGCGCGCGCGCGAACGGTCATCCGTCGCACGACGTCCGGGTCGCCATGGTCGATGCCTTCGTGGCCGCCGCCGTGCCGCTGATCGTCTTCAATCCGGTCGTGTTCATGGGCAACCTGCTGCGCGGCTGGGCGCGCCCGGGCATCGTCGAGCGCGGCGTGCTCGAGTATCCGCACGCGCCCGATCTCGACGTCAGCTGGGTCTGCCAGGAAGATCTCGCGGCGCTGATGGTCGCGGCAGCGTCCAGGCCGCACCTCGCTGGCCGTCGCTACGCGATCGGCGGACCGCAGGCGCTGCGGGGTGCCGACGTCGCCGCCGCATTGACGCGCGCGCTCGGACGGCCGATCCGTTTCGTCAGCCAGAGCGTCGCGGACTTCTGCGCGGCGATCGCGCCGCAGGTCCGCCATCCGGATCCCGCGACAGGCGCGCGCCTGCTCGAGGATCTCGGCCGCATCTACCGCTGGTACAACGAATCACCCGAGCGCCCGTTCAGCGTCGACATGCGCGCGACGCTGGCGGAGCTGCCCGTCACGCTGACGCCGCTCGAGGACTGGGCGCGCCGCCAGCGCTGGCAGCGCTGAACCTGCTCAGGCCTGCGCGCCGAAAATGTACGAGACGTTGCCGCCGGCGAAGCGCTGGTGCTCGGCGAAGGCGTGCCCGGCATCAAATCCGGCTGTGATGATCTGCTCGCGCATATCGCGCTCGGCGAAGCCGGTCCAGAACGGCTCGCCGTTCCAGCGCACCTGCCAGTCGTTCATGACCTGATCGGCCAGCCCCTGGCGCGTGACCTGGGTCGCGACATCCAGGTGCAGCATCGCCCCGCCCGGCCGCAGCACGCGGCGGCATTCGCGCAGGATCTGCGGCAGGCGCGCCGAATTGGTCTCGTGGAACAGGATGTGCGAGATCACGAGGTCGAAGTGGCCATCGGGAAAACCCGTGGCGGCCGCGTCGCGCTGGTGGAAATGGATCGGGACGCCGCGCTCCTCGGCGAGCACGTGGCCGAGGCGCAGCAGGCCGGCAGCGACGTCGACGCCGTGGTACTCGGCGGCCGGAAACTCGAGCGCTACCGCCTGCGCGTGCACGCCGACGCCGCAACCGATGTCGAGGATGCGGCGCGGCGCGAGCCCCGGGAACTTCACCGCGACGAGTTCCGCGAGCTGCCGGCCGCGCGCATCGCCGGCGGCGGCGGCGTTGCCCTTGCCGGGTGCGTAGATCATCGACGCGCCGACATACCGCAGGCCCGGCGTGATGTCGGGATCGGGACCGCCGACGAAGCCGCCGGGCTGGCGATGGATCTCCGTATTGCCGATCGGCGGCGGCACGTGCAGCACCGGATCGAGCTCGAGCGAGCCGCGCGGCTGCACCGCGCCCGAACGCAGCGCGAGGTAGCGGCGCTCCGCCTCCGGCTGCACGCGCCGGGTCGTCGCCTCGATCGCGCGCCACATCTGGCTCTGGCTCGCGTGCGTCAGCGCGGCCCAGTGACGGAACTCGGATGTGCGCGCGAGCTCGCGCTCGACGTCGCGGCGTTGCTGCGGCGGCGCGCCGCGGTCGGCCGTCACGGCGGGCTCGACCGTGGTGGCATAGGCCTCGCGGACGCGCTGCTGCACGGCGCCGTTGGCCAGCAGCTTGAGGCCGAGCACGAAATCCTGGCGCGCCTTCTCCGCGCGCGTCGGCACGTAGACAGTCTGGCTCGAGCGGGCCGGTTCGAGCGGCGGGATCAGGGTCTGCACAGCTGCATTCATTTGGGTGTCACCGACAGGTACCAACTGACATAGAGGCCGCGCGGATTCTCGACGAAGCCGCTGACCCGGGGCGAGACCAGCCTGCGCCCCACGAGATAGTAAATCGGCGCGACCGGCTGGTCAGCCAGCGCCACCGCTTCGGCCTGCCGCAGCAGCACCTCGCGGCGCCCGATATCGACCTCCTGCCCCGCCCGCTGCAACAGGTCGTCGTAGGCAGGGTTGCGATAGCGCGCGGCGTTCATCGCCACCGTCGACCCCGTCGACAGCATGCGCTCGAGGAACGAATAGGGGTCGCTGAACCCGGCCAGCCACACGAAGCGCGCGGCGTCGAAATCGCCTGTGGCGACATCCGCCATCAGTGAACGCGTCTCCTTCTGCGCGAGATCCGCCTGCACGCCGATGCGGCGCCAGCCCGTCATCAGCGCCACCGAGACCTTGCGGTTCAGTTCGCTGCCCGGAAAGCTCAAGCGCAGGCGCAGCGGCCGCTGCGGGCCGTACCCCGCCTGCGCGAGCAGCGCCTTCGCCTCGGCGAGCCGCCGCTCGAGCGGCCAGGCGGCAAAATCGGGCTTCGCCCCGCGTTCGTAGTTCAGCACGCCGGGGGGCACGTAGCCCCAGGCCTCGACGCCCGCCATGCCGACGACGTTGCGCGCGATCGAGACGCGGTCGATCGCCATCGACAGCGCACGCCGCACCCGCACGTCAGCCGTCGGGCCGCGCTGCGTGTTGAACACCAGCACTTCG
>CAZPJE010000241.1:0-4593 GCA_964586725.1 uncultured Steroidobacteraceae bacterium | reverse complement strand
CGAGGGTTTCTACAGGACCGGCGACACGGCGCAGTTCCACGATCCGCAGGATCTGCACAAGGGCCTGAAGTTCTCCGGTCGATTGACGGACGATTTCAAGCTCGCGACCGGCACCTGGGTCGCCGCGGGGCGCCTGCGCGCAGAGATCCTCGAGGCGTTCGCGTCGCTGCTCGCAGATGTGCTGGTCTGCGGCGAGCACCGCGACCGCGTCGCGCTGCTGGCATGGCCCAAGCCGGGCACTGCAGCCATCCCGGCGGGCGAGCTCGCGGCACGCCTCGCCGCCTTCAACGCCGGACGAGGCTCCAGCGAGCGCATCGATCGCATGATGCTGCTGACCGAACCACCCAGCGTCGACCAGCATGAGGTGTCGGACAAGGGCACGATCAACCAGCGGGTCGCCCTGGCGCGGCGCGGCGCCGACGTGGCGCGACTCTATGCAGAGCCGCCCGACCCCGAGGTCATCATCGCGCCGCCGGCATCGCCGCCGCCCACGAACGGCAATTGATGCAGTCGCGACCGGTTCCTATACTCGAACCAGCCCACGCAAAGGAATGCAGCTGTGCGCACGACCCATGACGATCTCTTGAAGGAGTACCGCGCCCGGGGTTGGTGGGGCGAGCAGCGCCTGCACGATTTGTTCGATGCGCACGTGCGCGCAATCCCGGAGCGGCTCGCGGTCGCCGATCCGCCGAATCGCGATGCGCTCGTCGGCGGAGCGCCGCAGCGCCTGACTTACGCGGCGCTCGGCGAACTGTCAGACGGCTACGCGCTGCGCCTGCTCGAACTGGGCCTGCGCCGCGATGACATCCTGATCACGCAACTGCCGAACATCGTCGAGTACGTGCGCTGTACCTCGCGGCCATGCGGCTCGGCATCATCATCAGCCCCGTGCCGATGCAGTTCCGGCGGCACGAACTCGAGGAGATCGTCACGCTGACGGGCGCGCGTGCCGCGCTGACGGTGCGAAGCATGCGCGGCGTCGACCATGCCGCGGGCGCTGTCGAACTCGCGGCGGACCGCGCGCTGCTGGTCCTGTGCCTTGGCGACGACGCACCGGCTGGCAGTGTCGCGTTCACGCCGGCTGCGGTGACGGACGACTCGCGGAACGTGCTGCGCGCGCATGTCGCCGCCCATCCGGTCGATGCCGACGACATCGCGACGATCTGCTGGACTTCCGGCACCGAGGGCGTGCCGAAAGGCGTGCCACGCTCGCACAATCACTGGATTGCGATCAGCTATGCGCATCTGCGCGGCGCCGGCATCCAGCCCGGCGATCGCCTGCTGAATCCGTTTCCGCTGATCAACATGGCCGCGATCGGCGGCTGCTTCACGAGCTGGCTGCATTGCGGCGGCACGCTGTTGCTGCATCATCCGCTCGATCTCGCGGTCTACCTGCAGCAGATCAGCCAGGAGCAGCCGCAGTACGCGATCGCGCCGCCGGCCATCCTGAACATGCTGCTGAAGGACGAACGCCTGCTCGCGGGCGTCAACCTCAGTTCGCTGCGCTGCATCGGCTCGGGCTCCGCACCGCTCGACCCCGCGATGATCCAGGGCTATCACGATCGCTTCGGCATCGAGATCGTCAACATGTTCGGCTCGAATGAAGGTGTGTCGCTGCTGTGCAACGCGCGCATCACCGCGGACCCGGTCAAGCGCGCGCTGTGGTTCCCGCGCTTTGGCCGCGACGACATCGACTGGACGGAGCCGCCGCCGGTCAACATCCAGACCCGCATCGTCGACACCGAAAGCGGCGCCGAGATCCTGGCGGCCGGGCTGCCTGGCGAGTTGCAGATCCACGGCCCGACCGTGTTCGATGGCTACTTCCGCGCCCCGCACCTGACGGCACAGAGCTTCACGGCGGATGGCTGGTTCCGCACCGGTGATCTGTTCGAACTGTGCGGCGAAGGCAAGGACCTGCGCTTCTATCGATTCGTCGGCCGGCTCAAGCAGATCATCATCCGTGGCGGCGTCAAGATCGCGCCCGAAGAGCTCGACACTGCGTTGTCGCAGTTGCCGCAGGTGCTCGAAGGCGCCGTCTGCGGCTACAAGGACGACATCATGGGCGAGCGCATCTGCGCGGTCGTCGTGCCGCGACCCGGCGCCACCGTCACGCTCGAGGCGGTGCGCGAGCACTTCGCGTCGCAGGGCTTCGCCGTGTTCAAGCGCCCGGAGCGCCTCGTGGTCGCGGCCCAGCTGCCGCGCAACAGCGTCGGCAAGGTTGTCCGCGCAGAGCTCGTCAAGCTGTGCGACAGCGCGCCGACGTGACGCCGCGGGAGATCGTCACCGCGACGACAGGTCTACGCCGCAGTGCGCTCGACGATCATCGCGGCACCGACGCCCGAAGCCCCTGAACAGACGACCAGCCCGAAACGCCCGTTCGCGACGTCGAGCGCGTCGAGCAGTGTCGACAGCAGAATGGCGCCGCTCGCGCCCATCGGATGCCCGCGCGCGACGTGACCGCCGGCGACGTTGACTCGCTGCGGGTCGACCGCATGTTCGCGCAGGAACAGCGCCTGCGTGACCGCGAACGCCTCCATGAACTCGATGCGATCCATGTCGGCCAGCGCCAGCCCAGCCTGCCGCAGCGCGCGCTCCATGGCGGCGAAGCCCGCGAGCAGCGACGCCTGCGGATCGCCACCGGACTCCGCATACGCGACGATGCGGGCGCGCGGTGCGGTGTTGCCGCCCGTCGCGCCCCCGATCAGCGCCAGGCCTGCCCCGTCGCAGACCGGCGGCGCGTGCGAGATCGTGTGCCGGTGGTCGAGCGGACCCTCGAGCGCATCGGCGTACTGCGCCGCGAGCCCGGCAAACGCCGGCTGCAAGTCAGCCAGCGACTGCGCCGACGTCTTCGAGCGGATGCACTCGTCGACCGCCAGGCCGCCGACGGCAACGCGCGAGGCGAGTCCCGTGCCCGCAGCCTCGGCCGCCGCCGCGCGCTGCTGCGAAGCGAGCGCGACGGCATCGAGCTCCTGCCGCGACACGCCACGCGTCTGCGCAAGCCGATCGGCCGCCAGCGCGACCGGGACGTAGCGGGTGCGCTTGGGAAAGCTCGCGTCCGTGTAATAGCTGGCCTGGTCGCCCATGAAGGGCACGCGCGACATCATCTCGACGCCGCCCGCGAGGCCGCGCTCGATCTGACCCGCCGCCACCTGCAGTGCGACATGGCCGATGGCCGTGAGGCCGGACACGCAGTAGTTGTTCAGCGCGAATGCGGCTGCTTCGTCGCGGACGCCCGCATGCAGCTTGCTGACGAGCGCGATGTTGCCACCCTGGTCGCCGACCTGGCCGACGCAACCCAGCACGAGCGCATCGACGCGGCGCGGCTCGTGGCCGCGCGCTTCCAGCGCATCGACCAGTCCGCCGACCAGTTGTTGCGGCTTGAGCGCCGCGAGGCCGCCATCCGGCCGCGCCTTGCCGCGCGCGGTGCGGACGGCGTCATGGATCCATGCCTGCATCGAATCTCTCCCGCTGCAAAGCTGGGCGTCAGTCGCGACGCCCGACGACGAAACTGACCACGGTGCCCAGCGAGCCGCCGATGTTCAGCGTGCCGAACGTTCGCGCGCCGTCGACCTGGTATTCGCCTGCGGTACCGGTCACCTGGCGCGCCGCATCGAGCAGCATGCGTGCACCCGTGGCGCCCACCGGATGTCCGACGCCGATCAGGCCACCGGACGGATTCACCGGGCAGCGCCCGCCGGGCTCGATGGCGCCACTGTCGATGGCCTGCCAGCTCTGGCCTGGCGGCGTCAGGCCGAAGTGATCGATCGCCATGTACTCCGTGGACGTGAAGCAGTCATGGGTTTCGATACCGTCGAGCGCCTCGACCCCGGGCAAGCCCGCCCGCCGCCAGCCGTCGCGGATGGCCTGCGCGACATGCGGGAAGATCAGCGCCTCGCTGCGACTGCGTTCGAGCTTGTCGAGGAAGCGAATGCCGGCATTCGTGTGCCCCCAGCCGAGAATGCGCGGAAAGTCCTCGGGACGCGCACCGCGGCGCGCGGCGTAATCGCGGATGAAGCGCTCCGAGGCAAGCACGACTCCCGCCGCGCCGTCCGTGATCTGGCCGCAGTCCTGCCGGCGCGTGCCGGGTTCGATCACCGGGTTGGCTGCGTCGTCGTCGGTGAAGGTGTCGGGCCCGAACTTCCAGCCGCGCGTCTGCGCGCGCGGATTGCGCTTCGCGTTCGTCATGTTGATCTGGGCGATGCGGTTCAGGTAGCGCCGATCCAACCCGTAGCGCGCCTCGTACTCCATCGCCACGCGGCCGAACACCGCCGGCCAGATGAACTGGCAATCGAGACCTTCGCGGCCCTGCCACGAGGCCGCGTTCTGGACGCGCGAAGCCTGATCGCCCGGCAGGTTCTTCTCCTCCTCGACGCCGGCCACGAGGATGCAGTCGTAGCGCCCCGCTTCGAGTTCGGCGGTCGCCGCGAGGATTGCCAACGAACTCGAGGCGCAGGCGGCCTCGTGACGCATCGCGGGCTTGCCGTGCAGTCGCGGCTGCACCTGCGCAACCATCGCCGCGAGATGACCCTGGCCGCGATACAGCTCGCCGAATGCGTTGCCCACGTGCACGGCATCGATGTCTTCGGGCTCGAG
>CAZPJE010000240.1:0-6727 GCA_964586725.1 uncultured Steroidobacteraceae bacterium | reverse complement strand
CTTTTTCTTTGCCCGGGTTTGGATTCCATCTGAAGGTAAACGCTTCGCGCGTAGGTCGGTATCGATCCAGTCACCAGAGACGCGAAAGCCCCTCGTCGATGCCTGGAATGTGGCCCGCCGGCACCCACCAAAGGGCCCGGTAGGCGCCGTCGAATCGATCGAAGAAGTCTAGGTGCTTCGTCATCACCGAGGTGTGGGCGCTGCGGTACACGAATTCGAACAGTGTCTCAGCGTCGGATCAGACCGACATGTTCCCTAGGAGCAAGGAATCAGGAGTCGGCTGTATGTCGACCGCATTTCCGCTGTCGCTCTGTAGACGCCAGATAAACCCGGGCGACTGATCGACAAGCGCATTGATGCGATCCAGCGCGTCGAAGAACGGGGCCACGTGTGGGTCGCCCTGCGGAGCGGCGTGTGTCGCCAATAGAAAAGGCCGGCTGAGTCAGCCGGCCTTCCAGTTCAAGCCCTGTCTGACCCTGCGTGCGCCCCGCACAGGCGGAGCAGCGCAAGGTCTGAGGCCTACTGAGCGCGCAGCGCCCAGAGGTTGCCGAGCCGCGTCAGCGTCGGGTCGCCCTTGACCGCCTTGAACGCCTTCACCGCTTCAGCCTTGTTGCCAGAACGCAGCTGGGTGATGCCCAGCAGCAGCTGTGCTTCCGCCGGGTTCCGGAGGCCACCCTTGCCGATGCCACGCTCGATCGCAGCCAAGGCCTGCGGCAGCTGACCGTAGCTGAGGTAGGCGAGCCCGATGCGCACATCGGCCTCACCCGTCTTCATAGCTGCAGCCGCCTTGTCGTCCTTCGCCAGCGTGGCCTTGTCAGCCGTGGCCTGCTGCTTGGCGGATGCGAGCAAGCGCTGGTTGCGCTCGACGTCACGGGCTTCAGTGAACACCTTGCTCGCGAACGCCTTCTCTAGCACCGCCTGGGCTTCGCCCGGGACGCCCTGCTCGATCGCGAGCTGCGCCATCTCGGTGTAGTCCTCAGAACGACGCATGGCGTTCACTTCCGTGGCGAGACGGAACACGTTCAGCATGATGGCGTCCGAGCCGCCGGCGCGGAACATCGAACGCATCAGGTTCTGCCAGTACTCATCCTTCGGGTAGCGGGCCACGAGGCCCTCGAGCGCCGAGGTCGTGCACTCCGAGTCATCGAGCTTGATGCACGAGCTGAGCAGCAGCTGCAGCGCGCCTTCGCGCGGTGCCTGACCACGCTTTTCCTGGCCGGACACCCAGTCGCCGATGAAGCTGCGGGCCGTCTTGAAGTCGCCCTGGATGTAGTACGCCTGGCCGACGAGCGTGAAGATGTCGCCATCCGCAAAGCCGCCCTTGATGGCGCGGTTGCCGAACTCGATGGCCTTGCCGTAGTTCTTGATCTGGTAATTGACCTGGGACAAGGCCCGGATGCGCGAGGGCACCTGGTCCTGCGCCAAAAAGCCGGACTCGAGGCCCGTCTCGAGTGCACGCGCCGCAGCGGCGTAGTCGTTGGTGCGGATCGCGCAGAACCCGACCATCTCGGAGATGGCGAAGTTGTCATACGGCGTCTTGTTCGCCGCAGCATCGGCCTCACGCGCCTTGGCGAGGCACTCCTTCCAATTGTTCTTCTTGGTGGCATCCTGAGCGGCAGCCAGCGTCTTTGCGACAGCCTTGCTGACACTCTGCTTGGCCTGCGCAACCGCGGGCTGAGCCGCGACGCCTGCCACGATACCCGCCACTACGGCGGCAACTGCCCACGTCTTCATGCTGGCTATCCTTCTGGACTCTGTCCACACAAAAGTCAGGGACGCCGCCGAAGTTGCGCGCACGGCCCGTTGAACATTGGAGCGGTCAGGCGGGCCTGAGTTCCCGGCCCGCTCTGCCCTGCCCGAGGGTTCGGCTTATTCGCGGAACTCCGAGACGTTCACGAAGCCGATTTTCTGCATGCGGTTGCGCTGTGCCGAAGCCAGCACCACGGCCACCGTGCCGTAGCGTGCGCGCTTGTCGGCACGCAGGTGGAGTTCCGGCTGCGGATCCTTCGACGATTCCTGCCGGAAGTAGCCTTCGACGGCTTCCATGGAAACCGGGGTGCCGTTCCAGACGATCGTGCCATCGAAGTCGATTTCGATGTCGATCACTTCCGGACGCACCGGCGGCGGCGGAGCGTCTGTCGGACGCGGCATGTCGAGCTTCACGGCGTGCGTCATCACGGGGATCGTGATGATGAACATGATCAACAGCACCAGCATGACGTCGATCAACGGCGTCGTGTTGATGTCGCACATCGCGCCATCTTCGCCGGAATCATTGCCTACGCTCATGGACATGGGAAAAATCCTTTCGTCTTGATTCTCAGCGTGAACCGCGGATACCGCGATCCGGCTCGGTGATGAAGCCGACCTTCACGATACCGCCGCGCTGCACCGTGTAGATGACCTTGCCGATGGCCTCGAAGCGAGCCTGGGCATCACCGCGGATATGGATCTCGGGCTGCGGCTGCTTCACCGCCTCGACCTTGATCATCTCGAGCAGCGAACCCGTGTCGGGCACAGCGCTGTTGTTCCAGTAGATGTTGCCATTGGCATCAACCGCGATGGTGATGTTCTCCGGCTTCGTCTGTGTAGCGATGTTGGCCGCCTTCGGCAACTCCACCTTCACCGTCTTCGTGATCACAGGAATCGTGATCAGAAAGATGATGAGCAGCACCAGCATGACGTCGACGAGCGGCGTCGTGTTGATGTCTGATTTCTCTACCTGTTCGTCGCCTTCGGGCGCCCCGACGCTCATGGACATGTCAGTGTCTTCCTGAACAATCTACGCGGACAGAAGCGTTGGTTTTCACCACGCTGATGGGTCGACCGGTCTGCCGGGCCGGAGCTTGCGCTCCGGCCCGACGCGCCGAATCACTTCTTCGCAGCAGGCGCAGCGGCAGCCGGGGCACCCGGGGCCGGGGTCGGCACGCGGGCGCCGCTGACCAGCAGGGCGTGCAGGTCGCCGGTGAAGTTCCGCAGGCTCTCCTGCAGCGTCTTGTTGCGGCGGATCAGCCAGTTGTAACCCATGACCGCCGGAACCGCGACCGCAAGGCCGATGGCCGTCATGATGAGCGCCTCACCGACGGGACCGGCGACGCGGTCGATCGAGGCCTGACCCGATACGCCAATCGCGACGAGCGCGTGGTAGATGCCCCACACCGTGCCGAACAGACCGACGAACGGCGCGGTCGAACCGACGGTGGCGAGCACGCCGAGGCCGGCAGTCAGGTTCAGGTTGATGGCGTCGACCGAGCGCTGCAGTGACATGGTGATCCACTCATGCAGCTCGATACGGTCCGTGAGTCGACCGTCATGATGCGACGCAGCACGCATGCCGTCTTCGGCGATCAGGCGGAACGGGTCGTCCTTGGGCAGACGATCAGCCGCTTCCTTAATGGAACCCGCCGTCCAGAACTTCTGCTCTGCCTGCTTGGCCGACTGGGCGAGTTTGCGCTGATCCCACACCTTCAAAAAGATGATGTACCACGAGTACAGCGACATGATCACCAGGATGATCAGCGTGCCCTTGGCCACAAAGTCGCCCTGCGCCCAGAGTGCGCCGAGACCGTACGGGTTTTCTACAACAGCGGTGCTTTCCATGTTTTCCTCAAAGTGTCGACGCAGATTCGCAACGGTGGAGGCCGTCGCTACCTTCCCCAGTGGTTAGAGAATCCAAAACCTCAACAAAAACTTAGTCCTTGAGCTCGAATTTAACGCGGAACGAGAAGCAATCCTCAGCGGCCGGCTGACCATCCGTCTGGCCCGCGATGTAGCGGCCTGCTTTCGCGAGCTTGATTGCGCCCTGATCGAGCGCCTCGACGCCAGACGACGCAGCGATCGTCGGTTCGCCGATCAGGCGGCCATTCGCGCCCACGCAGACCCGCACGGTCGGATTGCCTTGCTGGCCGAGACGCTTGGCGCTCGCCGGATAGTAGTCTTCCGAACTTGGAAAGCGGCGCGCATCGATCTTCGCCTTGACGGTAGGCCCACGCGGCGGCGGCGGTGCCGGCGGCACAGGCGGTACCGGACGATCCGTGACGTCGGTGATCGCGGTGGTCGGCGGAGCATCCATCGGAATGTCGATGGTGACTTCCGGCGGGGGCACTTCGACCGGCGGCCGTTCCATTTCAGGCGGCGGCGGCGGCGGCGGCTTATCTTCCTGCTGGATCTCTTCGATGAGATCCGTCTCGAGCGGCGGAGCGATCACCTCCACGACCTTGCGTGCCAGCCCTGACACCAGGCCGTACGCGAGCAGGATGTGGAATCCGATGATGATCGCGAGAACCATCATGCGGCGCGAGTTGTTCTGTTGTACGTAGGCGGCCATGTCTTCCCGTGGTCGCAGTTCGTTTATGAATGACAATCGTTCTGCGGGCGCGGCAATGTACGGACATTCCGCCGAACGCGCAACCCGATTCCCCAACCTTCTAACGCAGCGGCAGCGCTCGCGGGGTCAGCGATCGATGAATGCCGCTGTTCCGCCAATCTCCATCGCGGCACCCCTTCGAGAATTCGCCGCTGCGTACACCCGCAACATTACCCTGACTTGCGAGTGCGCAAACTGTACCCGCACGAGCGACGACTGACAACCGCTAAAGGGCCGACATATTCTCGCAACATCCGCATGTTCGGTCAGTCAGTGACTGCACCGTCTGAAGCGCTGCTGACGACGCGCGCGTACTTTGCGAGCACACCTTCGTTCGTGTAGGGCTTCGGGCTACGCCACGCGGCGCGGCGGCGCTTGAGTTCGGCGGCGCTCAGATCGACATCAATGCTGCGTTCCCGCGCATCGATGGTGATGCGATCGCCATGGCGCAGCAGCGCGAGCGGCCCACCAACCGCTGCCTCCGGCGAAATATGGCCGACCACGAAGCCGTGGCTGCCGCCCGAGAAACGCCCGTCGGTCAGCAGCGCGACCGAGTCGCCCAGCCCCCGGCCCATGATGGCCCCGGTGGGACTCAGCATCTCGCGCATGCCCGGGCCGCCGCGCGGCCCCTCGTAACGAATCACGACCACATCGCCGGCCCGCACCTTGCCGGCAAGGATCGCCGCGGTCGCCTTTTCTTCTCCGTCGAACACCCGGGCGGTACCGGTGAACGACAGGCCTTCCTTGCCCGTGATCTTGGCGACCGCGCCTTCAGGCGCGAGATTTCCATAAAGAACAACAAGATGACTGTCTTTCTTCACGGGGTTTTCGAACGGCAGCACAATGTCCTGGCCCGCCGGGTAATCGGCGACGTCGGAAAGATTCTCGGCGAGAGTCTTCCCCGTGACGGTCAGGCACTCACCGTGCAGCAGGCCTTTGTCGAGCAGTCGCTTCATCAGCGGCTGGATGCCGCCGATCTCGATGAGCTCGGACATCAGGTACTTGCCGCTCGGGCGCACGTCGGCGAGCACGGGCACGCGCTTGCCGATCCGCGTGAAGTCGTCGAGCGTCAGACGGACGCGCGCGGCGCGCGCAATGCCGAGCAGGTGCAGCACGGCGTTGGTCGAACCGCCGAGCGCAATCGTCATCGTGATCGCATTCTCGAAAGCCTTGCGCGTCAGGATCTGTCGCGTCGTGATGCCCTGCTCGATCAAACGCACGACCGCCGCGCCGGCGCGCTCGGCGTCGGCATGCTTGTTCGGGCTGACCGCCTCCTGCGCCGAACTGTTCGGCAGCGACAGGCCCAGCGCCTCCATGGCCGAAGCCATGGTATTCGCCGTGTACATACCGCCGCAGCTGCCCGGCCCCGGGATGGCGGTCCGCTCGACCTCGAGCAGCTCGCGATCCGAGACCTTGCCGGCCGCGTGTCCGCCGACCGCCTCGAACACCGCGACGATGTCGCGCCGCTTCGCGCCCGGGCGAATCGTGCCGCCATAGACGAACACGGCAGGTCGATCGAGCCGCGCCATCGCAATGGCGCAGCCCGGCATGTTCTTGTCGCAGCCACCGATCGCGACGAAGCCATCGAAGCCCTCGGCGCCGACGACGGTCTCGATCGAATCCGCAATGACCTCGCGCGATACCAGCGAATAGCGCATGCCGGGCGAACCCATGGAAATGCCATCCGACACCGTGATCGTGTTGAACAGCACGCCCTTGCCGCCCGCCTGATCCGCGCCGGCCACAGCGGCTTTCGCCAGCTCGTTGATATGCATGTTGCAGGGCGTCAGGTTCGCCCAGGTCGAGGCCACGCCGACCTGCGGCTTGCGGAAGTCGGCGTCCGTGAAGCCAACCGCGCGCAACATCGCGCGGGATGGCGTCTGCTTGGCGCCGTCGACCACGAGACTGGAATACCGCCGCGGATCAGCCTTCCGCGTCAGCTCGCCACCCTTGCCACCCTTGCCGCCCTTATGACCCTTGACCGCCATGATTCGATTCTCTCCGTTCGTTACGTTCTTGGCCGCCGCCGGCACGCGCTCCGGCGCCATTGAATCGCGATGCGATGCCTGCCGGCAACTGCCGGCGCGCGGCACCGGCTCAGGTACCCGTGTCGGCCATTCGGCGCTCGCGCCAGACGATGATGAACACGCCGAGCAGCGTCAGTGCGCCTCCGATCGCGATCCTGGGCGTCAGTGTGTCGCCGAGCCACCAGATGCCGAAGATGAGGGACAACACCGGCGACAGCACCGTCAGGGGCGCGACACTCGTGACCGGATAACGCTGGACCAGGTAATAGAACCCCGTGTGGGCGATGACGCTCGCCCCCAGCGCCGAAAACACCACCGCGCCCCAGGCAGAAGC
>CAZPJE010000239.1:0-5363 GCA_964586725.1 uncultured Steroidobacteraceae bacterium | reverse complement strand
GCCGATCGCCTGGACGATCTGCGTGAACGTCGGCGCCGCCACGCCCTGGAACACCTGCCAGTACAGCAGCGGCACCAGCGCCGCCAGCAGGTAGCCGACGAAGGCGCCGGTTTCCCGAAAGCCGGCGATCCGGGTCCGGTCGTCGTAGCGGCCACTGAGTTCACCGCCCCACGACTGATGCGGGATGAACACCAGCGTCCAGCCGATATAAAACACGATGAGCCACAGCAGCAGATAGACCGCGCCGTCATCCGCCGTCGGGTGGACCAGGAACCAGGAGCCCAGGATCGCGATCGGCACGCCGACCGCCATCCAGATGCGGCGTTTGCCGAACGGATGCCGGCTGCGATCGGACAAGGCGCCTATCAGCGGGTCGGAGAACGCCTCGAATGCACGCCCTACCGCGAACATCACGCCGACCAGCGCCAGCGACATGCCGGTGATCTCGGAATACGTCGGCGGCAGGTACATCAGCAGCGGCACCATCATCGCCTGCAGCGCGATGGTGGGCGCTGCGTAGGCGAGCAGCCGGCTGGCGGGCAGCGATTGCGCCGTGCTCACCTGCCGCCCTCAGCGCTTGCTGCGCGGCCGCGCGCGCGCGCGCGCCGGTTGCGCCCGCGCCGCCGGCGGACGTGGCCGCGGGATATGGGACTCGTGATTCGCCATGTACCAGGTCGCGACTTCCTCGCGCGTCGTCCACCACACGCCTTTCAGCGACTTGGCGAACTTCAGGAACTCGCGCAGCGCACGCGCGCGGTAGGCGCGCCCGCTGACATGCGGGTGCAGGCCGATGTTCATGATCCGACCCGTGTCGGCGCCCTCGCGATGCAGTTCGCGCAGCTCTTCGATCAGCACGTCGCGGAACTCGTCTGTCGTGTGGTTGCGGCGGGTCAGCAGCGTGAAATCGTTGATCTCGTTCGTGTACGGCGTCGACACGATCGGACCATGGGGCGTGTCGACCAGATACGGCTGGTCGTCGTTCATCAGGTCGCAGTAGAACAGCAGGCCGTGCTCCGCGAGGATGTCGGCGGTGTGCAGGGTGCCGCGCAGCGAGGACGACAACCAGCCGCGCGCCTTGCGGCCGACGGCCTTCTCGTAGACGTCGAGCGTGCGGCGGATCAGGCGCCGCTCCGCCGCAGGGTCCTTGGCGAAGTCCGTCAGCAGTTCGCCCTGCTCGTAGTTGTGCGCGAGGATTTCACAGCCGCGCGCCAGCGCCGCATCCAGCATCGCGCGGCGGCGCAGCGCCGTCACGGCGTTGATCGTGCACGAGGGCTTGACCCCGAAGCCGTCGAACAGGTCGAACAGGCGGAACGCGCCGACGCGCTGCCCGTACTCACGCCAGGTGTAGTTCGGGAAATCCGGCACGTTGCCGGGCAGTACATCCGGCAGGATGGCCGGCCCGCCGGCGTAGTAGGCGCGGTCGGTGTCCTTGACCAGATCCCAGGTCTCGAGATTGATCGTGATGATCAGGGCGACGCGGTTGCGCCCCGGCCAGCGCAGCGGCTTGCGCTCGCTGATCGGAATGTAGTCGTAATGCATATGGGGTCAGTCTTCTTCAGTGGTTGGCGAGCAGGCTGCCGAAGCCTTCGACGCGATCGAAGATGCCATTCTGGCGCAGCGCGTACCAGTAGGTCGCGGTGTTGATGGCGATCACCGGCTTGTTGAGCCAGCGCTCGGCGCGGGCGGCCACGGCTGCGCAGGCGAGATTGGTGCCGACCTGGACGATGGCCTCGACATCCGGTCCATCGACCTTCTGGATCGCGCGCTGCAGCGTCGCTGGCGTCTCGTGCGCGATCAGCATCGGACTCGCGCACTTCAGGCCCTCGAGCGCCACGATGGTGTAGCCGTTGTCCTCGAAAAACTTGCGCACCATCGCGTCGCCGACCGGCATGTAGGGCGTGATCACCGAAATGCGGCGGATGCCGCTGCCGTAGCGCTTGAGCGCCTCGAGCACCGCATGGGAACCCAGGCCGACGCCGACGCCGGCGCGCTGCTCCATGCGGCGATGCAACTGCTCCGCGCCTTCAGCGCCATCCCAGAAAGTCTCGGCCGACATGCCCATGACGACGTAGCCCGGGGCACAGGTCATGACCGCGTCGATCGCCTGCTCGGTCGCGCCGCGGATGTTGTGCATCAGCGCCATGAACTCGGCGTCGCTGCGCACCGGGTTGTCCGGGATCATGATCCGCGAGAAGTGGTTGGTGACACCGCGCGGCCGCAGGTCGTCGTATTCCGGCTGCACGCTCGTGTTGGTCGATGGCGCGACGACGCCGAACTTCAGCCGCCATCCTAAAGAATCGGTCATCCCTGGCTCCTCCCCTGATCCGGCCGTGATTATGGGCAGGGCATGCTGCACCCGCGTCAGCGCCGGGCCGATGACCGCATGTTGGACAGCAGCGGTGCCGATTCCTACACTTGGAACCTGAGCCTTGCGACGGCGCACCAACCCGGGACACTTCGACGCAACATGGAATCCACCCGACCCATCCGAGCACTGATTCGCGGCCTGGACGCACTGACTGTCCTGAATCTTCGTAACGGGGCCACCGTTTCCGAGGTTGCACAGGAAATCAAGCTGCCGCGCACGACCACCTACCGTATCCTCGAGACCCTGAGCCACGCCGGCTTCGTGTATCGGGACTCCATCGACGACCGCTACCGGCTGACCATCATGGTGCGGGGCCTGTCGGACGGCTTCGACGATGAAGCCTGGGTCACGCAGATCGCGCGCCCGTACATCTACGAACTCGGCAAGGAAATCGTCTGGCCGGTGGCGATCGCGTCGCTGTCGGGCACCTCGATGATGGTGCGCGAGTCGACTGATCACCGCTCCCCGCTCGCAGTCGAGCGTTACTCGGCCGGGTTCCGCGTGCCGTTGCTGACCTCCTCTTCTGGCCGGGTGTACCTCGCCTTCTCGCCGCAGACCCAGCGCGATTCGCTGCTCGACATCCTGACCCGCTCGAACCGCGAGGAAGACAAGCTCGCGCGCAATCGCAACGAGGTCACCAAGCTGTTGAACGAAGCCCGCCAACAGGGGTATGCGTCGGCCGTGCGACCGCGGCGTGTCTCGGATGAGATCAGCATCGCGGTGCCGATCCTCGTCGATGACCGCGTGCTCGCCGCCGTGTCGATCCGCTTCAGCGGCACGGCCGTGCCGCTCAAGATGGCGGTCGAACGCTTCCTGCCGCGGCTGCGGGAATCGGCGCAGAAGATCCGCCAGAGCTTCATCGACCAGCAGCGCGATCCGCCGCACAACCATCATCGCGCCGCACCCTCCCGCTGAGGATTCGCCATGAACGCCGAGCTCGCTGCGTCGTCGCCGGCCCTGCTCGCACAGCTCGAAGCGCTGCTGGGGCGCGAGCACGTCATCACCGACCCGACCGAGTGCGAGTTCCACTCGACCGACATCTACTCGGCAGGGCATCTTCCGCTGGCCGTCGTGCGACCCGCGTCGACGGCGGACGTCGCCCAGGTCGTGCAGCTGGCCACGAGCCGTGGCATCGCGGTCGTGCCGCGCGGCGGCGGCGCCTCGTACACCGAGGGCTACGCGCCGGCAGAGCCTGGTTCGCTGCTGCTCGACACCTCGCGGATGGATGCCATCGTCGAACTCAACGAGCGCGACATGTATGTCGTCGTGCAGGTCGGCGTGACGTGGGCGAAGCTCAACTCGGCGCTGCTGGCGCGCGGACTGCGCACGCCGTTCTACGGGCCGTTCTCGGGCCTGGCGGCCACTGTCGGCGGTTCGCTGTCGCAGAACAGCGTGACCTGGGGCACGGGCGTCTTTGGGGTCTCTGGCGAAACGCCGCTCGGCGTCGAGGTCGTCCTCGGCACGGGTGAAGTCGTGCGCACCGGCAGCTGGGGATCCGCCAGCGGCGTGCCCTTCCTGCGCTCCTACGGGCCGGACCTCACTGGCCTGTTCATGGGCGACTGCGGCGCGCTGGGTGTCAAGACGGCGGTCGCGCTGCGCCTGATGCGGCGCCACGCACACGTCATGGGCCTGTCGTTCGGTTTCAAGGACTTCAGCAGCATGGCGGCTGGCATGGAAGCCGCAGCCCGCGAGGGCCTGAACCTGACCAACTTCGGCCTGGACCCGGCCCTGCAGCAGGGGCAACTCGGCAAAGCCGACCGGGCCACGGCGCTGCAGTCGGCCGCTGCCGTGTACCGGACCTCGCGCAACGCGTTCGACGGCCTGCGCCAGCTCGTCAAGATGGCGGTCGCGGGCCGCAGTTTCCTGTCCGGCGCCGCGTTCTCCGCGCACTGGATCATCGACGGACTCGACGACGCGGCCTGCCGGTCGGCGGTCGGCCGGCTGCGCGCGGTGTTGCAGCCACATGGCGCGGAAGTGCCCGCTAGCGTGCCGACGGTCGCGAACGCGATGCCCTTCATGCCGCTGTACAACGTGCGTAGCCCGCGCGGCGAGCGCTGGGTACCGGTGCACGGCATCCTGCCGTTCTCGCGGGTCGAGCCCTTCAGGGCCGAGCTGACGACCTACTACGAACGGCATGCCGCCGACATGCAGCGGCTTAAGATCCGCTACGGCGCGATGTTCATGACCGTCAGCACGAACGCGTTCCTCTACGAGCCGGTGTTCTACTGGGAAGATGGCTTCAACGTCACGCAGCGTCGGCTGCTGCCCGACGGCTATGCGGCAACGCTGCCGCAGTTCCCGGACAACCCGGATGGACGTCGCCTGGTCAACGAGATGAAGCACGGCATCGCCGACATTTTTCATCGCCATGGTGCCGCGCACCTGCAGATCGGCAAGTTCTATCCGTACATGCGCGGCCGCGACCCGCACACCGCGCAGCTGCTGCGCGAACTGAAGCGGCTGGTCGACCCGCGCGGGCGAATGAACCCGGGCGCGCTCGGGCTCTGAGAGTTCGCTATCATGATGGCCCTGCGGCGCGTTGCTGCCGCCGTCTATTCGTTTTAATACATAGGGTTAGTGGCTTTATTTAAAGCCGATTCCCCAGGCTGAACGCGGAGACTTTCAGGCGATGAAGCGTATCTTCGTATCGATCAAGCGCGTCGTGGACTACAACGTCCGTGTGCGCGTCAAACCCGATGGCTCGGGCGTCGTCACCGATGGCGTCAAGATGAGCATCAACCCGTTCGACGAGATCGCGCTCGAAGAAGCGCTGCGCCTCAAGGAAAAGGGCCTCGCCGAGGAAGTGGTGGTGGCGACCATCGGACCCGCGGATTGCCAGCAGCAGCTGCGCACCGCGCTGGCGATGGGCGCGGATCGGGCGCTGCATGTCCAGACCGATGCACCGATCGAGCCGCTCGCCGCCGCGAAGCTGCTGTTGAAGCTCGTCGAGAAGGAACAGCCCTTGCTGGCGATCCTCGGCAAGCAGGCGATCGAC
>CAZPJE010000238.1:0-10583 GCA_964586725.1 uncultured Steroidobacteraceae bacterium | reverse complement strand
GCGGAACCCATGCTGGCCCTTGCCTCCCTGGAGACAGGGCCGCAGGCCACGCGCGCAAGTCGCCCGCGCCGCCACCACAGCCTGTGCACACCGAACAGGCGGCGATTGCACGCCAGCACTCGGCCATCGTGGCGGTGCTCGAGGTCGAACAGGCCGTGCTGCGACTCGTGCGCAGCCGCGAACGCGAGGCAACGTTGCAGGAGGCGCTCGCCACCGACATCGAGGCGCTGGCGCGGGCTGACCGACTTCACCGCGATGCTCGACGTCGTGCACGGCCGCTCCCAGATCGAGCAGCAGTGGGTCGAAGCGCGCACGAAGACCTCCTCCCGACTCGTGGCGCTCAACAAGGCGCTCGGCGGCGGCTGCGATGCCCAAGGGATGAGTCTTGTCACCTCCGGGAGGACGCATTGAACACGCCCACGTTCCACGCCGTGATCGGGACCATGCTGCTCGCGCTCGGCAGCGCGCAGGCCGCCGGAGTCGAGAAGTCGGCACGGCCTTGGCAGTTCGAGCTGGGCTTCGGCGCCTCCGACCAACCGGACTACAGCGGCAGCCAGGGGTCGAGCCCACGGTTGCTCCTTTGGGCCAATGGCGAGTACGCGACTGAGAACTGGGGAAGGTTTGCGCTGGACAGCGCACCGTTGACGCTGGATCCACAGTTCCGCTGGGAGTTCATCGACAGCAGAGAGTACGGACTCGGCCTGCTGCTCGGCTACCGCAAGGGCCGCAATGACCGCAGTCCGGGCCGGGTAGGCGATACCGGCAGCGCGCGGCTCAAGGGCATGGGCAACGTCAGTCCCGCCGTCGACGGTGGTCTGAGCGGTTTCGTGCAGATCTTGGGCATCCCGCTGTTCGCTCAATTGCGCGCGGCGCTCAACGGCGACCAGGGCACGATCGGTGTGCTGGGTGCCTATCTGCCTCTGGAACTGACGAGCCGATTCGAGTTGACCGTGCTGCCCAGTCTGACCTGGGCCAATGGCGAGCAGATGCAGGCCTTCTACGGCGTGACTCCGGCGCAGAGCGCGGCGAGCGGGTTCAAGGTCTACGACCCGGGATCCGGCTGGCAGAACGCGGCGCTGGAACTGCTTGGCGACTGGAACGTCGGCGGACCCTGGCACCTGATCGGTGCTGTGGGCTACCAGCGGCTGCTGGGCAAGGCCGCCGATAGCCCGCTGACGCAAGACAAGAATCAATGGAGCGGGCTGCTTGGCCTGTCGTATCGCTTCTGACCCTAGAGCCTGGAGCGCGGTTGAAATCCCTCACGATGACCGGTAGGGCACTGGCCACAGTCTGGTCTACGGTCGCCGCACAGACCGCACCTACCCTGGTCCGCGGCCGCTGGCTCACCGAAGGCAAGCACGGTGTCGTGCACGTCTACCCCCTTCGGCTGGGCAACGCCTTGGTGCGAGACACCGGCACGGCGGCGTGGGTCGTGGCCGCTGGCTGCGCGTTCTGAGCGGGGCAAGGAATGCCTCACGACCCTGTCGCACGTACCGCCATGAGCGACGCTCGCAAATCGACCGCGCTGTCGCCTGCGCGCGCCGAGGTCGACGCTTCGACACCCCCTGCGCGCTGGGCGGCCGCCACACCGGAGCGCGCGCGCATGCTCGCCGACATCGAACGCCGGCTGAACGCGACCGTACGAGCGTACGTCTGGGCCTTTCGCGGCGTTCACCCGGTGCTTCTGCTGAGCACCAGCTTCGTGCTGTCGCAGATCATGAACGAGGTACTGGTGTATGAGCTCTTCGTCGCCTACAACCGGCACGACCTGACGCGCACCGTGTTCGAGATCGTCTCGCCGCTGACGCTGTGGCTGCTGGTCGACACCGCGATCCAGATTGTCCTCACCCTGCTGGGGCGCGGCCACCGCATCGTGGCGCAAACGCAGGACGGCGAACTGGTGGTCTTTCACCGCCGCGTGTTCTCGCACCAGCCCGACCGCATCGACGCCCGCCTGCCCGGCAGCCTCGCGCTGCGGCCGGAGCAGATGGGCTATGCGATCGACCGGCTGGACACCGCCGTGGGCCGCTTCTACATCTGGGGCCGCTGGCGCGATGTGCGCCACCAGTTGGGCATGGCGGAGGCCGGGCAATGAACGCGCCGCGCCGCAACGGCGCATTGCCGAACGCGCGACGCGTGAGGCGGCCCGCGACCGCGCAGGCCCGTGCGGCCGAAGGCCGACGCCCCTCAGCGCGCTACCGGTGCCAGGTGGGTGTTGATGTGGCGTCGGACCAGCGCCTTCTGCTTGTGCGGCGGGTAGCGCCGGGCATCGATGATCCGGCCCAGGCCGATGCCGTCGGTCAACGCCATCAGCGCGTCGGCCTCGAACGGCACGTCGATGTCCGCGCGCACGGCCCCCTGCCGTTGCAGGGCGCTCAGTTCGTCGAGCAGGCTCTTGCGCAGGAACGCAGAGCGCCGCGCGTGCTCGGCCGACAGCGCCGTGACGCCGAGCGACGGCTTGAGAAACGCGAGCCAGATGCGCCAGCCGACCTCGCTCTCCTCGTCCAGCGGCAGCAAGGCGAACAGCATCCGCTCCAGCCGCGCCAGGCCGGTGAGGCCGGCCACCTGCGCCTGCACGTCCTGCACGATCCGGCTGATCAGATGATCCAGCGCGTGCAGCAGGATGTCGTCCTTCGAGCGGAAGTAGTGCACCACGGTGCCGGTGGTGGCGTGCAACTCGGTGGCGATCTCGCGCATCGTCACGTTCTCGAGCCCGACGCGCAGGATGCAGCTCCAGGCCGCTTCCAGCACCTCGACCCGCTTGCGCTCGTGTGCGGCAGCCAGTGTCTCGTCGGGCCGGCGTGCACGGGTGGGCGGGCGACCCGTCACCGATCCGGCCCCTGCCGTGCGTGCTCTTCCCGCCATCGTGCTGATCTCCTGTGCGTGGCCTCACTGGGCGGCGATACGCGTCGCGCTCGACCGCCCCGCCGCATCCGGCCGCCATTGCCACCGCCGCGGCCCAGCGGGTCATCCGTTCACATCATAACCGTCGTCATCTGGACGGCCCCGCCACGCCGGCCGCCGCCCCTTACCCCTGCGTCTCTCCCCTGCCCCGCGCGAACGCACGGCACACCCTCGACCCAACACCGCCGCCCACGCCCATGAACGATCGCCTTGTCATCGACGCCCTATCGGCGCACGCCATACCGTACCTGGGTGTGCCGACCTTTCTGCGCCTGCCGGCGACCCGCCACCTGGCCGAAATCGATGTCGCGGTGGTGGGGCTCGCCTACGACCTTGGCGTATCGAACCGCACCGGAGCGCGCTTCGGTCCGCGCGGAGTCCGCGAGCAGTCGCTGATGGTGGGGCAGTACGCCGAGGGCCTGTGGCCGTGGGAGTACGACGTGCGCGAGCGCCTGCGGATGGCCGACTGGGGCGACGTGCCGTACCTGTGGGGCGAACGCGCACGACGACTGCCTGGAGATGCCGGCGCTCAATCACGCGACGATGTTCCATCATGCCTGCGAGGAAGGGCTGATCGACCCCGCGCGCACCGTGCACGTCGGCATCCGCACGCCACCCGCGCGCAGCGCCCGTCCGTACCACTACATCGACGGCCGCAGGACCATGGCGCTGGACAGCACCGCCATCGCCGACGAGGTGCGACGGGTTGTCGGCGACGGACCGGTGTACGTCACCTTCGACATCGACTTCGTCGATCCCGCCTTCGCCCCTGGCACAGGCACCTGCTGCGTCGGCGGCATCGGCAGCTTCAAGGCGCGCGAGATCCTGCGTGCGCTCCGGGGCCTGAACGTGGTCGCGGCCGACCTGGTAGAAGTCTCGCCGCCGCTGGACAGCAGCGCGATCACGCAGTTGCTGGGCGCGGCGCTGGCCACCGACCTGCTGTACCTGATGGCCGAGGCACCGCGACCCTGGGGCGCGGCGTGATCGCGCCGCGCGATGCCCAGCCGCAACGGCCGCGCGGCGCGACTTCCCCCACACACGAGACACAGCACATGGGCCGCACAGCCGACGCCACAGCCAACGATCAACCCCTGGACGCCGAGATCATCATCGTCGGCACCGGCTTCGGCGGGCAATGCATCGCGATCAGGCTGATCGAAGCCGGCTTTACCTCGGTGCTGCTGCTCGAACGCGGTCACAGCGTGGGCGGCACCTGGCGCGACAACGACTATCCGGGCGCGGCGTGCGACATCCCGTCGCACCTGTACTCGTTCTCGTTCGCGCCGAATCCAGACTGGTCAAGGATCTATCCGGCCCAGGGCGAGATCCTCGCCTATCTCAAGCACACCGCCACGCGCTTCGGCCTGATGCCGCGCATCCAGTTCGACACGCGGGTGCTGGAGGCCCGCTACGGCGAGCAGACGCACGACTGGACCGTGCAGACCAACCACGGCGCGCGACGGGCGCGCCATCTGATCCTGGCCACCGGCGGTCTGTCCGAGCCGGTGCTGCCGCGACTGCCGGGGCTCGAGCGCTTTGGCGGCACCACGTTTCACTCGGCGCGCTGGGATCACGCCTACCCGTTGCAGGGCAAGCGGGTCGCGGTGATCGGCACGGGCGCCAGCGCGATCCAGTTCGTCCCGCGCATCGCCCCCGAAGTCGCCCTCCTGAAGGTGTTCCAGCGCACGCCGCCCTGGATCGTGCCGCGCCATGATCGGCCGTACTCGCCGCTCATGCGCGCGCTCTTCCGCTGGGTGCCTGGGGCCATGCGGCTGAACCGCTGGCGTATCCACTGGCAGAACGAACTCACCGCGCTCGGCACGGTGGTGGATCCGCGCTACATGAAATGGGGCGTCGAGATCGCGCTCAAGCACCTGCATGCGCAGGTGACCGATCCGGCGCTGCGCCGGACGCTCAAACCGAACTACGCCATGGGCTGCAAGCGCATCCTGATCTCTGACGACTGGTATCCGGCGCTGCAACGGCCGAACACCGAGTTGATCACCGCCGGCATCGCGCGGGTGGAGGCCGACCGCATTATCACCGACGACGGCCGCGAGCATCCGGTCGACGCGATCATCTTCGGCACCGGGTTCCAGGCCACCGACAGCCTGGGCAAGCTCACCATCGCCGGGGCCGGCGGTCGGCTGCTGAGCGACGCGTGGCGCGACGGCGCGGAGGCCTACCTCGGCACCGCGGTCGCTGGGTTTCCGAACCTGTTCCTCATCACCGGGCCGAACACCGGGCTCGGCCACAACTCGATGGTGTTCATCATCGAGGCCAATGCCGCGCACATCGTCGGCGCGCTGCGGGCGGCGCGCGCGCGCGGGGCCACGCAGGTCGAGGTCAAGCAAGATGTGCAGGGCGCGTACAACGACGAGTTGCAGCGGCGGCTGCGTGCCTCGGTCTGGACCACCGGCTGCCGCAGCTGGTACCAGGATCCGCGCAGCGGCAAGGTGACCACGCTGTGGCCCGGCTTCAGCACCCAGTACTGGGCGCGCGCCCGGCACTTCGACGCAAGCTGCTACCGCCTGCTGAGTGCCGACGCGACCGGTTGAAACGTAAGGCGGCGCACCGCCGCACGCGCCAGCGACCGGCGTGCCCGTACGATTTCTTGATCGGATTCAGCAGCTGCTGAATCAGGTGGCGACTGCCGGTCGGTCGGCGCCGGCGATTGCCGCGCCGATCCGGCATGTGGCGCATAGGGATTTCAAACGCCCCCGCAAGGCCCGACGACCAGCCCGCGAGCCACCCGGACGGAGTATCCGCGGCTGCAAGATCGTGGCAGCGGTGCCCATTCGGACCGCCGCGCCACTCCCCCGGGGGCTCGTCTGGCCTTGATCTGCGGCCTCGATCGCAGGTTGACCCTCGTTCGGCAACGCCGCGCCCACTCGGCGCGCAGCGTCGCCCGGCAGCACTTCGGCGCTGCAGTCTGCGGATGTGCCGTTGATGACAGCCGGCGCGGCTCAGGTGGCGTCAGTGTTGCCCGATCTCACGCGCCCGCCCCCGGGGAGCGGGCTCCGGGTCCAGGCCCAGGTGCGACAGTCAGGATCTTCTCGATCACCGGCCGGTACCATCGTGTCCCTGCGCGAGCATCACTTCCCGAACGTCTGCGCCGGCGTCATGCACTGATCTTCCTTGCACAGAACAAGGGCGGATCTGCTTGGCGGCGGCCTTCCAACCGATCAGCAGCTTGCGCCGCAGCTGCTTGCGCAGTGCCCCCATGGACTCCGCGATCTGTGCGCGCTTGATCGCGCGGTCGTGCAGCCGTCAGACGGAGTTCGTGTTCATCGGGCCGGCGATGGCCCAGACATGCTTCCAGTTGAAGTGGAATTGGATGCACGGCGTGCGGTCCTTGGGCGCCCAGGCCTTGACGCGGGTGGGGCGCTCGCTCAGCCGGACTTGTCGTGTCGAGCTGACTGCCGTCGAGCTGCGCCGGCCGGCATTTGACCATCGCGCGCAGCGCCTCGATCCCGCCTTCATCGAGCCGCGCCGTCCACTTCTAGGCCGTCCGCCGCGCAACGCCCACCACATGGACGGCGTCCGCCGGCGCATTGCCTACGCGCATCAGCCGACCGGCACGTACTCGCTTGGTGTGGCCTCGTCCATTCGCGCCATGACTGCATTCTCCGGCCCACCCGATGATGGGATACTGCGCACGTCGGTCGCCATGATTCAGGTAGATATCACTGGACGGGGTGGAGGGTGTCTCATGGGCTTGAACACCGTTGAAGCGGCGGGCCGTGGAAGTCCGGACCAGGCTCGGCCAGCAGGGCCGGACGATTGCCTTTCCGTCAGAGAAGGGCGACTGCATGTCGAAGAACTGGACGTCGTCGACCTGGCTGCGCGGTTCGGGACGCCTTTGTTCGTACTGTCAGAGACGCAGCTGCGGCGCAATGTCCGCCGTTTCCGCGCGGCGTTCGCCGCCGAGTGGCAGGGTCCGGTGGACGTGATGCCGGCGTTCAAGGCCAACACCACGCTGGCCAGCCGTAGCGTTCTCACCGACGAAGGCGCTGGCGCCGACGTCTATTCACCCGGAGAACTCGCGGGCGTCCTGAGCACGCCGGTAGATCGGACGCTCGTATCGGTGAACGGCGGGGGCAAGAGCCGGGACTATCTGGCGCGCTGCGTCAGCGAGGGTGTGCGTATCACGGTCGAAGACGTTGACGAGATCGACCTCATCCAGGCGGTGTCCGCCGAGCAAGGCCGCACCGCGAAGATCCGACTTCGCGTCAAGCCGACCGTACCCAACCTGTGGCGCCCGACCGATTTCTCTCAGCTGACCTTGCCGATCGATCTGGCAATCCAGGTCTACAAGTCTGGCATTCCCTCCGAGTACCTGGTCTCCATGGGACGGCGCGCCATCGCCGCGCCGAACATCGATCTGGTCGGCCTGCACGTGCATCAGGGACGACACCACGCCAGCCTCTGGTTCTGGGAGGGACTGATGTCCCGCTTCGGCAAGCTGGCGGGAGAGCTGGTCGCCGCCTGGGACGGCTGGCGGCCCCAGGAGATCGACATAGGCGGCGGCTGGCCCAGTCCGCGGGATCCGCTCAACGAGGAACTTCCGCGTAGGGATTTCGTCGTCACCGCCTTGGGTTTCCCCTTCCTTGCGGGCCTGCGCGGACTGGGCGCCGGCATGTATCACCGGGTGACGTCCCGATTGCTGCCGGTGCTGTCCTCGCATCGGTTCCGTGAAGCGCCCCCGTCCATCGAACAGTACGCCGCAGCTGCGGTGCGCACGCTTCTTCGCGAACTGAAGGCGGCGAGTGTCCCCACGGAGGGCGTGCGGCTGCAGATCGAACCTGGCCGGTCGCTCTACGGCGACACGGGCATTCACCTTACGCGGGTGAAAACCATCAAGAGGCAGAGCCAGCCCTTCCCCTACAGCTGGGTGCTGACGGACACCACCACCTTCTTTCTCGCAGGCGGACACTTCGAACGCAGTCGCTTCCGGCATGTGGTCGCGAACAAGGCCGATCGGCCCGCAACAATGACCGCCGATCTTGTCGGGCACTCGTGCTTCGCCGACCAGATCGTTCTAGGCGCACGGCTCCCGGAGGTGGTCGCGGGTGACGTGATCGCCCTTCTGGAGACCGGGGCCTATCAGGAGTCGAGCGCATCAAATTTCAATGCGCTTGCCCGACCCGCGACGGTGATGGTGTGCGGCGATCAGGCCGATGTGGTGCGTCGGGCCGAAACCATGGAGGACGTCTACAGCCGCGATCGGGTGCCCCCGCGGATGCTCCTGTTCCGGGACGCGCAAGGTGATCCGATCGCCATGGAAACCCGCCCGTGAGCAGCCATGCATCGAACCTCGTGCTGATTGGGTTGCAGCTAGCGACAGCGCTGGGGATTCTCGTGTTCTGGATCCGGTGGTTTCGCGCCGAGCACGATGAGTCGGCATGGCCTCCGGGCTTCAGGCGGCACGAGCAGGCGTTCGTTGTGCCAGACGTGATACTGGCGATGCTGCTGCTCGCGTCATCCTTGACCAGTATCGGCAATCCGTCTCTCGGTTCACCGCTCGCTCTGGTCGCGGCGGGCATGATGCTCTTTCTCGCCCTCATCGACCTTGCTTATTTCGCCCAGCAGGGGATGTTCGCTGTTGAACGAGGAGGGGTGGGCAACGCGCTCGTGGTCGGCTGGTTGCTCGCGCTGTCGCTCTCCATGATCCTGCATCACCTGTGATGCCTGGGTTATCGAGGCCGGCGAGGCCTGCCCGGCAGGAGCCTGCCGCGCGCTGACCTAGCGGCCAGCGGGCGCCGGCACGAGCCGCTCGTGCGCGAACAGCTCGCGCACCAACTCGCGCTCGCGGATCAGGTGCGCCGCATCGCCGTCGAGCATCACCTCGGCCGCGCGCGACCGCGTGTTGTAGTGGCTCGCCATCGCCATGCCGTTGGCGTCGGCCGACAGCACCGCCAGAACGTCGCCCGGCTCGAGGGCCGGGTCGCGGTCGCGCCCCCAGACAGTCGCCCGACCCGCACACCGGGCGTAAGCGCGCAGCAATCACACCTTGCCGCAATGCGTAACCGTCCGGTCTGGGCCTAAAGAAGCCTTTTCAAGCAGTGCTTCAGCCCATTCGTTACCTCCTGGACCGCTCCTTGTGCTTCCGGCCGGAGCGCGAGTTGGCCGGGTCGGATTTGGTGGCGTCCCCGGACGTGGTGTAGAAAGCCTGCAGTGACGACGCTCGGATCGTCCGCTCGGGTCGCTCTCTACATCAGGCCAGAGCCGGCGCAGCCGGCAGCCTGACCATCGGATTCTCGCTCAGCTGCGCCATGGATTCCACGCCCATGTAGCGCTTCTGGATGGCGTACTCGTCGTTCTGCTCGAGCAGCAGCGCGCCCACCAGTCGCCGGATCGCGCGCTCGTTGGGGAAGATGCCGACGACATCGGCGCGCCGCTTGATCTCGCCGTTGAGCCTCTCGAGCACGTTCGTGCTGTGGATCTTCACCCGGTGCTCCTTGGGGAAGTCCATGAACGCGAGCACCTCGTGTTCGGCCCCGTCCATCATCGTGGCCAGCTTGGGGAACTTCTCGCGCAGCTGGTCGGTCACGATGCGCCACTGCTGATGCGCGGCCTCGGCGGTTTCCTGGGCGAAGATCGTGTTGATCAGCGCGAATACCATCTGCCGCTGGCCCTTGTTCGCGTAGGCCAGCGCGTTGCGCAGGAAGTGCACCCGGCAGCGCTGCCACGTCGCGTGCAGCACCTTCGCCACCGCCGCCTTCAGGCCTTCGTGCGCGTCCGAGATCACCAGCTTCACGCCCCTGAGCCCGCGCCTCATCAGCGAGCGCAGGAACTCGGTCCAGAACGGCTCGGCCTCGGACGGCCCCGTCGCCAGTCCCAGCACCTCACGCCGGCCCTCGGTGTTGACCGCCACGGCGATTATCGTGGCCACCGAGACGATCCGTCCCGACTGGCGCACCTTCACGTACATCGCATCGATCCACAGGTACGGCCAGTCGCCCTCGATCGGCCGGTTCAGGAACTCCTCGACCCGCTCGTCGATCTCCTCGCACAGCCGCGAGACCTGGCTCTTGCTGATCCCGCTCATGCCCAGCGCCTTGACCAGCTCGTCGACCGAGCGCGTGCTGATCCCCTGCACGTAGGCCTCCTGGATCACCGCTGTCATCGCCTTCTCCGACGAGCGCCGCGGCTCCAGAAAGCCCGGGAAGTAGCTCCCCGAGCGCAGTTTCGGGATCTTCAGCGGTATCGTCCCGGCGCGCGTGTGCCACGTCCTCTCGCGGTAGCCGTTGCGCCAGTTCTCGCGCGTCTCGCTGCGCTCGCCGTGGCCCGCGCCCACCCGCGCCTGCACGTCGGTCTCCATCAGCCTCTGCGCCATGAAGCCGATCATCTCGCGCAGCAGGTCCCCGTCGGACCCCTTCTCAAGCATTTCGGCCAGTGCCATCCTGTCGTCGGTCATCGGTCTGTCCTCAGTCTGGTTGAAGCGTCGTAACTCCAACCCTACCGGACGGTCCGATGGCCCCCGCAAGGGCACGCCTTCACAGCTCAGCTTCTACACCACGTCCGGAGACGCCACCCTCACGCCACGTCATCCCATCGACCCCAGCCGCCGCCGACTTCTTCAAGTGCATGAAGCTGTCGACCAGCAGCTGCGGCGTGATGTGATGCATAAG
Organism: uncultured Steroidobacteraceae bacterium; assembly: GCA_964586725.1. Classification (GTDB taxonomy): domain Bacteria; phylum Pseudomonadota; class Gammaproteobacteria; order Steroidobacterales; family Steroidobacteraceae; genus UBA964. The sequence continues at coordinate 45 of CAZPJE010000238.1, read as the reverse complement.
CGCAGTGAACCGCACCTCCTTGCCCGCGGCTTTATGCGCCTGGGC